>NZ_JAEULU010000341.1 GCF_016792925.1 Gemmobacter sp.
TGGAATCCGGGCAGCAAGACCGGCTCAGCCCGTGACCGAGAGGCCAGAGCCTGCCCCGGCGGGTGCAAAGCGCCCGCCACTGGCGGGGCGGGCGCTGGCCGGTGGCTTCGGGCCACCGGCCCGAACTCGCTGATGTTTCAACATGACCTCGGCAATGGCCTCGGCCATAAGACGGGCCGGAAGCCGGAAACGTACTGCGTTTTCCCGGCCCTGTGAGAGCGGGACCGCAAGACCGTTTCAGCAAGTCATCGAGAGGCCAGGGCCTGCCCCGGCGGGCGCTGGCCGGTGGCTTCGGGCCACCGGCCCGATGTGGGAACGGTGCCGCGTGACCGAGGCGATGGCCTCGGCCATTGTGAGCTGAGGTCAGGACGCGCGGGGCGGTGCGGCCTTGGCCATCACGGGCTCAGCGCTGGATCGTCACTTCCTGCGTCAGGGTGCCTGCGGTGTCGAAGATCAGGATGCGGTTGTCGGTGGTCACCACGGCCACCCAGCCCGTGCCATGGGTGAAGGCATAGGGGGTGGTGCCTTCGGGCAGGGCCAGATGTGCGGGAAGGGTGGGCGGTGCCATCGCGGTGCCCGGCAGGGGCAGGCGCGTGACAAGCAGGCCCACGATGGTTATGACGCCCAGAATCAGGGTGAGGGTCAGCGCCGTCACCAGCCATTTCAGCCAACGCAGCGAGGGCGGCAGCTCCAGCTGTTCCGAGGTATCGTCCATGACCCGCTCCCTTGATGATGAAGACACCGATGACGGCATCCTGCGCGTGGTGATCGGTGAAGACCCGCCCGACCGTCTGGATAAGGCATTGGTGGCCTTTGTGCCAGAGGAGGCGGCGCTGTCGCGCTCGCGCCTGATGAAGATGATCGCGGGCGGCGAGGTCACGCGCGAGGGCGTGGCCATCACCGATTCCAAGACGAAGGTGACCGAGGGCGAGACCTATATGCTGACCATCGACCATGTGGTCGAGCTGGACACCCAGCCGGAAAACATCCCGCTGGAGGTGATCTGGGAGGATGCCGACCTCATCGTGATCAACAAACCGGTCGGCATGGTGGTGCATCCGGCGCCCGGCTCGTGGAGCGGCACGCTGGTCAATGCGCTGCTGTATCATTGCGGCGATACGCTGTCGGGCGTGGGGGGCGCGCGGCGGCCGGGCATCGTGCATCGGATCGACAAGGACACCTCGGGCCTGCTGGTTGTCGCCAAAAGCGACAAGGCGCATCAGGGCCTCGCGGCGCAGTTCGAGGCGCATACGGTGAACCGCCATTACCTCGCGCTGGTGCATGGCATGCCCTCGGCCGCCGATCCGCGGCTGCGTGGCACCAAGGGCGTCAGCTTCGAGACCGGGGGCATCCTGCGCATCGCCACCCATCTGGCGCGCCACAAGACCGACCGGCAGCGGCAGGCGGTGGTGTGGAACGAGGGGCGCCATGCCATCACCCGCGCCCGCGTGGTGGGCTATTGGGGCGCCGAGCCCGCGCCGGTGGTGAGCCTTGTGGAATGCTGGCTGGAAACCGGGCGCACCCATCAGATCCGGGTGCATATGGCCCATGCGGGCCATGGCCTCGTGGGCGACCAGACCTATGGCGGCAAGCGCCGACTGGCGGCCAAGGTGGTGGGCGCGGCGGCGGCAGAGGCGGTGAACGGCTTTCCGCGTCAGGCGCTGCATGCCGCCACGCTGGGCTTCATCCATCCGGTCACCGGCGAGGAGCTGCAATTCGAGGCGCCGATGCCCGAGGATATGCAGCATCTGATCGACCTGCTGGACGGCCCGCAAAGCTGACGGCGGGCCGCCTGGGGGCTGCTGTTGCATGGATATTTGAGCCAAGGTGAAGTGGGTTTCATCTTGGCTTAAATATCCATCTGTCGCGGGCGGTGGGGGGCCGGTGTGTCAGGAAGGGCGGGGGCGAACTGCGGGCTTGACAGGGGAGGGGCATTTCCCGATAAGCACCCATCCTGAACAGGCCCCGAGTCTGTCCGGGGTTTTCTGTTTACATCGTCCCGATTGCGGGGCGCGCTGTTTGAAGGCGGGGGCTTCCCCCGGAACGCCGCCCCGGCAACGGGAAGGGGCCGAAAGACGCGGAAACCTGGAAGGAAAGACCCATGTTCGCGGTCCTCAAAACCGGCGGCAAGCAATACAAGGTGCAGGCTGGCGACATCCTGCGCGTTGAAAAGCTGGCGGCCAATGCTGGTGACAAAGTCCAGTTCAACGAAATCCTGATGGTGGGCGGCGAAACCGTCACCGTCGGCGTGCCCACCGTTGCGGGCGCTGCCGTTCAGGCCGAAGTCATCGCCCAGATCAAGGGCGACAAGGTCATCCACTTCGTCAAGCGTCGCCGCAAGCACAGCTCGCAGCGCACCAAGGGCCACCGTCAGCATCTGACGCTGCTCCGCGTGACCGAAGTGCTGGCCTCGGGCGCCGAGAAATCGGGCGTTGCAGCCGCCACCGGCACCGCCGATGCGCGCCGCGCGGCCCATAATGGCGGCGCTGCCGCCAAAGCCGCGGAATAAGGAGTAACACCCCATGGCACATAAAAAAGCTGGCGGTTCTTCGCGCAACGGTCGTGACTCGGCTGGTCGTCGTCTGGGCGTGAAGCTCTATGGCGGTCAGGCAGCGATCCCGGGCAATATCATCGTGCGTCAGCGCGGCACCACCTTCTTCCCGGGCAATGGCGTCGGCATGGGCACCGATCACACGATCTTTGCCACCGTTGACGGCAAGGTTTCGTTCAAGAAGGGCCTGAAGGGTCGCACCTTCATTTCGGTTCTTCCGGTCGCGGAAGCCGCTGAGTAAGCCGAACCGTTACAATTCAATTGTAACAGGGGGTCGGCCGAAAGGCCGGCCCCTTCCTCATTTCCGCCGCCTTTGCGGCGAAAATGGCGGGATCGGGCAAGGCGGGGAGGCCTCGCCCTTGCAGGAATGTGGCCGAGGCCCCAATTGGCCTTGGGCAGGCCAAGACGTGTTTGTGACTTTGTTCGTGTCTGGCGCGACAGCCGCGCCGGTCATGCGCTTCGATGGAGGGAAGCGATGAAGCTGGATGTGATTGCCAAGGATCAGGATTTTGCCGCAATGGCGGGGTTCGGGCAGATGGTGGACGGCGTGATCACCGCCGGTCGCTTCACCCTGCGCCCGGTGCGAAAATCCGACGCGGGGCTGTTTGCCATGTATGCGGGCGACCGCCGCGTGGCGGAGGCGACCCGTTCGATCCCGCATCCGCTGCCGCCGGGCGCGGCGGAAAACTTCGTCACCCGCGCGATGAATCCCAAGGGCGAGGAAGCGGTCTGGGTGCTGGATGGCAGCGCCACCGGGCTGGCCGAGGTGCTGGGCGTCATCAGCCTCAAGCGCATGGATGAGGGCAAGTTCAACCGCGATCAAAGCGAGATCGGCTATTGGGTGGCGCCGGCCTTCTGGAACACGGGCTTCGCCTCGGAGGCGGTGCGGGCGCTGGTGGCGGCCAATCCGCAGAAGAACCGCACGATCTTTGCCGAGGTGTTTCAGGACAATCCGGGGTCGGCCCGGGTGCTGACCAATGCCGGGTTCCAGTATCTCGGCGATGCCGAGACCTTCAGCGTGGCGCGCAATTCCCGCGTGCCAACCTGGACCTATATCCGCAAGCTGGGCTGAGGGGGCGGGATCATGGCGCTGCCGACCCGGCTGAGGACGGGGCGGCTGCGGCTGCGCCCGCCCGAACAGACAGATGG
>NZ_JAEULU010000031.1 GCF_016792925.1 Gemmobacter sp.
CGGTCTGACCCCCAGCCGCATCGCCCGCGAGGTTCTGGCCATGGGCGTGCGCGAACTGGCGCTGGTGCATGACCCGAAGGAAAATCTCGACCTGTCGAAATTCCCCGCAGGCATCAGCATTTACACCCGCGATGCGCTGGAATCGGTGCAAAAGCGCCTCGCCACCGTGCCGGGGGTGACGGTGCTGCTCTATGTGCAGACCTGCGCCGCCGAAAAGCGCCGCCGCCGCAAGATGGGCAGCTTCCCCGAGATCGACAGGCGGGTCTTCATCAACACCGACATCTGCGAGGGCTGCGGCGATTGCGGTGTGCAGTCGAACTGCGTCTCGGTCGTGCCGGTGGAGACCGAGCTGGGCCGCAAACGCGCCATCGACCAAAGCTCGTGCAACAAGGATTTCTCTTGCGTGCAAGGCTTCTGCCCCTCTTTCGTGACGCTGGAGGGCGCAAAGCCACGCAAGGCCGAAGCACGGGCGCTGACGCTGCCCGATCTGCCCGAACCCGTGCTGCCCGCGATCCGGGGCACCCATAATATCGTCATCACCGGGGTCGGCGGCACCGGCGTGGTGACCATTGGCGCCATTCTCGCCATGGCCGCGCATCTGGACGGCAAGGGCGCCGGCATGATGGAGATGGCGGGCCTCGCCCAGAAGGGCGGCGCAGTGCATATCCATTGCCGCATCGCCGAAAATCCGGCCGATATTTCCGCCATCCGCGTCGCCGTCGGCGAGGCCGACGCGGTGATTGGCGGCGATCTGGTGGTGACAGCCGGGGCCAAGACGCTGGGCCTGATGACCAGCGGGCGCACCCGGGCCGTGGTCAATGATCATGACATCGTGACCGGCGAATTTACCCGCAACACCGAATTCCGCATCCCGACCGAGGATTTGCGGGTGGCGCTTCAGGCCCGCCTGCGCGAGGGCGTGGGCTTTCTCGACACCTCTGAATTTGCCCGGGTGATGCTGGGAGATTCGATCTATTCCAACATGGTTCTGCTGGGTATGGCCTGGCAGGGTGGGCTGGTGCCGCTGTCGCTCTCCGCGCTGCGCGAGGCGATGCGGCTGAACGGCGCCGGGGTGGAGGCGAATTTGCGCGCCTTCGATCTGGGCCGGTTCGCACAGGCTTTTCCCGATCAGGCGCAGGCCCTTCTGGTGCCGGTTCCGGTTGCGCCGGTGGACCCGGTGGCTTACCGCGCCGCGCATCTGCGCGATTGGCAGAACGAGGCCTTGGCCGCGCGCTATCTGGCGCGGGTGAACGCGGCCCCGGCCAGCCTGCGGCTGGCGCTTGCCAAGGGCTATCACAAGCTGCTGGCCTATAAGGATGAATACGAGGTGGCGCAGCTGCATCTGCAAACCCTGGATCGGGCAAAGGAACAGATGACCGGCGACCTGCGGCCCACCTTCCATCTGGCGCCGCCCGTGCTGCCGGGCAAAGGCGCCGATGGCCGCCCGAAGAAGCGCGCCTTTGGGCCATGGATCTTGCCGCTGTTCCGGCTTTTGGCGGGCATGAAGCGCCTGCGCGGCACGGCACTCGACCCGTTCGGCTGGCACCCGGAGCGCAAGATGGAACGCGCGCTGATCACCGAATACGAGGCTGATCTGGACGCGTGCCTGCCGCTGCTGACCCCGGCCACCGAAGCCGCCTTGCGCGAGTTGCTGGAACTGCCGCTGACCATCCGGGGCTATGGCCCGGTCAAGGCCGCCAATGCGGCCAAGGCCGCGGCAAGGCGGGCCGAGCTGATCGCGCTGATCCGGGCCGGGGGCGATGCGCCCCGGCTGGCGGCCTGAATTGCAAAGCGGGCCGGGCGGGTTTGCAAACCGTCCGGCCCTTTGCAAAGCGCCCCGCGCCGCATTGCAAAGCCGATATGCGCTTTTCCCCGCCGCGCGCCGGGCGTATGCTTTGCCAAATCACCCCGTCAGAGGGAGGGCAGGCGATGGCAGTTGGTGTATTCGATTCAGGTCTGGGCGGCCTTACGGTGCTGGATGCGGTCAGCCGCAAACTGCCCGATGTGCCCTTTGTCTATTTTGGCGACAATGCCCATGCGCCTTACGGCGTGCGCACGCATGATGACATTTTCAACCTGACCTGTGCCGCGACCGAGCGCCTGTGGGATGAGGGCTGCGATCTGGTGATCCTCGCCTGCAACACGGCCTCGGCAGCGGCGCTGAAGCGGATCCAGGAAACCTGGCTCCCGCCGAACAAGCGCGTGCTGGGCGTGTTCGTGCCGCTGATCGAGGCGCTGACCGAGCGGCAATGGGGCGACAACTCGCCGCCGCGCGAGGTCTCGGTGAAACATGTGGCACTGTTTGCCACGCCCGCGACGGTGGCGAGCCGCGCTTTCCAGCGCGAACTGGCCTTCCGCGCCATCGGCGTCGATGTCGAGGCGCAGCCCTGCGGCGGTGTCGTCGATGCGATCGAGCAGGGCGATGAGATTCTGGCCGAGGCCTTGGTGCGCAGCCATGTCGAAAGCCTGAAACGCCGCATGCCGCAACCGCAGGCGGCCATTCTGGGCTGCACCCATTACCCCTTGATGCAAAAGGCCTTTCAGGAATCGCTGGGCGCGGATGTGAAGGTGTTCAGCCAGGCCAATCTGGTGGCGGAAAGCCTGGGCGACTATCTGGCGCGGCGGCCCGAATTCCTGGGCAGCGGCACCCGGTCGAAGTTTCTGACCACGGGCGACCCAGCCTATGTGTCGTCCAAGGCGACGCAATTCCTGCGCCGGCAGATCGTGTTCGAGGCGGCCTGAGCGCCAAAGCCTCTTGCATCGCTGCCCCTTGCGCCGCAAAGAAGGGGCGCAAATCGGCAAAAGGGGCGAACCATGAAAAAGCGCATCGCGATCCTTGGGGCATCAGGCTATACGGGGGCTGAACTTGTGCGCCTGATCGCCAGCCATCCGCAGATGCAGATCGTGGCACTGTCGGCGGATCGCAAGGCCGGATTGGACATGGCCGAGGTCTTTCCGTTTTTGCGGCATCTGAGTCTGCCCAAGCTTTGCAAAATCGACGAGATTGATTTTGCAAAAGTCGATCTGGCCTTTTGCGCCCTGCCGCATGCCACCAGCCAGGCGGTGATCAAGGAATTGCCGCGGGATTTGAAGATCGTCGATCTCTCGGCGGATTTCCGGCTGCGCGACGTGGCGGAATACGAAAAATGGTATGGCCAGCCCCATGCCGCACCGGATTTGCAATCCGAGGCGGTCTATGGCCTGACCGAGTTTTACCGCGAGGAGATCCGCGCCGCGCGGCTTTGCGCGGGCACCGGTTGCAATGCCGCGACGGGGCAATATGCGCTGCGCCCGCTGATCGAGGCGGGCTGCATTGATCTGGACGACATCCTGCTGGATCTGAAATGTGGGGTTTCCGGGGCCGGGCGGTCGCTGAAGGAAAACCTGCTGCATGCTGAACTCTCGGAAGGCACCTATGCCTATTCGGCAGGCGGCAAACATCGCCACCTGGGCGAATTCGATCAGGAATTCAGCAAGATTGCCGCGCGCCCGGTGCTGGTGCAATTCACGCCGCATCTGGCGCCGATGAACCGGGGCATTCTGGCTTCGGTCTATGTGAAGGGCGATGCGAAGGCCTGCTGGGCGGCGCTGGAGGCGCGCTATGCGCTGGAACCCTTTATCGAGGTGCTACCTTTCGGCGCACTCCCCTCGACACGCGATATTCGCGGCTCCAATTTGTGCCATATCGGTGTCGTCGCGGACCGGATTCCGGGGCGCACGCTGGTGGTGGCGGTGCTGGACAACCTGACCAAGGGCTCCTCGGGGCAGGCGATCCAGAACGCAAACCTGATGCTGGGGCTGGAGGAGACCGCCGGGCTGATGCTCGCGCCCGTCTTTCCGTAAGGAGACGACCATGAAGGGCCTGAAAAAGACCCGCCGCATCCAGATTCTGGCCCTGGCCTTTGTCGCCCTGGCCGGATCGACGGCGTTGATCGGCTATGCGATGCGCGACGGGATCAACTTTTTCCGCGCGCCCGCGCAGGTCATCGCCGAGCCGCCGGAGGCGGGCGAGGTGTTCCGGCTGGGCGGTCTGGTCGAGCCGGGCAGCCTTGTGCGGGGGCAGGGCGAGACGGTCAGTTTCAACGTGACCGATGGCGCCGAGGTGGTGCCGGTGCGCTTTACCGGCGTCCTGCCCGACCTGTTCAAGGAGGGGCAGGGCATGATCGGCACCGGGGTTCTGGTGGATGGCACTTTCGAGGCCAGCGAAATCCTCGCCAAACATGACGAAAGCTATATGCCGAAAGAGGTCATGGAGGCGCTGAAAGAGCAAGGCGTGTACCAGGAACCGGATCAAAGCGGATCGTAACGCGCGCCGGCTTACCGCCGGGTTAACCGATCAGCGGCAGGCTGAACCTCTTTGCAGAGGGGCTGGCCATGAAGACTGTGCGCGAGAAATCGGTGCGCGACCTTGCCGAAGAGATCGTCGCCCGCGAGGGCGGCTATGTGAATGACCCCGACGACCCGGGCGGCGCCACGCAGCATGGCGTGACCATCCACACGCTGCGCCGACTGGGGCGCGATCTGGATGGCGATGGCCGGGTGACATCGGCCGATGTGCGGCGCCTGACCCCGGCGCAGGCGGTCGAGATCTTCCTGTCGGATTACTTTGCAAAGCCCGGCATTGCAAATTTGCCGGTGCAAATTCAAGCCTCGGTCTTTGACATGTATGTCAATGCCGGGGCCAATGCCGTGCGCATCCTTCAGCGGTTGCTGACGCGGTTGGGCTGGCCGCTGGTCGCCGATGGCAAGCTGGGCCCCAAGACGCTGGCTGCCGCGCATCGCGCTGCCGCCGAAGTGCCGCAACTGGCCGATGCCTATGGCGTGGCGCGGCGGGATTATTATTACAGCCTCGGCGATGCCCGCCCCTCCAGCCGCAAATATTGCCGCCGACGCGATGGCGGCAAGGGCGGCTGGATCCTGCGGGCCGAGGAGTTCATCTCGCCCTCACTGCGCCTGACCGAGACGCAGCACCGCACGCGGGTGGCGGCATGGGGCTGAATTTCCTGAGCGATACCGCCCGCCTCAAGCGGATTGCCGATCTCTTGCAGGAGGCCGACAATCCGGCGCTTCCCGGCGCCATCGAGGCGGTGAACCGCGCGATCCGCCCGGCTGCGGTTCTGGGAATTTTCGCGCTGATCGGCCTCGCCTTTCTGGACCCGCCCCGCTACGCGGCGGGGATGCTGGCCCTGCGCGCCACGCCGCTGCCGGTCTGGGGCCTTGCGGCGCTGATCATCGGGTTGCATTTTCTCCTGAAACCGGCCCCTGCGACGCCGCGAACTTGACCCGCCTTCCGCCCTCTGGCAAGAGCCGGAGGGCTAGGAAGGACGTGAGAGATGAACCTGTTCACCGAACTGCGCAAGCTTGTGATCGCCGAACTGGGCGCCATGACCGAGGCCGGGCTGCTGCCTGCGGGCCTCGATCTGGGCGCCGTCGCGGTCGAGCCGCCGCGTGACCCCGCGCATGGCGACATGGCGACCAATGCCGCCATGGTGCTGGCGAAGCCCGCAGGCCAACAGCCGCGCGTGATCGCCGAGGCGCTTGCCGCCCGCCTGGCCACCGATCCGCGCATCGTCAGCGCCGAGGTGGCGGGGCCGGGCTTTCTCAATATGCGTCTGGCGCCGGGCGTCTGGCAGGATCTGGTGCAGACCATCCTGACCACGGGCGCCGAGTATGGCCGCTCCACGCTCGGGGCCGGGGCCAAGGTGAATGTGGAATTCGTCAGCGCCAACCCGACCGGGCCGATGCATGTGGGCCATGTGCGCGGCGCGGTGGTGGGCGATGCGCTGTCGAACCTGTTGGCCTTCGCGGGCTGGCAGGTGACGCGCGAATATTACATCAATGATGGCGGCGCGCAGGTCAATGTGCTGGCCCGCAGCGCCTATGAGCGCTACCGCGAGGCCAATGGGCTGGAGCCGGAAATCCGCGAGGGGCTGTATCCCGGCGACTATCTGATCCCGGTGGGCGAAGCGCTGAAGGCGAAATACGGCACCAGCCTGATCGACCAGCCCGAATCCGTCTGGCTGGAGGATGTGCGCGAATTCGCGACCGAGGCGATGATGGCGATGATCCGCGAGGATCTGGCGGCGCTTGGCGTGCGGATGGATGTCTATTCCAGCGAGAAGGCGCTGTATGGCACCGGCCAGATCGAGGCCGCGATTGAAACCTTGCGCGGCATGGATCTGATCTATGATGGCGTGCTGGAACCGCCGAAGGGCACGACCCCCGAGGATTGGGAGCCGCGCGAGCAGACCCTGTTCCGCTCCACCGCGCATGGCGATGACGTGGATCGCCCGGTGATGAAATCGGATGGCAGCTGGACCTATTTCGCGCCCGATATTGCCTATCATTTCAACAAGGTGCAGCGCGGCTTCGATCAGCTGATCGACATTTTCGGCGCCGATCACGGTGGCTATGTCAAGCGGATGAAGGCGGCGGTCTCGGCGCTGTCGGGCGGCCGCGTGCCGCTGGACATCAAGCTGATCCAGCTGGTGAAGCTGTTCAAGAATGGCGAGCCCTTCAAGATGTCGAAACGCGCGGGCACCTTCGTGACCTTGCGCGATGTGGTTGAAGAGGTGGGCGCCGATGTCACCCGCTTTGTCATGCTGACGCGCAAGAATGACATGGCGCTGGATTTCGACTTTGACAAGGTGATGGAACAGTCGAAGGACAACCCGGTTTTCTACGTCCAATATGCCAATGCCCGTATCAATTCGGTGCTGCGCAAGGCGCGCGAGGCGGGCGTGGCGGTCGAGGATGCGGCGCTGGCCGGGGCCGATCTGTCGCAGCTCGGCCATCCGGCAGAGCTGGCGTTGATCGGCAAGCTGGCCGAATGGCCGCGTCTGGTCGAGATCGCCGCCAAAGGCAACGAGCCGCATCGGGTGGCCTTCTACCTCTATGAGCTGGCCTCCGACCTGCACGGGCTGTGGAATCGCGGCAATGACGAGCCTGCCTTGCGCTTTGTGCAGGAGGATGCGGGCGTGACGCAGGCGAAAATCGGCCTCGCCCGCGCCGTGGGCGTTGTGATTTGCGCCGGTCTTGCTATTCTGGGCGTCACCCCGGTTGAGGAAATGCGCTGAAAATGGCGCCCCGCCGGGAGGAACAGGCAGACCGGCGGGGCGCAAGCCCGGCACCCATGGGGCAGAACATGGCAGAGTTGAACTATGACCGTTACGCAGCGGCGGGCTATGATGGCCATGCCGCAGCACCGCGCCGCCGCAGCTTTGTGACGATGGCGGGCGGGATCATGTCTCTGGGCCTCGCCCTTGGTGCGGGCTGGTGGGGCTACAAGATTGCCGTGCGCAATGTCGTGGGCATACCCGTCATCAAGGCGATGGAAGGGCCGATGCGCGTGGCCCCGGAAAATCCGGGTGGCGCGGTCACGGCGCATCAGGGCCTGTCGGTGAATGATGTGGCCGCTGTCGGCGCTGCCACACCCTTGCCCGAGGAAATCATTCTGGCGCCGCGCGCGGTGGATCTGGCAGAGGAAGACGCGCCGGGTCTGGCCCCGCAACCGCCCGCAGCCTTGCTGGCGCCGGTGCCGCAAGAACCCGCCGCCTTGCCCGAGCAGGCCGCCGCCGACCTGCCGCTGGACCCGCTGACCACCGTGGCGCCCTTGGGCGCCTCGCCCGAGATCAGCGCCACAGCCGATGTGCTGGCGCTGGCCGACAGCCTTGCCGCGGGGGCGGCGCCGCTTTCCGAGGCGCCCAGTGCCGAAACTCCCGTGGCGGATGCTCCGGTGGTGCCGGGCGGTCTTGGCACTTCGCTGCGCCCGCTGGCGCGGCCTGCGGGCAGGGCCGTGGCAAGCCCGAGCGGCACCGATGCCGCCGTGGCCGCCGCCCTGCAAACCGCCAGCCGCGAGGTGGACGCGACCGCGCTTGCCGCAGGCACGCGGCTGGTGCAATTCGGCGCCTTTGACACCGAGGATGAGGCCCGCGCCGCTTGGGACAGGATCGCCGGGCAATTCGGCGAGCTGATGGCGGGCAAGGGCCGCGTCATCCAATCGGCCACCAGCGGCGGGCGCACCTTTTACCGCCTGCGCGCCGAGGGCTTTGCCGATGAGGCCGACGCCCGCCGCTTCTGCTCGGCCCTCACCGCCGAAAGCACCGATTGCATCCCGGTGACCCTGCGATGAGCCGGGGCGCCACGATCCTGGGGGTGGAGGGGCTGGCGCTTTCACCCGATGAGCGCGCCTTTTACCGCGAGGCCGACCCGTTCGGCTTCATCCTCTTTGCGCGCAATGTCGAAACGCCCGCGCAATTGCGCCGCCTGACCGGCGATCTGCGCGAGAGCGTCGGCTGGAACGCGCCGGTTTTCGTCGATCAGGAGGGCGGGCGGGTGCAACGCCTGCGCGCGCCGCATTGGGCCGAATGGCTGCCGCCGCTGGTGGCCGAGCGCGCGGCAGGCGAGGGGGCGGCCCGCATGATGTGGCTGCGCGCGCGTCTGATCGCCGCCGAATTGATGGCCGTGGGTATTGACGGCAATTGCGCCCCTTGCCTCGATATTGCGACCGATGTCACCCATCCTTTCCTGCACAATCGTTGCTATGGCACCGATCTGGCCACAGTGATTGCCATGGGCCGCGCCACGGCAGAGGGCCATCTGGCGGGCGGCGTGCTGCCGGTGGTGAAGCATATGCCCGGCCATGGCCGCGCCAATGCCGACACCCACCACCATCTGCCCAGCGTCACCACAGATGCCGAAACGCTTCGCCACAGCGATTTCGCCGCCTTCCGCGCGCTGAACGACCTGCCGCTGGCCATGACCGCCCATATCGTGTTTTCCGCCTTTGACGATCAGCCCGCCACCTGTTCCGCCCCGATGATGCGGGTCCTGCGCGAGGAAATCGGCTTTGGCGGTCTGATCATGACCGATGATCTGAACATGCAGGCGCTGTCCGGCACGGTAGAGGAGCGTGCGGCGCGCGCCATGGCGGCCGGCTGCGATCTGGCGCTGCATTGCAAGGGCACGCTGGAAGAATTTGCCGCCACCGCCAAGGTCTCGGGTCGCCTGTCGCAACCCCGGATCGACGCCGCCCTTGCCGCCCGTCGCCCGCCGGAGCCCGCCGATCTGGCCCTGTTGCGCGCCGAGCATGACGCGCTGATCGGCGCTCATGTCTGACCGCGACTGGGTCGAGGAACAGCAGGGCCAAACGGTCAGCGACCGTCTGGCCGCCGAGGCGCTGATCGTCGATGTAGACGGATTTGAAGGACCGCTGGACCTGCTGCTGTCGCTGTCGCGCACGCAGAAGGTGGATCTGCGGCGCATCTCGGTGCTGCAACTGGCCGAGCAATACATGTTGTTTGTCAATCAGGCCAAGGCCTTGCGGATCGAACTGGCCGCCGATTATCTGGTGATGGCGGCTTGGCTCGCCTATCTGAAATCGCGCCTGCTGTTGCCGCCCGATCCCAGCGACGAAGGCCCCTCGGCCGAGGATCTCGCCGCGCACCTGGCCTTCCAGCTCGAACGGCTGGCCGCCATGCGCGATGCGGCTGCGCGGCTGATGGCGCGCGACCAGCGTGGACGCGATTTCTTCGCCCGTGGCGCGCCGGAGGAGGTCACCCGCGCGCGCAAGGTGATGTATAGCGCCTCGCTGATCGACCTGATGCGCGCCTATGCCCGCATCCGCACCAAGGACGAATTCCGCCCCTTCGTGATGGATCGCCACGACGTGTTCACCATGGAACAGGCGCTGGAGCGGATGCGTGGCCTGCTGGGCTATCTGGGCGATTGGTCCGATCTGGAAAGCTGGATGCCCGAGGGCTGGGATGCGCAGCCGATGCGCCGCCGCTCCTCGGTCGCCGCGCATTTCGCGGCGATTCTGGAAATGGCCAAACGCGGCCAGATCCGCATCCGGCAGGGCGAGACCTTCGCGCCGATCCAGATCGCCGCGCCCGAGCGGAGGCCGGAATGACCGAACGCGAGCAAAGCCTGTTCGACGCCCCCCCGATCGCCGAGCAGGAGCGCATGGTCGAGGCGATCCTGTTTGCCGCGACCGACCCCATGACGGTGGCGGAGCTGGAGCGCCGCCTGCCGCATGGCTGCGATGCCGCCGAGGCGCTGGCCTATCTGCGCCGCCGCTATGAGGGGCGCGGCGTGCGGGTGGTGCGGGTGGGCGAGGCCTGGGCCTTCCGCACTGCGTCCGATCTCGGCCATCTGATGCAAAAAGAGGTGGTCGAGCAACGCAAGCTCAGCCGCGCCGCCATCGAGACGCTGGCCATCATCGCCTATCACCAGCCGGTCACCCGCGCCGAAATCGAGGAAATCCGGGGGGTCGCGGTCAGCCGGGGCACGATTGATCAATTGCTGGAAATGGAATGGATCCGCTTTGGCCGCCGCCGGATGACGCCGGGCCGTCCGGTGACCTTTGTGGTGACCGAGACCTTCCTTGATCATTTTGGCCTCGAATCCGCGCGCGATCTGCCGGGCCTCAAGGATCTGCGCGCGGCAGGCTTGCTCGACAACCGCCCGCTGCCGGGCAGCTTGCAAAGCTCCGATGAGGAGGACGAAAACCCGTCGGGCCAAAGCGAGCTTTTTGCAGAAGAGTGATTTGCAAAGCCAACGACTTTGCAAACCCATCCCTTTGCATATTCACCTTGGCGAAAATATCCCGGGGGTG
>NZ_JAEULU010000032.1 GCF_016792925.1 Gemmobacter sp.
GCGCCGAGCGAGCCCAGATCGCGGGCAAGGTCGGTGATATGCGCGCGGTGTTCGCGCCCGTCGCGGCCGGCGGTGGTGGCGTGCTTGAGGTCAACCCCATAGGCCGAAGTGTCCTGCGAGATGACCAGAAGTTCCTTCACCCCGGCCTCGACCAGCTTTTCCGCCTCACGCAGCACGGCATGGGCGGGGCGGCTGACCAGCCTGCCGCGCATGTCGGGGATGATGCAGAACTTGCACTTGTGATTGCAGCCTTCGGAAATCTTCAGATAGCTGTAGTGCCGGGGGGTCAGCTTTACCCCCGTCGCCGGCAGAAGATCGACAAAGGGATCGGGCGCGGGCGGCACGGCGGTATGGACCGCGTCCAGCACCGCCTCATACTGATGGGGGCCGGTCACGGCCAGCACCTTGGGATGGGCGCCGGTGATGTATTCCGGCTCGGCGCCAAGGCAGCCCGTCACCAGAACCCGGCCGTTTTCGCGCAGCGCCTCGCCAATCGCCTCAAGGCTTTCGGCCTTGGCCGAGTCGAGAAACCCGCAGGTGTTGACGATCACCGCATCGGCGCCCTTGTAATCGGGGCTGATCGCATAGCCTTCGGCGCGCAGCCGGGTGAGGATGCGCTCGCTGTCGACCAGCGCCTTGGGGCAGCCCAGGCTGACCATGCCGATGGTGGGTTGGCCCTCGCGGCGCTCGTCTGGAACAAGCGCGCGGGCAAGATCGGGGCGGAGGCTGGGCGGGTTCTGGCTCATGCCGCCCGCTATAGCCGCGAAACGCCTTGAGGCAAAGGGGGCGCTTGGCGGCAGGCGCGGCCCAGGGAGAGGGGGGCGCTCGCGCCCCCCGTCTGCTGCGCAGCCTCCCCCCTGAGGATATTTTTGAACAGATGAAATCCGTTCCGGGCATTCATCTGTTTCCAAATATCCGCAGGGGGTGAATGGGCCGCAAGGCCCAGAGGGGGCGCGCGCGCCCCCCACATTCTTCGCAGAAGAATGGCGGGCTTGCGCGGCGGCGGGGCGCAGGGCATGATTCGCGGCAAAAGAGCAGGCAAGAACAGGAGACCGACATGCGTTGGCTGGTGCGTGCGCTGGCATCGCTGGTGATGCTGCTGCTGATGCTGGGCATCATGGTGGTTCTGATGCCGAAGGATGGCGTGCTGGATCTGGCGGCGCGGCGCTTCGAGGCGGCGACGGGCCGCAAGCTGGAGATCGCGCCGGGGGCGAGGGTGACGCTCTGGCCGGTGCTGGGGGTCAGCGCCGGGCCGGTGCGGCTGGCCAATGCGCCGTGGGGCAGCACGCCCGAGATGCTGGTGGCGGAGCGCATCGACATCGGGCTTGACCCGCTGGGCCTGCTGGATGGCGAATTGCATATCACGGCGATCGAGCTGGCGGCGCCGCGTCTGGTGCTGGAGCGCGACGCCAAGGGGGCGGTGAACTGGCAGATGGGCGGGGCGGCGGCGGAGGGCACTGCCGCAGAGGGCAGCGCAGCAGGGGGCAGCGCCGCGCCTGCGGTCTTCACGCTGGATGCCTTGCGGCTGCGCGATGGCGAGCTGCGCTTTATCGACCAGGCGGCGGGGCAGGATGTCACGCTGACCGGCATCGACCTTGCCACCGCCATTCCCGATCTGGCGGGGCCGGTGGGCGTCACCGGCACGGCGCTGTTGCGCGGGCAGCCGCTGGAGCTGCGCGCCGATCTGGCCAGCCTTGCGGATGCCATGGCGGGGCGGGTGACCGATCTGGCGCTGAGCCTGACCTCGGGCGGCAACAGCGCGGGCTTTACCGGACGCGCGAGCCTTGCGCCCCTGATGGCCGAGGGATCGGCCACGCTGGCGCTGAATGACCGGCCCAGCCTCGCCGCGCTGGCGGGGCGCGATCTGCCCCGGCTGCCGCAGGGCTTTGGCGCCGAAAGCCTGACGCTGGAGGCGGGGGTGACCTATACGCCCGAGCGCAGCCTGCATCTGCGCGGGGCGGAGATCGTCAGCGATGGCCGCAGCCTCGCGGCCGAGATCGACTGGCTGCCGGGCAAGGTGCGGCCCCGGCTGGTGGCGCGGCTGACGACCGAGACGCTGGCTTTGCCAATGGGGGCTTTGCCGATGGGGGCTGGGCCGATGGGCGACAAGGCCGAGGCGGGTGCCCCGGACGAAGGTTGGCCGACCGAGGCCTTTGACGCCTCGGCCCTTTCGGCGCTGGATGCCGAGGTGGCGCTGGTGGCGCAATCGGTGCAGATCGGCGCCGCCCATCTGGGGCCGACGCGGGCGCGGCTGAACCTGGACGATGCCCGCGCGGTGCTGACCCTGACCGAGGCCGAGGCCTGGGGCGGCAAGCTGACCGGGCTGGTGGTGGTGAATGCCCGCAAGGGTCTGTCGGCCAGTGTCGATCTGACGCTGGCAGAGGCCGATGTGCAGGCGGCGCTGGCCGAGATGCTGGGCGTGCCGCGTCTGGCCGGGCGCGGCTCGGTCCGGCTGAAGCTGTTGGGGGTGGGGGCCTCGATGGATGCGATGATGCGCAGCCTGAAGGGTGAGGCGGGGTTGAGCCTGACCAAGGGCGAGATTGCGGGCTTCGATCTGGGCGGCATGTTGCGCACCATGGACCCCGGCTATGTCGGCGCCGGTCGGCAGACGCTGTTCGACAGCCTGAGCGTGACGGCGCAGATCGACGGCGGCGTGCTGCGCAGCGAGGATATGGCGCTGGTGGCCGAGCATTTCAGCGCGGGCGGCACCGGCACGGTGGATCTGGGGGCGCGGACGGTGGATTATCGCCTGTTGCCCCGGCTGGCCGAAGGCGGCGTGGTGCCGGTGCTGATCAAGGGGCCATGGGCCGTGCCCAAGGTGCGGCTGGATCTGGAATGGCTGGCCTCGGAACGCGCCAAGGCCGAGGCGGCGCGGGCCGAAAAGCTGGCGAAGGAGCGGCTGGAGGCGCTGGCGACCGAAAAGCTGGGCGTCACGCCGCGCGCGGGCGAAACGCTGGAAGAGGCCGCCAAACGCCGCGCGAGGGAGGCGGCGGGGGCCGAGGCCGGGCGCATTCTGGACCAGTTGTTACAGGAGAATTGAGCCGGCTTGTCGCCCGGCAGACCGGGCCGCCTAAGCCCCGCTTTGGCAAATCCTGCTTTAGGCTCTGCGCTTTGGATGATCCCTTGCCCTTTCGGGAGGCTGTTTCAGCCACAGGAAGGGCGCGGGCATGGACGGGTTTGATTATATCATCATCGGGGCGGGATCGGCGGGGGCGGTGCTGGCCAACCGGCTCTCGGCCGATCCGGCGCGGCGGGTCTGCCTGATCGAGGCCGGGCACCGCCCGCGCTCGGTGAAGGTGACGGTGCCGGCGGGCATCCTCGCGCTTTATGGGCGGCCGCATTACGATTGGGGCTTTGTCGGCGTGCCGCAGCCGGGGCTGAACGGGCGCAGCATTCCGGTCAATCGCGGCAAGGGGTTGGGCGGATCGAGCCTGATCAATTCGATGGTCTATATCCGGGGTGCGGCGCGGGATTATGACGATTGGGCCGCGCTGGGCTGCACTGGCTGGGGATGGGCGGATGTGCTGCCGGTGTTCAAGGCGCTGGAGGGCAACCAGAACGGCCAGTCGCCCGCCTATCACGGTTTTGAAGGCCCCTTGCGGGTGGAACGTCCGCAAGACCCCTCCCCCGCCTCGCGGCGCTTTGTGCGGGCGGCAGAGGAGGTCGGCCTGCGCGAAAGCGCGGATTTCAACGGCCCGTCGCAAGAGGGCGTGGGCATTTATGACGTGACGCAGAACCGGGCAACGCGCTGGTCCACCTTCAAGGCCTTTCTGGAACCGGCGCTGGCGCGGCGCAATCTGACGGTGCTGACCGGGGTCGAGGTGGAGCGGCTGGTGCTGGCGGGGCGGCGGGTCACCGGGGTGGCGCTGCGCGACGGGCGGGTGATCCCCTGCCGGGGCGAGGTGGTGCTGTCGGCGGGGGCCATTGGCTCGCCGCAGATCCTGATGGCCTCGGGCATCGGGCCGGGGCGGGCGCTGCGGGCGGCGGGGATCGAGGTGGCGCATGACCTGCCGGGGGTCGGCCAGAACCTGCGCGACCATGTGGATGGCATGATCACGCTGCGGTCAAAAAGCCGCGAGACGCTGGGGCTTTCGCTGGGCAATCTGCCCCGCCTCATGGCGGCACCGCTGCGCTATCTGGTGCAGAGGAACGGCATGCTGACCACGAATTACGTGGAGGCCGGGGGCTTTGCCCGCACGCCGCTGGCGGATGCGGAACCCGATGTGCAGTTCCATTTCGTGCCGGGCTATCGCAGTCCTCGTGGGCGGTTGGTGGAATATGGCCATGGCTTTGCCATGCATACCTGCGTGCTGCGGCCCCGTTCGGTGGGCGAGCTGCGGCTGGCGCGGCACGGCGCCAATCTGGCGCTGGAGATCGACCATCGGTTCTTCAGCGACCCCCATGATGCGCATGTGCTGGTGGAGGGCATCAAGCTGGCGCGGCGCATCCTGACGGCACCGGCCTTTGCCGCGCTGGGGGGCGTGGAGATGCTGCCGGGGCCGGGGGTGCAAAGCGATGCGGAAATCCTCGCCTATCTGCGGGCCGAGGCGCTGACCGTCTATCACCCGGTCGGCACCTGCAAGATGGGCGTGGATGCCATGGCGGTGGTGGAGCCCGAGGGGCTGCGCCTGCGCGGCATCGAGGGGCTGCGGGTGGCCGATGCCTCGGTGATGCCGACGCTGATTGCGGGGAACACCAATGCGCCCGCAATGATGATCGGCGAGAGATGCGCGCGGGCGATTTTGGGGCGGTAAAAGAGTGGGGGCTTTGCGCCCCCACACCCCCGCAGGATATTTGGGCCAAGATGAAAGCTAGGTCAGGTGCGCCAGAGGCTGAGCGTATCGGGGCCGAGGGCTTGGGTGGTGAGAAGGGTGAGGCGCGGAGCCTCTGACAGGGCGCTGAGGGCGAGCGGGCCAAGGGCGGCGCGGCCCTCGGCACCGATCAGGGCGCCTGCGGTGAATTGGGCGAGTTCATCCACCAGCCGGGCGCGGATCAGCGCGGCGGCGAGATCGGCCCCGCCTTCGCAGAAGATGCGGGTGAGGCCGCGCACGGCGAGCGCTTGCAGGGCGGCGGTGAGATCGGCATGGCCCGCCTGATCGGGAACTTCGATCAGCTCGGCCCCGGTGGCGCGCCATGCGGCGCGGGCTTGTTCCGGCGCGGCGGCGGTGTGGATCAGCCAGACCGGCACTTCGCGTGCCGTGCGGCCCAGGCGACTGTCAGGCCTGTGGCGCAAGCGGCTGTCGATCACGATGCGGACGGGCTGGCGCGTGGCGCCCATCTCGCGCACGGTGAGATCGGGGTCATCGGCCAGGGCGGTGCCGGAGCCGACCATGACGGCATCATGGGCCATCCGCATGGCATGGACGGCGCGGCGGGATTGCGGGCCGGTGATCCAGCGGCTTTCGCCGCTTTGGGTGGCGATGCGGCCATCCAGCGTGGTGGCGAGTTTCAGGGTGACAAAGGGCAAGCCCTGTTCGATGCGCTTGAGGAAACCGGCATTCAGCTGCCGCGCCTCGCGGTCGCAAATGCCCTCGGTGACGGCGATGCCCGCCGCGCGCAGCATGGTGTGCCCCTTGCCCGCCACGCGGGGGTCCGGGTCGGTCAGGGCGGTGACGACGCGGGCCACCCCCGCCTCGATCAGGCCAAGCGCGCAGGGCGGCGTATGGCCGAAATGGGCGCAAGGTTCCAGCGTCACATAGGCGGTGGCGCCACGCGCCCCCTCCCCCGCCTGATCCAGCGCCCGGCGTTCGGCGTGGGGGCGGCCACCCGGTTGGGTCCAGCCGCGCCCCACTATGCGGCCCCCACCGGAACCGCTTGTCACGATCACACAGCCCACCGCCGGGTTTGGCCATGTGTTGCCCAAGCCCCGCGCCGCGAGGGCGAGGGCTGTGCGCATATGGTCGGTATCGCTCACTCTTCCGGCAGGCCCGTCGCGGGGCGCAGTTCGGAGACGAATTTATCGAAATCGTCTGCCGCCTGGAAGTTCTTGTAAACGCTGGCAAAACGCACGTAAGCCACGGTGTCGATCCGCGCGAGGCTTTCCATCACGATCTCCCCGATGGAGCGGGAGGGGATGTCGGTCTCGCCCAGGGATTCGAGCCGCCGCACGATGCCGGAGATCATCTGGTCGATGCGCTCGGGGTCGATCGGGCGTTTCTGCATGGCGATGCGGATGGAGCGTTCCAGCTTGTCGCGGTCGAAATCCTCGCGCTTGCCGGAGGATTTGATCACCACCAGATCGCGCAGCTGAACGCGCTCATAGGTGGTGAAGCGGCCCCCGCAGGCCGGGCAAAAGCGGCGGCGGCGGATCGAGACGTGATCCTCGGCCGGGCGCGAGTCCTTCACTTGGGTGTCGATATTGCCGCAGAATGGGCAGCGCATTGGCCGTCCCCCTTTGTTTCTGACTGTCTGCCTCGTGTCCGGGGTTCCTTGAAGGCGGACCCCAGTTATCCACAGACCCTAGCGCAGGGGGGCAGGTTTCGGCTAGTGCCAATTTCGCGCCACAGCATATGGGGGAAAAACTGTGGCGCGCCGGACTCAGGCCGACGGCAGGGGCGTCAGCGCCAGAAGCGGCTGCGCTGGCTGGCGCAAAGCGACTGGGCGAAAGCCACGCTGACCGAGCCGTCATCCTCGCCGAACAGGAAGAGGCCGGTTTTGCCGGCGCTGGCGGCGGCGGAAGTGGTGAAGGTGACCCCCTGGCCCGCGCGGCGCGGCGGAGCGGAGGCGCGCCAGATGCGGGCATGGGCGGGCAGGCGCAGCACGCTTTGGGCATAGGTGCCCGCGGCGCAGAAGGCCATGGAGGCGGAGAGGCCGGGCTGGGCCAGCACCTCGAACCCGTCCCCCCGCGCCTCGACCCGCGCGCCCTGGGTGGTGGTAAAGGCCATGGCGGGGGCGGCCAGAAGGGTCAGAGCAAGCGGCAGGGTAAAGCGGAACATGGGGCACGGCCTTTCGGTGATTTGGCGCAAGTCTACCGCGTTCAGCCGCAGGATGTAAGGGCGCAGCGGTCACGATGGCGCGTGCGGGGCGGGCATGGCGCCTTTTGGCATGGGCGGATCGGGAAACGCGGCGCGTTTCCCCGCCCATGTGGAAACGCCGGTGCAAGGCCGTCGCCGCCCGTGACCGCGAGGCCAGCGCCCGCCCGGCGGGTGGCTTTGGGCCACCGGCCCAAACGTGGCAAAGGTGCCGCGTGACCTCGGCGATGGCCTCGGTCAACCGGGGACGGATCAGAAAACGCATCCCGTTTCCCCGGCCCTGTGGAAACGGCCCGGCAAAACCGTTTCGGCGCCATACTACACCGGCCAAACGTGGCAACGATGTCGCATGACCTCGGCGATGGCCTCGGCCATCGTTGCGGTATGAGAGAGGGGAAACGCCATGCCCCCAAAAGCAAAACGCCCCCTTCCGGGGGCGTTTTTCATCACTGATCCAGGAAGCTCCGCAGTTTGCGCGAGCGGCTGGGATGTTTCAGTTTCCGCAGTGCTTTCGCCTCGATCTGGCGGATGCGTTCGCGGGTCACGCTGAACTGTTGGCCCACTTCCTCCAGCGTGTGATCGGTGTTCATGCCGATGCCGAAACGCATGCGCAGCACGCGTTCCTCGCGCGGGGTGAGCGAGGCCAGCACGCGGGTGGTGGTTTCCTTCAGGTTTTCCTGAATGGCGCTGTCCAGCGGCAGGATCGCGTTGGTGTCCTGAATGAAATCGCCCAGTTGGCTGTCTTCCTCGTCGCCAATCGGGGTTTCCAAGGAAATCGGCTCCTTGGCGATTTTCATCACCTTGCGCACCTTTTCCAGCGGCATTTGCAGCTTTTCGGCCAGCTCCTCGGGGGTCGGCTCGCGGCCGATCTCGTGCAGCATCTGACGCCCCGTCCGCACCAGCTTGTTGATCGTTTCGATCATATGCACCGGAATGCGGATGGTGCGGGCCTGATCGGCGATCGAGCGGGTGATGGCCTGACGGATCCACCAGGTCGCATAGGTCGAGAACTTGTAGCCGCGGCGGTATTCAAACTTGTCCACCGCCTTCATCAGCCCGATGTTGCCCTCCTGAATCAAATCCAGGAATTGCAACCCGCGATTGGTGTATTTCTTGGCAATCGAGATCACCAGACGCAGGTTGGCCTCGACCATTTCCTTCTTGGCCTGCCGCGCCTCTTTCTCGCCCTTCTGGACCTGCTGCACGATGCGGCGGAATTCGGAGATGTCCACGCCGACATATTGGCCGATCTGCATCATGTCATTGCGCAGCTCTTCCAGCTTGTCGCGGCTTTTCTCTACCAGCGTCTGCCAGCCGCGCCCGGATTTGGCGGCCATGCGGTCGATCCAGGACGGGTCCAGCTCGTAGCCCTGATATTCGTCGATGAATTCGCGGCGGTTGATGCGCGCGGCATCGGCCAGCTTCACCATGCCCGAATTGATCGACATGATGCGCTTGTTGATGCCGTAAAGCTGGTCGATCAGCGCCTCGATCCGGTTGTTGTTCAGATGCAGCTCGTTCACCAGCTGCACCACTTCCGAGCGCAGCTTCTGATAGGTGGCTTCCTCATCGGCGGTGAAGCGCGCGGCGGTGCCGCTCATGGTGGCGCTCATCCGGCGGTCCTGCATGTCGGAGAGCGTCTCGTAATCCAGCGCGATGCGTTCCAGCGTCTCCAGCACCTTGGGGCGCAGGGCGTTTTCCATCGCGGCCAGCGACATGTTCGAGGCCTCGTCATCCTCGTCGTCATCCTCGGCGCGGCTGATCGGGTTGCCGTCGGCATCCAGCTCCGGCTCGGCAGAGGTGCGGCGCGGGGCCGAGGGCGCGGCGGAGGCCATATCGACCTCCTCCAGCCCGCCCATCTCCTCGTCACCGTCCAGGCTGCGGCCAAAGGTGGCCTCCAGGTCGATCACGTCGCGCAGCAGAATGTCTTCCGACAAAAGTTCGTCGCGCCAGATGGTGATGGCCTGAAAGGTCAGCGGGCTTTCGCAAAGGCCCGCAATCATGGTGTTGCGGCCGGCCTCGATGCGCTTGGCGATGGCGATCTCGCCCTCGCGCGACAGGAGTTCGACGCTGCCCATCTCGCGCAGATACATCCGCACCGGATCGTCGGTGCGGTCAAGCGTTTCCGCCGCCGCGCCCGCCAGCGCCACCTCGCGCGAGCCGGAGGCCTGCTCGACCAGCTCGCCGCCGGTTTCGCCCTCTTCGGCCTCGTCATTCTCGACCACGTTGATGCCCATTTCCGACAGCATCGCCATGACATCCTCGATCTGTTCCGAGGAGGCGCTTTCCGGCGGCAGCACCGCGTTCAGCTGGTCATAGGTGATATAGCCGCGCTCGCGGGCATCGGCGATCATGCGCTTGACGGCGGCCTGGCTCATATCGAGCGAGACATCAGCTTCCTGATCCTCGGGTTTGCCGTCGTCGGTGTCTTTGACCATGGGAGCTCCTGGAGGGCGTCTGGTGGGCGTCGGGCGTCTGGGGCGGGTGCGGCGGATGCGAAATCCGAATCACCTGCGTCGAAATCGAATCAACCCTGCGAATCAAGGAAGGGCAAGGGGGGTGCGTGCGCCCATCCGCGCCGGAGTGCAACGGGGGGTGCGATTTTGGCTCGGTGAGAGCCGCTATTTTCTGGCCTTCCCCCCCCGGGTGAAATCTATGCTGTCCCAGGTGCGCTTGGCGTGATCCAGCTCGTCCCGGTCCAGTTCGACCCCGTTGGGCGCCACCACGCCTTCGGCGCGGGCGGCTTCGGGGCCTTTTTCGGCATCGGCCACGGCGCGGGCGGCCTGACTGACGCGCCAGGTGAGGCCCTCATCGGCCAGCCCGCCGATTTCCTCGGCGGCGTCGCGCAGCTCGGCCTCGGCGCCCCATTGCGCCAGCAATTTGGCCAGTTCCATCGCCACGCATTTCTCGGCGCAATCGGCATCGCCCCGGCGCAGGATATGCGGCTGGATGCGGATTTGGGGATCGGCCAGCAGGGTTTCAAGGGCCTCGCCCGCCGCGCGCGCCAGACGGGTGGCGCAGGTGTCGGGGTCGGCGTCATGAGCATGGACCAGCACCACCTGCCGCAAATGGCGATGGGCGGGGTCTTGCACCACCAGCCGTTCGATCTGGCTTTCATGCCGGTCGATCAATTGCGGATAAAGGCAAAGCGTCGCCAGCACCACCGAAAGGCGCAGCCGCAGGATGCCATCTTCCTCGGCGCTGGTGGCCAGCATGGAGGACAGCGTGGTCGCCACCGGCTCCACCGCCTGAAAGCGCTGACCAAAGCCCGCCCCGCCACGGCTGCCGCGCCCGCCTGCGGGACGAAAGCCACCCGGCGCGCCAAAGGGGCGCTCGGGGTCGCGGGCGGGGCGGCGGCCCCGGCGGAACAGCGACCAGCGCAATTCCTTGATGTCTTCGCCGTAATGGCTGCGGATCGAGGGGTCCTGAATCCGGGCCAGCGCCGCGCGCAGGCGTTTGTCCAGCGCGGCCTTGCGTTCGGGGCTGTCGAAATCCTGCCCCTCGGTCTCGCGCTTCCACAGCAGTGTCACCATGGGCAGCGCCTGATCCAGCACCTCTTGCAGCGCGGGCGCGCCCTTCTGTTTCAAGAGGTCATCGGGGTCGAGCCCCTGCGGCAGCACCGCAAAGCGCAGGCCCTGCCCCGCCTCCAGCAGCGGCAGCGCCAGGTCGATCACCCGCAGCGCGGCGCGCTGGCCTGCGGTGTCGCCATCCAGCGTGATGATCGGCTCGGGGCTGATGCGCCACATCAGGCGCAGCTGATCTTCGGTGATCGCGGTGCCAAGCGGCGCCACGGCGGCGGGAAAGCCCGCCTCCACCATGGCGATCACATCCATATAGCCCTCGCCCACGATGAGCGGGCGGCCCTTGCCCGCCGCCTCGCGCGCGGGGGCATGGTTGAACAGGTTGCGCCCCTTGTCGAACAGCTCGGTCTCGGGGCCGTTGAGGTATTTGGCGCGGGCGTTGGGGTCGAGCGAGCGGCCGCCGAGGCTGATGGCGCGGCCGCGCGCATCGCGGATCGGAAAGATCACCCGGGCGCGGAAGCGGTCATAAAGGCTGCCATCCTCGCCCTTGGCGATCATGCCGGTGGCGACCATCAGATCGGGCGGCACGCCCTTGCCCTTGAGGGTGTTCAGCAGCGCGTTGCGGCTGTCAGGCGCCCAGCCGATCTCCCAGCGGTCTTGCGCCTGATCCGACAGGCGGCGCTTTTGCCCGACATACTCGCGCGCCATCTGCCCGGAACCGGCGCGATATTGCAGGCGGTAGAATTTCACCACCTCCTCCATCACCTCGGCCAATTGGGTGCGGCGGTCGGCCTTTTGCGCCGCCTGCGGGTCGCGGGCGGGCATCTGCATGCCAGCCTCGCGGGCCAGCATCTCCACCGCCTCCATGAAGGACAGGTTTTCGGACTCTTTCAGGAACCCCAGCGCATCGCCCTTCGCATGGCAGCCGAAGCAGTAATAAAACCCCTTGCGGTCATCGACATGGAACGAGGCGGATTTTTCCTGATGGAAGGGGCAAGGCGCCCAGAAATCGCCCTTGGCCTGATTGGATTTGCGCATGTCCCATGTGACCTTGCGGCCGACCACGCTGGAGAGCGTGACGCGGTTGCGAAGCTCATCAAGGAATCCGGGTGGCAGGGACATGCCCTCTATATCGGGCTTGGGGGGCGCGAAGTCCAGAGGCGCCTCAGCCCTCGCCCAGCCAGGCTTCCGGGTTGGTCTCGGCGATCTGCCGGAACAGCGCCTCGCCCAGGCCCGCGCGCAGCCGCACCGCGACGGCGCGTTCCGACAGCTCCTCCTGCCGCGTCATGTAGAAATCCGAGCCGAACAGAGTGCGTGCGCGCAGGCGCGGATGGTCAAGGAACAGGCGCAGGAAGGGCAGGAAGGCCTCGGACTGGAACAGGGTATAGGACACATCGGTCCAGAGGTTCGGAAAATCGCCCGATTCGATCATCTCGCGCAGGGTGACCAGAAAGTTCCGGGCGCGGGCATGGGGGTCATAAGGGTTCAGCCCCTCGGTGATATAGGCCTCCCAATCGCATTGCCCGCCCATATGCGCCAGATTGACCTGAAGCCGCGGAAAGGCGCGCAGCACCGGGGCAAAAGCCATGGGATGCGAAAAGGCATCGGCATCGGCGCGCGTCACATTGCCGGTGACGCCCCCGCGCGAGCAATGCGAGACGAGGGCGAGGCCGCGGTCATTCAGCCGCGGGTAGACCTCGCGCATCAGCACCGGGTGATCGGGGGCAAAGCCCAGACGGGGATAGAGTTTCAAGCCCCGGAACCCCAGCTCCTCGATGCAGCGCCGCACCTCCTCTGCCGCGCCGGGCAGGCGCGGGTCGCAGGTGGCAAAGGGGATTACGAGGCCGGGCCAGGCGCGGGCCATCTCGGCCAGCTCGTCATGCTGCTGGGCCAGGCTCGCGCGGCACGCCCCCTGCCCCATGCCGGCCATCTGCATCGGCAAGACCACGAAGCGAGTGCCGCGCGGATATTGCGCCACCAGTTGCGCAAAAATGTCAGCCTGCGCGGGCAGCCGCGCCTCCTGCTGGAACCGGTGCAGGCGGCGCAGGCTGGCCGCCGCCCCCTCCTGCCCCAGCAGCCGCGCGGCGAAAGCCAAGCCCTTCACCAGCCCCGGCGCACGTTTGAACGGCATCAGCCCCCAATGTGGATAGCGCGCCGGGATATGGGCATCGGTGAAAGTATGGGTGTGGCAATTGGTGATGCGCATGGCGAGGCTCCGCAGGGATGGCCTGCCAGCCTCGCGCCAAGGCGTAAAATCGCGCCTGCGCCTGCGCGCGTTCCGCGTTTGTCTCGCGTCGCAGCGGGGCGCTTCGCCCCCGCACCCCCGAGGATATTTTTAGACAGAAAAAGGGCAAAGA
>NZ_JAEULU010000153.1 GCF_016792925.1 Gemmobacter sp.
CTTGCCGCGATTTCCAAATATCTGAACGCGCTGAAAACCGCCGAGGCGGAGTTTACGCAAGTGAATGGCGATGGCTCGATCAGCACCGGGCGCATCTTCATTCACCGGCCCAACCGGGTTCGGTTTGAATATGCGCCGCCGGATCGTAACCTCGTGCTGGCCTCGGCCGGGCAGGTGGCGGTATTTGATGGCAAATCGAACCAGCCGCCCGAGCAATACCCGCTGAAGCGCACGCCCTTGAACCTGATCCTGGGCGCCAATATCGACCTTGGCCGCGCCAAGATGGTGGTGGGGCACAAGCAGGATGGCAACAAGACGGTGGTCAGGGCGCAAGACCCGGAACACCCGGAATATGGCTCCATCGAGTTGGTGTTCACCAACAGCCCAGTCGAGCTGCGGCAATGGGTGATCCGCGATGATTCCGGCAATGAAACCACGGTCATTCTGGGCGATATGGTGAAGGGGAAGGAGTATAAGCCCTCCACCTTCACCATCGAGGCCGAAATCGCCCGCCGCAAGTAAGCCCTTGGTCCTGCGGGGTTATCTCCCGCAGGCGCTCAGCTGGCTGCGATAGGTCTCGGACCGGCTGCCCACGCGGTCGGCGACATCCACCAGCCAGGCCTTTGCATTGTAGCTGCCATTGGCAAAGCCGGTGCGGCCCTCGTGATAGGCCAGATACTGACTGCGCGCGTCGTATTTCGAGACGCCAAGACCCTTTTCAGTGCCATCCATATACCAGCCCATGAAATCGGTGGCATCCTCGATGCGGTCGCGGCGGGCGCTGCGATTGCCGGTTTCCTGCTGGTACTCCTCCCAGGTGCCATCCAGCGCCTGACTATAGCCATAGGCGGTGCTTTGGCGGCCCATCGGAATGATGCCCAGCACAAAACGATGCGGGGTTTTCGCATTGCCGATGAATTTGCTTTCCTGATGGATCGTCGCCATCTGCACATGCACCGGAATGCCCCAGCGACGTTCGGTCGCCTTCATGGCCCGGTAATATTCAGGCCGCTCGCGCAGAAGCGCACAAGCGTCGTCCAGATTGCGGGGCGCCGAGAACTTGCCGCCGCCCCCACAGGAGGCCAGCAACAGAAGAAGGATCGACGCACGGAGAAACCTGCTCATTTGCCCCTCGCGTGTCTCTTGTTATTGCTGCGCAGGATAGGGCAATTCGGCGCGCGGGGGAATGGCTGGCGCATCAGATTTGCGCGAGGTTTCGCCGAATTTGTCGAATCAGCGCACCAGACTGTTTCCCCCGAATCACCCCTGCGCTGATGGACGGCATGGCCGGAAAGCGGTAGTAAACGCTTGGGGGACGATCAAATGCTGAAAACGCAAGCCAAATACCATCTCGGGCAGGTGCTGCGGCACCGCAAGCACCCCTTTCGCGGGGTCGTGTTTGACGTGGACGCCATGTTCTCGAACACCGAGGAATGGTATGCCGCCATCCCGGAGGACAGTCGCCCCAGCCGCGATCAGCCCTTCTATCACCTGCTGGCCGAAAACGACCAAAGCTATTACGTCGCCTATGTGTCGGAGCAAAATCTGGTGCCCGACGATACGGGAGAGCCGGTCGATCACCCGGATCTGGGCGATTTGTTCGGTGATTTCGAGGACGGCATC
Source organism: Gemmobacter sp. (assembly GCF_016792925.1). Taxonomy (GTDB): domain Bacteria; phylum Pseudomonadota; class Alphaproteobacteria; order Rhodobacterales; family Rhodobacteraceae; genus Gemmobacter. The sequence goes on from NZ_JAEULU010000153.1 coordinate 1,624, forward strand.
TACCCCTTGCAGTTTCAGCTGAACTGACCCTTTCAATACCCGAGGGCGCAGCCATCCTTGCGCGGGTCAGAGGCGCCCTCCAGCACGCCATCGGCGCGGATGCGGATGGCCTGCGCGCCGCCCAAAGGCTCGTCGCTGAGGCGGGCAGGGTGGCCGAGATCTATCAAGTCTTGCACGATTTCAAGGGGATAGCCGCGCTCGATCTTGAAGCCTTCGGGGCCGCAGAAGCAGCGCGGGGCGTCAATCGCGCTTTGCAGATCCATGCCGCAATCGGTCAGATTGGTGATCAGGCGCGCATGGCCGCAGGGCTGATAGGCGCCGCCCATGACGCCAAAGGGCATGCTGGTGCGGCCGCCTTCGGCCAGCATGCCGGGGATGATGGTGTGCATCGGGCGTTTGCCGCCACCCGCCTCATTCGGGTGGCCCGGGATCAGCGAAAATCCCGCGCCGCGGTTCTGGAACAGGATGCCGAATTTCTGCGAGGCAAGGCCAGAGCCAAACCCCCAGAAAATCGAATAAATCAGCGAAACGGCCATGCGGTCGCGGTCTACGACGGTGATGTAGACGGTATCCTTGTGGATGCTTTCTGTCAGCGGAGCCGGGTCGGGCAGGGCGCGTTTCGGGTTGATCAGGGCCGCCAGCTGCGCGGCGGTTTCGGGTGACAGCATGTGGTACAGCCGCGCTGTGCCCTCGGCGATAAAGCGGTTGCGGGCGTCATAGGCCAGCTTGGCCGCCTCGGCCTCCAGATGGGCGCGGGCCGGGCCGAGGGGGGGGCAGCGCGCTGAGGTCAAAATGCTCGAGGATGTTCAGCATCAGCAGCGCCGTGGCGCCCTGTCCGTTGGGCGGATGCTCGATCAGCTCGACGCCTTGATAGGGGGCGGAGATCGGATCGGTCCATTCGGCCTTCACGCCGGCAAGATCAGCCAGATCATGCGGGCCGCCAAGGGCGCGCAGCGAGGTGATTATGTCCTCGGCCACCTCGCCCTCGTAAAACCCGGCACGACCCTCGCGGGCGATGCGGCGCCAGACCTCGGCTTGGCCGGGCGCGCGGAACATCTGGCCGATCTGTGGCACCGCCCCGTCCAGCAGGTAATCGCGCCGCGCATCGCCTTGCAGCACGGCGGCATCCTCTGCCCAGTCGGCGGCGACACGCGGCGCGACGGGAACGCCTTCCTCGGCATAGTGGATGGCGGGGGCCAGAACCTGATCCAGCGCCAGGCGCCCATGCGCGGCATGCAGGGTGCAAAACGCGTCGATCGCGCCGGGCATGGTGACCGTCTCGATGCCATGGATCGGCATCCGGGTCAGGCCCCGGGCGCGCAGCGCGGCGGCATCGAGCCCAACCGGCGCCCGGCCAGAGCCATTCATGCCGATCACCCGCTCGGACCCGGCGGGTTTGACCAGCACGAAGCAATCGCCGCCAATACCGGTCATTTGCGGCTCGCAAATGCCCAAAAGGGCAGCGCCCGCCACGGCAGCATCAGCCGCCGTGCCGCCTGCTTGCAGGATGTCGATGGCGATCTTGGCCGCAAGGGGATGGGAAGTCGCGCAAAGCCCGTTGCTGGCAAACACGGCCGAGCGGCCCGGAAGCTGGAAGTCGCGCATGATCTTTCCCCCTGTTACACCGAGACTAGGACGGGTTCGGGAATGGGGGAAGAGCCTCGGCGCCACGATCTGGGTGGGGGCATTCTTCGCGGCGCCGAGGGAAGCCTTATGCAGCTACCGGACCAGATTGTCCCGTCGATGCGGCGGCAATTCGGGCGAATTGCGGTGCTTTTGCGGCATAGTGGCCGCAGCGCGCCCAATGGCAGGATCAGGAACACATTGTTTCCGGCAGGCGGAAGCTCAGTTCGTTCATCCCGCTTTGCCGCCTGTAGCGCAGATCCTCGGTCAGGCTGCGGATCAGGAACCAGCCGAATCCCCCCTCTGGCAAATCGTCGGGATCGTGAGGGGCCAGCGTGCCCTCCGGCAAGGCGAGGCCCGGCATCGCGGCGCCGGTGTCGAGGATGCGGCACCCGATCCCGGCCGGCCCTTTCGAGACCTCGATCGTGATTTCGCCCTGCCGCTCGGCATAGGCATGTTCGACAATATTGTTCAGAACCTCTGCCAGGACGATCTCGATGCGACCCCGCAGATCGCAGCGCAGGTCACGCATGCCGGGATCGGCGAGCAATTGCGCCAGAGCCTGCCGGACCGCGAGCTGTTCGCTGGCAATCACAAGGTGGATGTCTGGGCGGATCTCGGCCATCAATGCCTCCCCGGTGAAGTCTCTGCGGTCAGCCTGCATGCCGCATGTCATCGGGCACCGCAGGGTGAATGAC
>NZ_JAEULU010000015.1 GCF_016792925.1 Gemmobacter sp.
TTTTTATCCATAAATTGGCCAAAGCCCCCGTCCTACACCCTTTTTTCTTTATTAACGTCGCCCGGGGGTGATTGGCGCGGCCCGCCCAACAGGGGGCTGGCCCCCTCCCTTCTTCTCAGCTCTGACGGTGGAAAGTCACATAATGCGGATCGCGGCCTTCGCGCAGCGCCTTTTGCTCATAGCGGGTGGAATACCAGTCGCTCCATGCCGCGCCGCCGCCAAAGCCTGCGCCGGTGGTGGAGATCAGGGTGAACCCGGCAGGCGGCACTTCTTCCAGCGTTTGCCGGATGTAATCGGGAATATCGGTCGCCACGCGGAATTCGGCTCCCGGTTTCATCTTGCGGGCCAAGGGCAGCAGATAGTCCGGCGTCACGAAGCGACGGCGGTGGTGGCGCGCCTTGGGCCAGGGGTCGGGGTAGTTCAGGAAGGCCTTGTCGAGGCAGGCATCGGGCAGCACGTCGAACAGGTCGCGCACATCGCCGGGATGCAGGGCAAGGTTGGTCACGCCCGCATCGCGGATCTTGCCCAGAAGCATCGCCACGCCATTCACGAAGGGTTCGCAGCCGATGATAAACATCTCGGGGTAGCGCGCGGCCATATGCACCAGATGCTCGCCGCCGCCAAAGCCCACTTCCAGCCACAGGGGCCGCCCGCCGGTCAGGGCCGCGATGTCCAGCGGCGTGCGATCCGGGTTGTCGGCCACACGGATGCCGGGCAGGCTCAGCTTGCCCAGATCTTCGGCCAGATAGGTTTTCTGGCTGGCGCGCAGGGTCTTGCCATGGGTGCGGCCATAGAAGTTGCGGCGTTCGGGATGGGGGGCATCGGTCATGACGGGTCTCCGGGAAGCGCCCCGCCCTAGCGGGCGTGGGGCAAGACGTCAAGCCGCCGCTTCGATCCGCCGCGCCGGGCCATAGGCCAGCCGCAATTCGGCCAGCAGCGCCTCGATGGCGGCGCCCTGCGCGGTCGGCGCGGTATAGAGGCAGATCGCAAGACCCCCCAGCTCGGGCAGCATCTGGCCCGGCACTTCCTCGGTGCCCGGCGGGCAGCGCCCCCGCAGCCGGGCCGACACCGCCAAATCGGCAGCCACCATCGCCTCGGCGGCCTGTTCGCTGTCGCCCTCCATCGCGGCCTCCCAGGCGATGCCCGCGCGGTCCAGCGCGGCCTGCGCCGTGGGGCGGAAGATGCAGGTATCCTTGAAGGCCAGCCGCAGCGGGCGCGCCATCGCCGCCGCCCCGTCACAGGCGGCCACCCAGACCAGATCCTGCTGCGACAGCACCTCGCCCTCGGGGCCGGGGCGGTCTTCGGTGGTGATGATCAGGTCAAATTCCCCGCGCGCGAACCCGTCGCGCAACAGCATGGTGAAAGAGGAGGCGAGGTTCACCCGCACTCGCGGAAACTGCGCCGCCAGCCGCTTCAGAATGCCGGGAATCGCTGGATAAACAATATCATGCGGCACGCCGAGGCGAATTTCGCCCTCATGCCCCGCCAGCCCGAGCCGGGCCAGCGCCTCGTCATTGATCGCCAGCATCCGGCGCGCATGGCCCAGCAATTGCTCGCCTTCGGGCGTGAGAGTCAGCTTGCGCGCCGCGCGCAGGAACAGCGCAAGGCCGAGGCTGTCCTCCAGCCGCTTGAGCTGCATCGAGACCGCGCTTTGCGTCAGGTTCAGCAGCCCCGCCGCCCGCGTCACGCCGCCTGCATCCACCACGGCGACAAAGGCGCGCAGCGCCGTCAGATCGAGATTTCGCACCACATCACACCTCGTGATACATCCCCGCACAATCATTCATTTTCATTATTCATCGCCGCGAGTCAAGATCACTGTATCGAATGGAACCGCCGCAACGTATCACGAAATGGAGTGTATACATGTATACGCAAGCCTGCACGACCGCTTCCGCCCGCCCCTCCCTGCTGCGTCGCCTGCTGGACTGGCTGGCCACGCGGGAAACCGAGACCCGCGCCCGGCAGCGTCTGGCCCGGCTGGAGCCGCATCTGCTGCGCGACATCGGCATGACGGCAGAGGAGGCCGCGGCGCTGTCGCAAACCCCGGAATGGGATGCGCCCGCGCATTGGAGGCGCTGAAATCCTCCCGCGCGCCATGCAGCTTTTCTGGGCGGCCATCTTGAAACGGGGCCGGACCCTGCCGATATTCAGCCCATAAGCCGCGCGCGCGATCCGTGCGCGTGGCCTCGACAGCTGAACCGGAGGCACCCATGGCTCAATATGACACCCTGCGCAGTGGCACGATCGGCGCCACCGCCGCGCAGATCGACGAAGGCCTTCGCGCCTATATGAACAAGGTCTACGGGCTGATGTCCGTGGCGATGCTGATCACCGGCGCGGCCGCCTGGGCCATTGCGGGGCTTGCGGTCACCAGCGACCCGGCGACCGGCGTGATGATCCGGGACGGGCAGTTCCTGACCTCGCTTGGCGTGGCGCTCTACACCACCCCGCTGAAATGGGTGGTGATGTTCCTGCCGCTTGTCATGGTGTTCGGCCTGTCGGGCATGATCAACCGCCTGTCGCCCGCCGCCGCGCAACTGGGCTTTTACGCCTATGCCGTGGCCATGGGTGTTTCGATCAGCTCGATCTTCATCGCCTTCACCGGCGCCTCGATCGCCAGCACCTTCCTTGTCACCGCCATCGCCTTCCTGGGGCTGAGCCTGTTCGGCTATGTCACCAAGCGCGACCTGAGCGGCATGGGCACCTTCCTCCTGATGGGGGTGATTGGCCTGATCGTGGCGCAGATCGTGAACATGATCTTTGACATTCAGGGCCTGTCGAGCGTCATCGCCTTTATCGGTGTGCTGATCTTTGCCGGTCTGACCGCCTATGACACGCAGTCGATCAAGAATGACTATGTGATGAATGTGGCACAGGGCGGCGAGGCCTATCTGGGTCGCTCGGCTGTGATGGGGGCGCTGACCCTCTACCTCGACTTCATCAACATGTTCATGTTCCTGCTGCAATTCCTCGGCAACCGCGAGTAACCGCGCCGGAACGAAAACCGAAAGGCCGGGCCAAGCGCCCGGCCTTTTGCTTTGCAGCTTCCGGCTATTCGAATTAGGCTCGACAACCGATATGGTTGTGCCGAAAGGGCAAATGGGTGCATTTTGGAATTGATCTTGGCACCACACATTCGCTGATTGCGGTATTTCGGGACGGCAAACCCGACCTGATCCCCAATGCGCTGGGGTCGTTCATGACGCCCTCGGTGGTCGCCCTGCGGGACGGTCATCTGGTTGTGGGCGAAGCCGCGCGGGAGATTGCGCTGAGCGATCCAGGACAAGCTGCCGCTTGCTTCAAGCGCAGTATGGGCACGGCCAAAGCCTATCAATTGGGGGAGACGCGCTATGACAGCGTGGAGCTGTCTGCGCTGGTGCTGCGCAGATTGAAACAGGACGCCGAGGCCCATCTGGGGGCCGAGGTGCGCGAGGTTGTGATCTCGGTTCCGGCTTACTTCAACGAATTGCAGCGGCGGGCCGTGCGCGATGCCGGGCAGATCGCCGGTCTTGAGGTGCTGCGGCTGATCAATGAGCCCACGGCGGCAGCCTTGGCCTATGGGCTGCATGAAACCCCGGATGACGAAGATGAAGACAGCACGCTGGCCCTGATTTTCGATCTTGGCGGCGGCACATTCGATGTCTCGATTGTCGAGATCTTCGAAGGGGTGATCGAGGTCAAGGCCTCGGCAGGCGATGCCTTCCTGGGGGGCGAGGATTTTACCGAGGCGCTGAGCCGCATTATCGCGCTCGAAAGCGGGGTGTCTGCCGAGGATATGGCGCTGCGGCCAGGTCTGCTGCGCCTGGCCGAGCAGGCGAAGCGGCAGCTTTCGACAAAAGCCGAAGTGCAGATTGCCGCGCAGCTGGGCGCGCATGAGATTGACCTGTCCCTGACCCGCAGCCGCTTTGAGGAGGTTACGGCCCGGCTCGTTCAGCGCATGGCGCTGCCGCTGGATCGCGCCCTCTCCGATGCAGGGTTGCAGCCCGAGGATATCCACCGGCTTGTACTGGTCGGCGGCGCCTCGCGGATGCCCGCGGCCCGCGCCTTTGCCGCGAAGCGCCTGAGGCAACTGCCGGTGATCGGGGTGAATCCCGATCACGTCGTGGCCCTGGGCACCGCCGTGCAGGCCGCCTTGGTTGCGCGGGACGCTGCTTTGGATGACGTGGTGATGACGGATGTTTCCGCCTTCACTCTGGGGGTCGAGACGATCAATTTGGTGAACGGAACGCCGCGTAAAGGGTTCTACCTTCCGCTGATCGAACGCAACACCGTCATTCCCGCCTCGCGCGAAAAGCATCTACAGGCCGTCGAGCTGGGGCAAACGAAGATCGTGATCAAGATTTATCAAGGCGAAGCCCCACGCGTTGAAAGCAACCTGAAGCTTGGCGAAATGGAGATCGTCCTGCCCCACAACACCGAAGCGCAGGAAATCATCAGCCTGCGCTTCACCTACGATATTTCGGGCCTGTTGGAGGTGGATGCAAAGGTCTTGTCCTCGGGCACCGAGACCCAGATCCTGATTCAGGATCTGGCGGGCAAGATGTCCGACGCCGAGTGCGAGACCGCGCGTCAGCGCATGCAAAGCATGAAGATAAGCCCGCGTCAGACTGCCGAGAATATATATATCTCCACAAGACTGGATGCCGCTTGGGCCATGGCGCGCGCCATGCAGCGCGAGCAACTGACCGAGGTGATCCTGGAATGGGAAGGCGCCCTGGAGCGGCAAGACCCCGAGGAAATCCGCGTTATGCGGCAGAACCTTCACTGGCTGATGGACCGCTTGGAAGACACCCATGTCACCTGAGCAAGATTGGCCGTGGTCTGCTCTGGGTCTTGACGGCCCGGTCGATGGCAAGACCCTGCGCCGCGCCTATGCCAGACGCCTGAAGGGCATCAATCAGGCGACCGAGACCGAGTCTTTCATGGCCTTGCGTGCCGCCTATGAGATGGCGCAGCGGCATGTTGCAGATGTGCCCCCCCCGGCGGCAAGCTCGGAACAAGACGCGCCCGGCGCCGATGTGCCACCCCAACCCTTGCCGCTGCCACTGCAAGCGGCCCCGCCCCTGCCGGAAAGCGCCCCGACGGCGCTTGGCTTTGCCGCACTGGCGAACCGGCTGGCCCCAGATCATTTTGCCCAAAACCCTGCCGAGGTGCTGGAGGAACTGCTGCACTCGCCCTTGCTTTTGAACCCGAAAGTCAAGCCGGTGCTTCAAGTCCTGGCGCGGGATGCGGTGCGACATGTCACCTTGTGCCCTGCGGATGGCGGCATGCCGCGATTGCCCGCCTCCTTTCCGGCGCAGGCCATTCTGGGGCTGGATACGCAGTTCGGCTGGCTCAGCGATCAATATGCTTACGAAGCGGCTTTCGGTCCGGATATGTCCGCCCTGATGGCGATGACCGAGCGCCTGCGGGATCAAGGGTCATCGACCGAGAGCGATCTGCGTTTGGTGCTACAGGCCGCCCTCCCGCCCCTGCTTTTTGTCATCGTCTTTTGCGCCACCCTGCTGGATTTGGCGTTCCGGGCCCCTGACAGCATACCTATCGGTGTCTTTCTTGCGCTCATCATGGGGTATTGCACGCAGCAAGCCGCCCGATCTGCTTTGCCATCGCTGATGACGCGCCATGCATGGCCATGGGCCACGGTGCTGCTTCTGGCGAGAAGCCTTGCACCGGCTGCCCTGCTTTGGGGCCTTGCAGCCATCCTGCACGCTGCCCTCATCTAGTCGGGGCCTTCATCTCGTCGGGCGAAGTGGGGCCCCAAACGCAAAAGGCCGCGGCTTGCGCCACGGCCTTGCAACCTTGCGGAGGGGCAGATCTTACTTGATCTTGCCTTCCTTGTATTCGACGTGCTTGCGCACCACCGGGTCATATTTGTTGACCGTCATTTTCTCGGTCATGGTGCGGGCGTTCTTCTTGGTCACATAGAAGTGCCCGGTGCCCGCCGTCGAGTTCAGACGGATCTTGATCGTCGTCGGCTTCGCCATAGTCGTCTCTCCTGCATCAGGCGAAACAACGTCGCCTTCTCAAATCTCTTGAAGCCTGCCTTTTACGGATCGGGGCGGCAGAGTCAACAGCGAAAACCCCTGCCGCCGCTGGTTTTTCAGGGGTTAGAGCGCCGGTTTGCCGGCGCCCGCGTGAATGGTCGCCACGGTGGCGGCATCGAGGCCCAAAGCGGTGGCAAGCCCTTGCAGATAGGCCTTTTCCGCCGGGGTATCGACGGTGATCGCCATCAGCGCGGCGGAATAGACCTGCGCGCGGGCGCCCTCGCCCACCGCTGCCGCGAGGCCCGGGATGTCGACCGGCGCGTCCAGCTCGGCCTTCACATAGGCGATTTCCTCCTCGGAGGCGTCTTTCAAATGCGACAGAATCGTTTCGCGCTCGGCTGCATCAATCTCGCCATCGGATTTGGCGGCCTGAATCATGGCGCGGATCATCAGCTTGGCGTTTTCCTCGGCGGCGGCCCCCAGCGGCGTGGCCCCGGTCAGCGCACCCAGCATGTCGCCCATGCCCTTGGCCCCGGCAGAGGCCGCGCCGGTCATCGCGGCCATCAGGCTGCCCATGCCGGCCTCGGCCTGTTCGGTCATCTGCGCCGCGCCGGTGCCGAAACGGTTCACCATGTCGCGCACGGTGGCCGCGCCGCCGGGCAGGCCCAGCTTGTCGGCCATGGCGCCCATCTGATCGGCCATGCCGCCAGTCTGGCCCGCGCCGCGCAGCGCGTCCTTCATGCCCGCAAGGCCACCGGATTGCTGAAACTTCTGCACGCCCTTGGCGGCGGCAAAGCCGACGGCCAGCGTGGCAAGCGTCTTGATGAAACTCATGAAAGCCCCCTTCAGGTTGCGAGTCGCCCGTCAGCATAGCGCAAGCAGTGCCGCAGGCAGGGGGAATTTTACCCGCAATGGCCCGGCGTTACCCGCTGGGCAAGGTTTTGAAGCGCGCATAGATGCGCACGGCCTCGGCCTCATCCTGCGCGCGGGCGGCGGCGAAGGCCTGACGGGCCAGCGCGCGGTCGCCGCAGCGTTCCGCCGCAAGGGCCAGCGCCGCGCCGGCCCAGACCGGCGCCCAGCCGGGCAGCAGCTCGGGGGTGCGCGCGGCCTCGGCCAGCAGGGGCCGGGCGCGGGCGCCATCGCCCGGCGCATTCAACTGCACCAAAGCCAGCCCGGCCCAAAGCTGCAACAAGGCGCGGCGCGCCGGATCGGGGGGCAGGCCCGGTGCCTGTGCCGCCGCAAGCGCGGGCTCGATCAGCGCCAGACCGGCGCGGTGATAGGGCGCGACGCGGCGCGCTTCGGTGAAATCCGCCGCAAGGAACAGCAGCGCCGCCCCTTTGCAGCCCGCAGCAAACCAGTCGCCGCCATTCTGCGCCAACTCGGCCTCGGCCGCCGCCAGCGCATGCAGCGCCGCCTCGGGCCGTCCTTCCAGAATATCCAGCAAACCGTCTGTCATGCGCACCTTCCCCAGCAATCTGGCGCGGTTGCCATCCAGACGCAACCCACCATCGCCGCGCAACCCCTTGTCGGCAAAAGAACTCCCGCTCATGCCGCCAGCCCTTCGGCGGGTTCGGCCACCACGCGCAGCGGCGCCTCGACCAGCAGCGGACCGCCGATCTTGTGGCGGGCGCGCAGCCCGGCCAGGATTTCGGGGCTGACCTCGAAGGAGGCGCAATAGACCGGGCGCAGGCCATAGCCATCGGCATGGCCATGCACCTCGCACTCCAGCCCGGCGCGGCGATAGATGCGCGACATGGCCAGTTCATAATTCGACACCATGCGCCGCACGCCAAGGCCAAGCGCCATCTCGCACAGCGCCAGAAACAGGATGCTGAAGGCCTTGGCGCCGTCGATCTCGGGCATGTCGCGGCGCAGCGCGGCTTCGTCGATGCACATGCGGGTGCCCTCCCACACATCGGCCCGCACCAGGGCGGCGCTGTTGCCATGGGTGGCGTGGAACACGTCATGCAGCAGGGTCGGGCCGGTGGTGGGCATCAGGCGCAGCAGGCCATAGACGGTGCGGTGATCCTCGCTGCACCACACGAGGTAGCTGGCGCCCAGCTCGTCATATTCGTCGCGCTCCTCATCGCCGATCACCGGCACCTCCCAGTTCAGCTGATCGGCGAAGACGCGTTTGCGCAGACGGAAGGTCGCGCGGAGGAGGTCACGGTGGGCGGCAATCTGGTGGGGTTGGATCGAAACGAACATGTCAGGCTCCCTCGCTGGTCATGTCCCAACGCTAGGAAGCCTTTGATTTTTCGGATATTTCCCCCCCTGAGGGTCGCGGTTTCGTCACATACGGATGTGGGGGGTGCGCGAATTTGGCGCCCCGCTAGACTGGCGCGCGGAGAGGGCAGGCAGAGGGGAGAACCGGGAGGCCGCGCAGGTTGAAATTCTGGCAGCGCCGCCATCAGCGCCGGGGGCGGCTGCTCAATTTCGCGCCAACTGGATCGAAAATCGTCAGCAGCTTTCTACCGCAGCGCGAAAAGGATTTGACGAAAGCCATATCCGCCCCATAGCAATTGCCCATCCCGCCCCACAGATGAGGCAAGACATGACGGCACCCTTCGATCCGGTCGATCTTCAGCGTGACGTCCTGCTGTCAGGCTCAATTCAGGAATCGGTCGAGTTGATCGCCCGGGCCTATCAGGTGGATTACTTCACCTTTCACCTGTTCCGCCCCCGCGCCGCCGGGCCGGAATCGCCCTTTGTGCGCACCAACTATCCGAATGGCTGGGTCAGCCATTACCTGCTGAACGACTTCATCCGCATTGATCCGGTGGTGGCCCATGCCTTCAAGACCGAGGCGCCGTTCTGCTGGTCGGCGCTGGTGCTGGACCGGGCGCAGCTGGGCATGATGCAGACGGCGGTGCAGATGGGTTTGGGCCTGTCCGGCTTTTCGGTGCCGCATCGTGACAAGATGGGGCGGCTGAGCCTGCTGTCCTTCAACGCCCATATGCCGCAGGGCGGCGAGACCTGGGTGCCCTATCTGGAGGCGCAGGACCAGACGCTGCGCGATCTGGCCGAGGATCTGCATTTCAAGGCGCTGTCGGAGATTTTCACCGCCTCGGGCGATCTGCCGCAATTGTCGCCGCGCGAATACGAGTGTTTGAAATGGACCTCGGAGGGCAAGACCCATACCGAGATCGCCATCATCCTGAACCTGTCGGAGCATACGGTGCGCAGCTATCTGAAAGTGGCGCGCATCAAGCTCGACAGCGTGTCGCTGGCGCAGGCGGTGGCCAAGGCCTCGGCCATCGGGTTGATTTAAGGCGCCGTCAAGCCGGGCATGTTGCCGCCATCAGCCCGGCAATGCGCCCCACCGCCGCCCGCGCGCCGGGGCTGGCGCCCTCGAACAGGCAGAAATCATGCGGCAGCCCGTGATGGGTGACGGCCGCGCGCAGCCGCCCGGCCTGGGCCAGACGGTCGGCCAGACGCGAGGCGGCAGGGGCGAGGATGTCGCATTCCGCCAGATGCACCGTGGTGGGCGGCAGGGCGCGCAGGCTGGCGCAGGGCAGATCGACCGGGGCGGCGTCAGAGATCAGCGGCGCGATGAAGCCCTGAAACCAGTCCATCATCGCGGTATCGAGGAAATGGCCCTTGCCATGCGGATCGGCCGGATCGGTGCCGCGCCCCGCCACGGGGTAGATCAGGTGCAGCGCCTCGGCGCCCGCGCCCTCTGCCGCCCAATGCAGCGCCATCTGCAAGGCCAGAAGGCCTCCCACGCTGTCGCCCGCCAACTGCAAGCGCCAGCCGGGGCGCGCGGCGCGCAGCCGGGCCAGTGTCGCGCGCAGATGGGCAGCGATTTGCGGCGCGGGCGTCTCGGGCGCCTTGGGGTAATCGGGGGCGATGACCATCCGGCCCAGCCGCGCAGCGAGGCCGGCAAGGAAAGGCGTGAAGACCGCGCTGTCATAGTAAACCAGCCCGCCGCCATGAAGATAGACCAGCGCCGCGCCCGGCTCGGCCCCGGCGGGGGTGAACACCCGGCCCGGCCCCTCGGCCAAGGGGGTGACGTTGACGCCATCGGGCAGCGCCGGGGCATGGCGCGCGATCCAGCCCGCCGCCGCCGCCCGGCCAAAATCGGGCAGCGCGCGCGGGTCGCCCCGCATCATCAGCCCGCGCAAGGCGGCGATCCGGCGAAATTCGGTCTGCATGGCTCAGGCTCCTTTCAGGCTGGGAAGACCCTCGCGGGTCAGGTCGCGCAGGTGGAACTGGCGCAGCCGCGCCTCGCCCTGCGCATCAAAGCGGATCGGGCCCAGCACGGTGTCGCGCACCCGGCCCAGCCAGGGGCCATTGCCGGTCAGCGCGGCCTGGCCGATCTCGGTCGCCACTTGCAGCGCCGCGACGGTTTCCCAGAAATAGGTGCCGGGGCCAAGGCCATGGCGGCGCAGGCAGGCCCGCGCGATGGTGTCGGCCAAAGGCCCGCGCGGTTGCGGGCGCAGGGCGGCCACCAGCACCCGGCGCTGCCGCAGGTCCACGCCCGCCCGCACCAGATCCTGCGCCAGCATCGGCATATCGGCATCATCGGTCAGCACCACGCAGCGCGCCGCCGTCTGCGCCACAAAGGCGACGGAAGGGCGATACATGCCGGAAAACAGCACGGTTTCGGCGCGGGGGCGCGGCTGATAGGCGGGGGTTCGGGCGAACAGCGCCCGCAGGCTTTCGCCATGGGCCGATCCGTCGGTCTCGATCGCGTCCACTGTCACATCCAGCGCCTCTGCCAGCCAGTCGCACAGATCGGCATCGGTATCGCACAGGCGATAGACCCCGCCTCCCTCGGTCAGGCTGGCCTGCGTCGCAGCGGGCAGCACCAGAGGCAGCCCGGCGCGGCGGTAAAGCGGCGCCGCCACCCCGGCGGCAGAGGAGGCGAAATGCCCCACCACCACCTCGGGGCGGGCGGCGAGGATCTGGCCCGCCGCGCTGCGCGCCGTTTCGGGACTGGCGCGGTCGTCGAACAGCAGGACTTGCGCCCGCCCTTCCAGCGCGAATTCCTCGGCCAGCGAGACGGCGCGCAGAAAGCCCGGCGTATGGACGCTGCGCGCCGGATCAAGGCAGGCAACACAGGCGATGCGCGCGGCGCGGCGCGGCGCGTCCAGCGCCTGTTGCAAAGCGGCGGCGACGGCGGCGGGCAGCGGGCTCATATCAGCCCCCGTTGCAGCCAGCCTTGCACGCAAGTTTGCGCCAGAACCGGAATGTATTTTGCCCCGCGCCCGGAAAAGCCGGTGAACAGCCCCACCTGCCCCGGCCCCGGATCGCGCAGCAGCGGCAGGTAATCGGCGGTATAGCCATCATGGCCCAGATGGGCATTCACCGGCTGATAACCATGGTCGCCCAGCAAGACCCGCGCATTGGCGATGTTTTCCACCATGGCGCCGGGGGCGTCGATCTCCAGCGCGGCGGGGCTGGGGCTAATGGCGGGCTTGGCGCCGCCCACATAAAAGTGCCCCGGCTGGCCCGGCCGCAGATAGCTTTGCGACACCTCGTCGATCAGGCAGATGCCGGGTTGCGCGCCGCCCGGCGCGGCAAAGCACGACAGCACGATGGAGCGGGTTTCCAGCGGCAAATCCTCCTCCAAAAGGCGCGCGGCGGCGCCGGTCGCCATGACCACCTGCCGCGCCTCCACCGCGCCGAAGCCGGTTTCCACCCGGAAGTGATCGGCCATCTGGCGGATGCGGCGAATCGGGATGCCCTCGATCACCGCCGCGCCCTGCCCCACGGCCACATCGGCCAAGGCGCGGGCGGCGGCGCGCGGGTCGACATGGCCCGCCTCGGGTTCCCAAAGCGCCACGCGATCATCGGCGGCAAAGCCGTCATGCAGCACCGGGCAGCGCTCGGCGATTTCGGCGGCGCGGGCCAGACGCATGCCATGGCTGTTGCCGCCGGGGCCAGAGAGGAAGGCCTCGGCCCGGGCGATATTCTCCGGTGCGAGGAAATAGGCCATGCCGACCGGCGTATAGACGCCGGGCCGCCCCTCGGAAAAGCTCTGCCAGAAGCGCAGCCCCTCCAGCGACCAGGCGGCCAGTTGCGGCACCGGGTCATAGACCCGCACGATGCCGCGCGAATGGGCGGTGGCGCCGCCGCCGCCGATCACGTTGCCCTCCAGCAGCAAGGCCTGCCGCCCGGCCTCGGCCAGCGACCACAGAAGGGCCGCCCCGGACAGGCCGCCGCCGATGATGACGATGTCTTCCATGACGCCCCCTCGCCTCGCGCGGCTCAGGCCGCGACCGGGGCGCGTTGGCCCTCGGCGGCAAGATAGGCGGCCACGTCCTGCCCGCTCCACCAGATCGTGTAGAAGTGGAAGGGTTCGGCAGTGTCATTGCGCACGAAGTGATCGACGCCGCGCGGGATCATCACGATGTCGCCCTGTTTCACCCGGTGGCTGGTGCCATCCAGCAGCACCTCGGCCTCGCCCGCGATGGCGATGAACATTTCATCCTCGTCGGAGGGCGAGTTCACATGGGCCAGCGTGTCGGTGCCGGGGCGCACGATGCAATAGCCCCCGCCAAAGGGCGGCGTGATGCCCGGCCAGGGGAAGGTGCGGATGCCGTCCAGCCCGTATTCGTAATGCAGGTCTTCGTTTGCGAATTTGCGGATCAGGTTCATGGTTTCAGGCCTTTTCAAAGCGGTCAGCAAGGGCGGTGAGGTCGGCAAGGCTGCGCGGCGGCTCCACATCGGCCAGCGCGGTTTCCAGATCGGCGCCGTGGTGTTCGGCCAGCACCATGATGAGGTCCACCACGGTCATGCTGTCGATGCCAGCGGCGGCCAGATCGGTTTCCGGCTGCAACAGGCCCGGCGCCGCCAATTCGGGTTTGCGCGCGATGATCTCGCGGCAGAGCAGGTCAAAGCTCATGATTCATCCTTTCGTCTGCGATGAAGGTGCCCTCGGGCGTCAGGGTGAAGCGGGTCTGGCGCGGTTCCGCCGCCACTGCCGCGCGCAGGGCGGCCAGCAGCAGCTTCTCGTCGGTCTTGCCCGAGGCGGAGAGGGTGACCTCGCTGCCATGCGCCCAGACGGTCGGGCGCATATAGGCGGGCAGTTGCACCGCCAGATAGCTGCGCAGGCGGTCCATCACCGCAGGCTGATCGGAAAAGACGATCAGGGCAATCTCGCGGCAGCCGCCCCGCTCCACCAGCCCCACGGCGGCGCGATCCACCCCCGGCAGGGCCATGGCGCGCTGGCGCAGCTCGCCCAGATGGATGCGCTTGCCGTTCAGCTTCACCTCGTCGTCGCGGCGGCCAAGATACTGGATGGTGCCATCCGCCAGGCGGCGGCAAATGTCGCCCGAACGGTAATAGCGCAAACCGCCGCGTTCAAAGATCACCCCCGCCGTGAGGTCGGGCCGATCCAGATAGCCGCGCATCACCAGCGGGCCACCAAGGCACAGCTCGCCCTCCTCCGCCTCCTCGCCCGCCGCGTCCAGCAGCAGGGCCGAGACCTCCTCCAGCGGCAGACCGATGGGGAAAGAGCCGTGGCGGGCGTGGTCGGCCTCGCGGATATGGTGGCAGAGGCAGACGATGGTCACCTCGGTCGGGCCATAGGCATTGATCACCCGCGCGCCCGGCACGGCCTCGACCCAGTGGTTGATGATCTTGGGGTCGCAGACCTCGGCCCCGGTCATCACCATTTCCAGATCGGGGAAGGCCGAGGCGCCGATGGCGGCCAAGGGGGTGGAGATCAGCGTGAGGATGGTGGACACCGCGATCATATGGCTGATCTGCTGGCTGGCCATCACCTTGCGGATCAGCGCCCCGATATAAAGCCCGCGATATTGATAGCTGAAGGCCCCCAGCGAGAGCGGCAGCAGCGTATCCTCGATGGACACATCGAAATGGAAGGGCGCGAAGGACAGCACGCGCGAGGAGTCGGTGAAGCGCAGCACCCGGTTATGGACGCGGAAATAGACCAGCAGACTGCCCACCGTCACCTCCACCCCTTTGGGCTCGCCGGTAGAGCCGGAGGTGAAGATGATATAGGCCAGATCCTCGGGGGCACGCGTGGGCAGCGGCCAGCGCGCGGCCTCGCGCGGGTCTTGCCGCAGCGCCTCCAGATCGCGCGGGCCGATCACCGGGGTTTGGCCCAGGGCATAGTCGCGCTCCAGCGCCACCACGGCGGCGGGGGCGAGGCGGGTGACCAGACTGTCCAGCCGCGCGGCGGGCGAGTCGGCGTCCAGCGGCGCATAGACCGCACCACATTTCCAGATCGCCACCACCACCGCAGGCATCAGCGCCGATTTGGCGGCGATAACGGCCACCCGGTCACCGGGCCCGGTGCCAAGGGCGCGCAGCCGGGCGGCGATGCGCCAGGACAGCGCATCCAGCGCACGGAAGCTGAATTCCAGCTTGCCATCGCTGATCGCCGCGCGGTCGGGGCAGCGGCTGAGGCCATGGGCGAAGAGATCGCCCAAGGCGGTGGTCGGGCCGGGCACGAAGGCCTCGGCGCCGGTCTCCCAGGACCAGGGCTGCGGCAGCGCATTCATGCCGGCACCTCGCAGGGGTCGGTGCAGCGCGCCCCCACCTTCGGCACGCCAACACCAAGGCTGAACCGGGCCTTCGGCAGCTCGGTCGCGCCGATGCGGCGATAGAAGGCCAGCCCCAAGGCATTGTCGGGCGGGGTTTGCCATTCGATGCGGGCGCAGCCCCGGCTGAGGGCAAAGGCCTCCAGCACCGCCATCAGCCGCCGCCCCAGCCCCTGCCCCCGCGCGCTCTCGGCAAGGTAAAGGCAATCGAGATAGACGAAGGGCGCCGCGCTCCAGGTGCTGTGATCGACCGTGGCCGACATATAGCCGACCGGGATCTGGTGCCGGGTCACGACCCAGAGGTTGATCTTCGCCGCCTCGCCAAAGGCCAGCGCCGCCAGCGCCTCTTGCCGCTGGAAGCCCGCCGCCAGCGGCAGGCCCTCATAGGCGGCGTGATCCTCGATCAGCCGGGCCAGCGCCGCCATATCCGCCGCCCGCGCCGGGCGGATCAGGGTGCAGCTTGCGTTACACATAGCCATTGAACCCCAATGAGAGATATTCCGCGACGATCTCGTCGGTCAGGCTGGCCGGGTTTTGCGCCAGCACCTGCCGCACCCAAAGGTCGCGCTCGTATTTGTAGATCTCCAGCTCCCACACACAGGTGATGACGTTGAGGTGATCCAGCGACATCATCTCGGGCGTGTCGCTTTCAAAACTGTCGATCTTGAAGGCCTTCATGCGCAGCATATTGGCATCGAACCAGGTGTTCGTGAGGGTATAAAGCCCGTCATTGGCCCAGTGCAGGATGCCGAAACCGATCTTGTGATCGGCCTCCAGCTTGGGGTCGGGCAGGCCCGGCGCCAGAAGCTGCGCGATCTTGTCCATGCCGGGCAGCGGGGCCGCGCCATATTTGGGCGAGATCAGCGAATAGATCTTCAGCTTGGTGTCCTGAACGGTCAGGGCGCCCAGAAAATCGACGCGGCGGGGGGTATATTCAAGCGGGTTCATGGGTCAGGGTCCGGGCAAGGGTTTCAGAAAGGGTGGGCAGGATCGGGGCGATCAGGTCGATCGCAAGGCGGTAACCGGCGGGGCGGTCGGCGGCGGGCGCGGCGCGCACCTCCTCCAGCAGCCGCAGGACCGAACGCGCCATGCACTGCATCGAGAAGCTGTCCAGCCGCGCGGCATCGGCGCAGGCAATCGCGGCGGCGGTGCCGGTCCAGCGCGAGGTGGATTGCGCGGGCAGGCCCTGTTCCACGGCGCGGGTCAGCTCGGCGGCGAGCGGGCGGAACACCTCCTGCACCCAGGCCTTGAACTCGGCCATGACAAAGTTTTCGGCCTTGGTTTCCGGCGCATGCAGCGCGGTGAACAGCCGGATCGCATCGGCGGGGTACAGCCCGGTCACATCCTTGATCCAGACCGCATTGCCCCGGCTGGTAGAGAAATCGTCACCGTCCAGCATCAGGAAACGGTTGGTGACAAAGCGCCCGATGGTCGGCCCGGACGGATCGCAAACCTGTTGCACCGCATAGGCGATGGCATGGCTGTAAGAGCAGTCAAAGCCCAGGAAATGCACAAGGTTCGTCTGCGGCGACCACCAGTCGGCAAAGCGGCCCCGCTCCGGGTGATCTTCCAGATATTCCTTCACGGCAGCGCGGTAGCCAGACAGGCCCATGAACCAGGTATGCACCGGGTCACCGCCAAAGCGCGCCACCGGCAGGCCCGCATCGCCGGGCCGGGTGATCGGCCAGGTATCCGAGGTCTTGGCAAGGTTCGCCGCCAGATAATCGCGCAGATCATCGCGCATGCCCCGGGTGGCGTGCCAGGCGGCCACGGTCTCGAAATGGCGGCCCAAGGCCCAGACCTGCGCGGTTTGCGTCTCCATCCGCATCGGCGTGCCGCAGGCGATGCAGGTCATGCCGGTCATCAGCGCCGGGATCGGCTTGGACGCGCAGCCCTCGCATTGCGAGGCGTCCGAGCTGGTGCCGCAGCTGTTGCAGCCGCCGCGCCCCCAGGCCTCATGCCCCCATTTGCGGCAATTCGGGCAGCGATGCACCGAGACCACCTGCGCCGAAACATCCTCGGCCACGCAATCCAGATAATGCTCCACACTGTCGCGGAACCAGGGGTTGTCGCGGGCCGGGGGGAAGTGGTCGAACTCCACCCCCGCCAGCTCGGAGGACAGCACGATGGCGCGGCGCATCAGCGCGCCGTAATCGGCGGCAGAGCGGTTCAGCGCCTCGGCCTTGCGCGGCAGATAGCTTTGATAATCATCGGAATAACAGACCATGATGACCTCATGCCCCTTGGCCATCAGGCTGCGGCGGCAGATGTCGGCGGCCAGAAAGGGACCGGAGAGGTGACCCAGATGCAGGTCGCCATTCGGGGTGGGCGGGGTCACGGTAACGATGTAGCGCGCCATGTCAGGCAACCTTTTTCAGCTGGGTTTGCAGGGAATGCTCATGGGCGACAAAGCCCAGAACGGCGGCGAGGAAGGCGGGATGGTCGAACAGCGCCAGATGGCTGGTGCCGGGCTCGATATGCAGGCTGGCGCCGGGGATCGCCTCGCGCGCCTCGACCGAGCCTTGGGGATGGGCGGTGATGTCGGCAGGGCCGGTGAACAACCGCGTCGGCGCAGTGATCCGGCCCAGCCAGAGCAGCGGGTTTTCCTTCACGAAGGCCCGGATCAGCCGCGCATAGCGGAACACCTGATCCGGCCCGGCGGTCAGCGCCTGCACGATATGCTTGTGCTGCGGCTCGGTGACGCTCATCGCCTCATTGGCCTTGCGGCTGATGTCGCGGGTCATCAGCTTCACAAAGCGGGTGCGATCTTCCTTGAAGACCGAGTTATACAGCATCGCCGCCACGCCGGGGCTGAGCGCGACCTTGGGCATGATCGAGGCGAGGTTCTGCTGGAACAGCGTGAGCGTGGCGCCGGGATGCATGAAGCTGCCATTCAGCAGCGACAGGCTTTCCACCCGCGCCGGAGCATGGGCCGCGATATGCGAGGCCACCACCGCGCCGGTGGACCAGCCCAGCAGCGCTACGCGGGCCACGCCAAAGGCGCGGGTCACCAGATCGAAATCGCCCGCATGATCGGCCACCGACAGCGCCGGGCGGTTCATGTCAAAGCCGGTATCGGGCAGGCCCCGGCAGTCCCAGGTCAGGGTGTTGAACCCCTGCCCCGCCAGCCCGGCGATCAGCGGATGCAGCACATTCACCGGCATGCCATAGGCATTGACGATCACCGCCGTCGGGCGGGCCGGGCTGAAATCGCGATTGGCATAGGCCACAAGGCGGCTGCCATCGGCGCGCGGCAGATGCAGCAGGCGCAGCCGATCCATCAGCGGGCCATGCGCCGTCTCGTTCCGCGCCGCCTCGATCAGGTTCAGCAGGTCGATCTCATAGATCCGGTCGGCCTCGGGCAGATCTTCGCCATGAAACACCTTGCGATTGTCGCGCCGCGTATAGGGCAGGAAGAAGGCCAGCCGCGCATTCAGCCGCAAATCGGCTTCGGGCAGATCGGCTGGGTTGGGGGTGCAGGCGATCTCCAGCCCCAGCCGGTCGGACAGCGCCGCCACCACCAGCCGCACCGGCAGATTGCTGCCGCCGATAAAGCGCGCCTCGGTGCGGGCGCCGCCGGCAATCGCGCTGCGGGCTTGCGCGGCAATCATCTGATCCACCACGCGGTCAATGCCCACAAGGTTCAGATCACCATCGCCGCACAAGAGCGTGATGCGCCGCGCGCCATGGCGGGCCTGCCGGGCCGCCTCCTGCGCCAGCACCTGCACCACGCCATAGAGCGCCGAGGCAGACCCGCCGGGCAGTTTCGAGGCCCGCGCCCCGGTGATGATGCTGGGCCGCAGGATCGACAGCGCCCAGCCTTGCAGCCGCGCGGCCTCGGCCAGCACCACCTCGGCGGCATGTTTGCCGCGCTCGTAATCATTGTTGAACCGCGTGACCCCGGTGACCGAGGCCGTGACCGGGCATTCCGTCACGCCCTGCCCGGTGACATAGGCGGTGGACAGGTAATGCACCCGCGTCACCTGCAACCGCTCGGCCATGGCGGCAAGGGCGCGGGCGGCGGCGACATTGGCCTCCCACCCTTCGGGCGACAGATCCGAGGCGATGTGCCAGATCTGGCTCACCCGCGCCGTGTCCAGCAGGGCCAGATCGGCGGGGCAAAGGTTGAAATCGGGGGCCGCCACATCGCCTTGCAGCAGGGTGATGCCCGCCATGAGGTCAGCGGCGCTCACATCGCTGCGCCCGGCAGCGTTCAGGGCACGAGCGAGGGCGCGCTCCAGCCGGTCGGCGGCATTGGCGCCGCGCGCCAGAGCAAAGACCTTGCCGCCCTCGAAATCGGCGCTGCGCAAAAGCCGCGCCAGAAAGGCAGAGCCGACAAAGCCGGTCGCCCCGGTGATCAGGATCGTCATCGCAGTCTTCCTTTCAACTCAAAGGGTTGGGGCGGGTGCCGGGCAGCCCGAAGGCGCTCCGGCAGCCGGGTGCAACATGGGTTCAGCGCGCAGCCAGCCGGTGATGAGGCCCGCCACCATGGCCGGGTCGGCCTCCTCCGGCAGGTCATGGCCGGTGGCGGGGATCAGATGCAGCTCACTGCCCGGAATGGCGGCGGCAAAGCCTTTGCCCAAGGCGGGCGGCAGCCAGGCATCCTCGGCCCCCCAGAGGATCAGCGTCGGTTGGGTGAGGCAGGGGAGTTCTTCCCGCCGGGCGAAGCTCACCGCCTGCATGCGTTCAAACAGCGCCTCGCGGGCACCTTCGCGCAGGATCATGTCGCGGTAGCGCGCCACCAGTTCGGGCGTCACCTTGGTATCGTCATGGAAGGCCTGATGCAGGTTGTCCGCCACCACGACATCCGGGGTGATGTCGCGCAAAGCTGCGCCCAGAACCGGCACGCCCGCCAGTTTCCAGATCAGCGGGCTGTCGGCAGGCAGGCCGGTCGGGGCCACCAG
>NZ_JAEULU010000087.1 GCF_016792925.1 Gemmobacter sp.
ACGGTGGCGGGTTCCGGCTCCCAGACGCGGGCGCTTTCGATGCCCGGCAGGTTCACCAAGGCGCGGTATTCGCTGCCAAAGGCCACATATTGATCGGTTTCCGCCATGACGGCGGGTTTGCAGGCGATGGGGTCGCGCACCACGCCAAAGCCGTTCCTGGTGCCGACAACAAAGGTGAAAAACCCGTCAAGATCGCTCAGCGTGGCTTCCATCGCCTCGCCCAGCTTGGCGCCTTGTTTCAGCTTGTGGCTGATGAAGGCGGCGGCGACCTCAGTGTCGTTTTCGGTCTCGAACGTCATGCCCGCCTGTTTCAGCCTGCGGCGCACGCCGTTGTGGTTCGAGAGCGAGCCATTATGCACAAGGCACTGGTCCGGCCCGGTGGAGAACGGGTGCGCGCCCATGGTGGTGACGGCGGATTCGGTCGCCATGCGGGTATGGCCGATACCGTGGCTGCCGCTCATCGCGGCCACGTCAAAGCGGGCGGCCACGTCCTTGGGCAGGCCCACTTCCTTGAAGATCTGGATGCTTTCGCCCGCGCTCATCACCTTCACGCCGGGGCGCAGGGTGGCGAGGGCGGCGCGGGCGGGCTCCAGCGCCTCCGCAGGCAGGGTGACAACGGCATGGGTGGAGGTCACGGCCACGGTGACCGCCGCGCCGGTGGCGGCTGTCAGGGCGGCCTCCAGCCCGGCGAAATCGGGCTCGGGGGCGGGGGATTGCAGGGTCAGCTTGGCCTGCCCCTCGCCCGCGCCGGAATAGATGGCGATGCCCGCCGAATCCGGCCCGCGATCGGTCATGGTGATCAGCATATCGGTCAGAAGCTGGCCGAGCTGGGGCTCAAGGCTGCTGTCCTTGAGAAACAATCCAACGATTCCGCACATGGATTCGCCTTTCTGGTTACGGTTTTCACACCGCTAGCACCGGAAATCTGGAATCATCAACTGATGGGAAAGAAAGTTGTCTGAAAGGAAAGTGAGTTTGGTGCAAATTTAAGCAATAGTGTGCGGCCTCCGACAAGACTGCCGGGTTTTTCATCACAGGAAATATAGTTTCTTGATTGTGCGGACTAGCCGAGATCGCCCTGCCGCTGCCCCTGCGCGTCGATCCACCAGCAGATCACCTGCGGCTCGCTGCGCAGGCGGTCGGCCTCGCTGCGATCGGAAGCGGGCAAGGCGAGGCCCTTGTGGCAGGCCAGCCCCGCAATGGGCAGCGTGCCAAGGGCGCCATGGCCCAGCCGGGCGGTGATCACCTTGTCGATCAGGCGCGGCGACAGCTCCTCGGGGGTGGCGCAATCGGGGTCTGCGATAATGGCGGCCAGCCGATCTTGGCGCGCGGCATCTTCGGCCAGCACCGCCGCCACCTTCGCCCGAAAGGCGGGTTCGGTGGCGATATAGGCCTCCAGCGCGGGCAAGGATTTCACGGGGGGCTTTTTCAGCTTCAGATGCCCGCCACGATACAGCGCAAGCAAGACCCGCGCCCCGATGGGCGAGGTGAGCGGCACCTGCGCCTCGTGAAAGGCCAGCTCGCGGTCTTCGGGCGACAGGCGCTGCGGCAAGGGGCGGCCATCCACCACCGCCCGGCGCAGCAGGGTGAGGGCCGGGGTCCGATGCACGTTCGGGATCAGATCAATGATCGAAAGCGCGGGCTTCATCGCGGCGCGAATGTCCCAAAGCATGCGGCGGCCTCTCTGACACGGGGAATGGTGCTGTTTAGCGGCAGGGGGCCGCGCGCGCTATCGAAAAAGCCCCGCTACTTCGCCCCGTTTCGGCGCAAGGTGAATGACATCTACGCAAACATGTAGGACAACTATTGACATTTGGGCTGATAGATCATTTGAATGGGCAGATAGAATTGACCGGCAGACAAAGGGGAGTGGCATGATCATCACGGATGTGGAGGCGCGGGTTTTTCTGACCACGACCCGTCGGCACGCTGACAGCGCTGGCCATGCCCATCCCGGCCCCGCCCATCAGGTTCAGCAAGCCCTTCTGACCATCCGCACCGAAGACGGGCATGAGGGCCATTCCTTCACGGTGCCCGAAATCGTGCGCCCGCACCTGCTGGACAAGTTCGTGCGCAAGGTGCTGATCGGGCAGGATCACCGCGACCGCGAGCGGCTGTGGCAGGATCTGGCGCATTGGCAGCGCGGCTCGGCGGCGCAGCTGACCGACCGCACGCTGGCGGTGGTGGATTGCGCCTTGTGGGATCTGGCCGGGCGCAGCCTCAACCAGCCGGTCCACAAGCTGATCGGGGCCTATCGCGACAAGGTGCTGGCCTATGGCAGCATCATGTGCGGCGACGAGCTGGAGGGCGGGCTGGCCACGCCCGAAGATTACGGCCGCTTTGCCGAAACGCTGGTGAAGCGGGGCTACAAGGGCATCAAATTGCATACATGGATGCCCCCGGTCAGCTGGGCGCCGGATGTGAAGATGGACCTGAAAGCCTGCGCCGCCGTACGTGAGGCGGTGGGGCCGAACATCCGCCTGATGATCGACGCCTTCCACTGGTATAGCCGCAGCGACGCGCTGGAGCTGGGGCGCGGGCTGGAAAAGCTCGGGTTTGACTGGATCGAAGAGCCGATGGATGAGCAATCCATGACCTCTTACAAATGGCTGGCCGACAATCTGGATATTCCGGTGATCGGGCCGGAAAGCGCGGGCGGCAAGCATTGGCACCGGGCGGAATGGGTCAAGCACGGGGCCTGTGACATCCTGCGCACCGGGGTGAATGATGTGGGCGGCATCACGCCTGCGCTGAAAACCATGCGGATGGCCGAGGCCTTTGGCATGGATTGCGAGGTGCATGGCAATACGGCGATGAACCTGCATGTGGTGGCGGCGGCCAAGAACTGCCGCTGGTATGAACGCGGCCTGCTGCATCCGTTCCTCGAATATGATGACGGGCATGACTATTTGAAATCTCTGTCCGATCCGATGGATAGCGACGGTTTCGTGCATGTGCCCAACCGCCCGGGCCTCGGCGAGGAGATTGATTTCGACTTTATCGAAAACCATCGGATCGCCTGAGATGCGGCAGATCCTGGCCTTTGGCGACAGTCTGACATGGGGGGCCGATCCGCGCAGCGGGTTGCGCCACCCGGCTGCGGCGCAATGGCCGCTGGTGCTGGAGGCGGGGCT
>NZ_JAEULU010000110.1 GCF_016792925.1 Gemmobacter sp.
CCCGTTTGCAGAAATTCAGCCATTTTGCCTCTGGTCCCTCAACCAAGTCTTATATCGTCGGTATGCCAAGGGCACCGCAATCGCGCACAGTGACCTCGGCGTCAATGGTGCGGATGCCCTCGGGCAAAGCGGCCGAGATCACATAGACCGCGTCGCCCCGCCATTTGTTTCCGTTCTGCGCCACCGTGGTGCGCACATGGCGCGCAAAGCCGAAGCCCCGGATCAGCGCATATTGGGCGGCGGCGCAGCGACCATAGGCCTCCACATCGCGCTTGGCCCCGGCGTTGCGCATCTCCACCCGGAAATTCACCATGTCGCCATCCAAGAGGATCGTGTCGATCCCCTCATAAACGGCGATGGCGGGGGGGGCATCCCCCCGGTCAGCGCCCGCGCAAGCGGCCAGCACCGCCGAAGCGGTCAGCCAGCCAGCGATGCGCAGGGCCTTTGTCATGCGCTCACTCCGCCGCCAGCGGCGCGTCAATCCGCGCCTTGGCCATGGCTTGCAGCTCGCCCATCAGCGCCGATGCGCGGGCAATCGGGTTGGTCAGGTAGTAGTCCCCCACCGCTTGCCCGAAAGGTGCATTGCCCAAGGTGATGCGCGGCAGGGCGGCGCCCTCGTTCACCGCCACCTCGTCGATGCGGCCCAGATGCGGATGCGCGGCCACGATGCGGGCGCGCAGCTGCGCCAGGCTGTCCCAGGCCAGCGTCGCGCCGATCTCGGCCGACAGCGCGCGCAGGATCGCCCAGTTTTCCTTGGCCTCGCCCGGCGCAAAACCGGCGCGCATCGCCAGTTGCGGGCGGCCCTCGGTGTTCACGAACAAGCCGTTTTCCTCGGTATAGGCGGCACCCGGCAAGATGATGTCGGCGCGATGCGCGCCCCGGTCGCCATGGCTGCCCTGATAGATCACGAAGGCGCCGGCGTCGATCTCGACCTCATCGGCGCCAAGGTTATAGATCACCTCGGCCCCTTCGGTCGCGGCCTTCAGGCCACCTTGCGTGGTGCAGCCCACATCCATCGCGCCCACGCGGGCCGCGGCGCTGTGCAGCACCAGCAGTTTCGCGCCCGCGCCGGTGGCATAGGCCATGGCCTGCGACAAGACCGCCTCGCCATCGGCGCCGGTCAGCGCGCCCTGCCCCACGATCACCAGCGTATCGGGCTTTTCGGTCACCCGGTCCACCAGATTGACCAGGGCGGCGCGATCCGTGCCCATATGCTTGTAATCAAAGGTCAGATCGACCGCTTCGCCGATCAGCCCGATCATCGCGCCATTGGCCCAGGCCTTGCGCAGACGGGCATTCAGCACCGGCGCCTCAAGGCGCGGGTTGGTGCCGATCAGCAGGATGGTCTTTGCGCTGTCAATATCCGCGATGGTGGCATTACCGACATAGGCCGCGCGATTGCCCGCAGGCAGGCGCGCGCCATCCACCCGGCACTCCACCGTGCCGCCCAAGGCTTCCACCAGCGTTTTCAGGCTGTAAGCTGCCTCGACCGGGACCAGATCGCCCACAAGGCCGGTGACTTTCTTGCCGCGCATCGCGGCGGCGGCAGCGGCCAGCGCCTCGGCCCAGCCGGCTTTGCGCAGACGGCCATTCTCGCGGATATAGGGCGTGTCCAGACGCTGACGGCGCAGGCCATCCCAGATGAAGCGCGATTTGTCGCTCAGCCATTCCTCGTTCACGCCATCATGGTTGCGCGGCACGATGCGCATGACTTCGCGGCCCTTGGTGTCGATACGGATGTTGGAGCCAAGCGCATCCATCACGTCGATGCTTTCGGTCTTGGTCAGCTCCCACGGACGTGCGGTGAAAGCATAGGGCTTGGAGGTCAGCGCGCCGACCGGGCAAAGGTCGATGATATTGCCCTGAAGGTTCGAATCCAGCGTCATGTTCAGATAGGAGGTGATCTCGCTATCCTCGCCACGCCCGGTCTGGCCCATCTGGTGAATGCCCGCCACCTCGGTGGTGAAACGGACGCAGCGGGTGCAGCTGATGCAGCGCGTCATCTCGGTCTTGACCAGCGGGCCGAGGTTCAGGTTCTCGCTCGCGCGCTTCGGCTCGCGGTAGCGGCTGAAATCGACGCCATAGGCCATGGCCTGATCTTGCAGGTCGCATTCGCCGCCCTGATCGCAGATCGGGCAATCGAGCGGATGGTTGATGAGCAGGAACTCCATCACCCCTTCACGGGCCTTCTTGACCATGGGCGAGTTGGTCTTGACGACCGGCGGCTGGCCTTCCGGGCCGGGGCGCAGGTCGCGCACCTGCATGGCGCAGCTGGCGGCAGGCTTGGGCGGGCCGCCCACCACTTCCACAAGGCACATCCGGCAGTTGCCCGCAATCGACAGACGCTCGTGGTAGCAAAAGCGCGGGATCTCGATCCCGGCGACTTCGGCGGCCTGAATGATCGTCATCGCGCCGTCGACTTCGACCTCGATGCCGTCGATGATGATTTTCTTGAGGTTGCTCATCGCCTGCGCCCCGTCCTACTTGCGTTTCAGCATGCGGCCAATGGCCGTGCCGGATTTGATTTCCGCCTCGCCCGCCTTGCACAGGCTGGACGGCTTGCGCCCCAGTTGGACGCCATGTTTCGTCTCGAAAGCCTTGACGGCCTCGGCATCAGCCGCAGCCGTTGCCTTGATTTGGTCGGCCAGATCTTTCATCGCATTGAGATCGCGCTGCGCCGGAAGCGCCTGTGCGCGCATGCCCGCCTTGAACGCATCAAGCTCCGCCTGCGCCGCAGGGGTCAGCACCAAGGGGCGACAGCGCGCATCAATATTCGATGCAATCCTGAGGTCTACCGGCGGCATCACCCTCTGCCCCTCGGCCAGGGCCGGTGCAGGCAGCATCGCCAGAGCAAGCAAAACCCACCTCATGCGCAGCCCCCCTCGAACACCCAGGCGCCTTTGGCAAAGCGGCCCACGGCTTGCGGCTGGAAACGGCCCCTTGCCTGCGCGCAGGCCTCTGCCGCCACTGCCTTGGCGCGGCGGCCTTGGTCCATGGCAAAGGGCGAGACGGTGACGGCCAACCCCGGCACAGGCACAGACCCGGCGCGGCTGAGCGCGTGACCCATCGGCCCTGCGCCGACCTGCGCGGCATAGCTGCCCCCCTCATGCGCCACAGCATAGGCACCCGCCAAGGCGGCGCCCTTCTGCGGCGCAGGCGTGCTGACACAGGCCGAAAGGCCCAGTGCAACGCCCGACAGGATGAGGGGGGTGCGGGTCATCGTTACTCTGCCGCCAGGGCGCCCATGCGGCCGGTCTTCTTGGCCTTGATACGGTCCTCGATCTCTTCGCGGTAATGCCGGATCAGGCCCTGGATCGGCCAGGCCGCCGCATCGCCAAGCGCGCAGATCGTGTGGCCTTCGACCTGCTTGGTCACGCTCAGCAGCATGTCGATTTCCTCGACCTCGGCCTCGCCGCGCACCAGACGGTCCATCACGCGATACATCCAGCCGGTGCCTTCGCGGCAGGGGGTGCATTGTCCGCAGCTTTCATGCTTGAAGAATTTGGACAGCCGCCAGATCGCCTTGATGATGTCGGTCTGCTGATCCATCACAATCATGCAGGCCGTGCCGAACGAGGATTGCAGCGCGCGCATGCCGTCATAATCCATGATGGCGTCTTCGCATTTGTCCGCCGGGATCACCGGGCAGGAGGCGCCGCCGGGGATCACCGCCTTCAGGTTCTTCCAGCCGCCGCGCACCCCGCCGCCGTGCTTCTCGATCAGTTCCTTCATCGGGATCGACATGGATTCTTCGATCACGCAAGGCGTGTTCACGTGGCCCGACATGGCAAACAGCTTGACGCCCGCATTGTTGGGGCGGCCGAAACCGGCAAACCACGCGGCCCCACGGCGCAGGATGGTGGGGGCCACCGCGATGGATTCCACGTTGTTCACCGTGGTCGGGCAGCCATAGAGGCCCGAACCCGCCGGGAAAGGCGGCTTCATCCGGGGCATGCCCTTGCGGCCCTCAAGGCTTTCCAGCAGCGCGGTTTCCTCGCCGCAGATATAGGCACCCGCACCGTGATGCAGATAGACATCGAAGGAATAGCCCGATTTGCAGGCATCCTTGCCGATCAGGCCGGCCTCATAGGCCTCGTCGATCGCGGCCTGAAGGGCCTCTTTCTCGCGCACATATTCGCCGCGAATATAGATATAGGCGGCGACCGCATTCATCGCGAAACCGGCGACCAGACAGCCCTCGATCAGCGTATGCGGATCATGGCGCATGATCTCGCGATCCTTGCAGGTCGCGGGCTCGGATTCATCGGCATTCACCACCAGGTAAGACGGGCGGCCATCCGATTGCTTGGGCATGAAGGACCATTTCATGCCGGTGGGGAAACCCGCACCGCCCCGGCCCCGCAGGCCCGAGTCTTTCATGATCTGGATGATGCCGTCGCGGCCAAGCGCCAGCAGGTCGGCGGTCTTGTCCCAATGGCCGCGCGCCATGGCCCCTTTCAGGCTGCGGTCATGCATCCCGTAGAGGTTGGTAAAGATCCGGTCCTGATCCTTCAGCATGTTCTGCCCTCAATTGCCCCGGTGGACGGATTTGTTCCGCCGCCAGATCTGATACGTGACGACCAGCGCCCAGAAGAACGCGGCCAATGCGGCCAGGTCGAACAGGAAGACATAACGGGCCTCGAGCCCCATCTTCCCGCCCAGCCATTGCGCCGCCATCCATGCCAGCATGGTGCCCGCGATGACAAAGGCCACCATCCGCGCGTCGCGCTTCAGGGCCTCGGTCTGGGCAGGCGTGGCGGCCATCGGTGAACCTCAGTAATCGTTGGTCTTGGCGCGCACGAGGAAGGCTTCCATTCCCTCGGTCACGATGATCTTGGCCTGCGCCACCCATTTGTCGCGGCTGACACGGCCCCGGAAGCCTCTCAGGTTGCTGTCCATCCACGCAATCTCGGCAGGCCCCCAGGCGGCGATCTGGTCGAAATGGAAGATGCCAAGCTCCTGGCACAGCTTTTCCAGCGCAGGCCCGATGCCTTCGATGGTTTGCAGCTTGTCGGCGCCGCCCTCGCGCGGCGCGGCAAGCGCCACCGGACGGCTGCCCGCAACCTCTGCCGCCGGGGCCACATCGCCCGTCGCGGTGTTCTGGCCCGGTGCGGCCACGGCCACGCCAGCGGGCGCCTCCACCTTCACCTCGGGCCTGCCGGTGGCCAAAGCCTCGGCCTTCTCGGGAGCAATGCCCTTGGCGGCTGCCGTGGGCGCGGTTTCGGCATTGGCGGCAGGCGCCAGCGATTGCCGCCAAGGCGTCAGCAGCGGCACCTCGGTGCCGTCGATGCGTTTCACGGTATCGCCAATGTCCACAGCCAGTTGCACCGAGGCGTTATACTGGGTGCGGCCGCTTTCATATTGGGTCAGCGCGGTCAGCCCGCTTGCTGGCTCGGACGAGAAGCGCCCGATCTGCGAGCCCGGCGTCGGCACGTCACCGGCGCTGAACTTCGCGATCATTTCGCGCAGACGCGCGGGGCTCAGGTCTTCGTAATAATCCTTGCCGATCTGGGCCATGGGCGCATTGGCGCAGGCGCCAAGGCACTCGACCTCCTCCCACGAGAATTTCCCGTCCGCCGATGGCGTATGGGGATGGGCCGAGATCAGTTCCTTGCAGACCGCGATCAGGTCTTCGGCGCCGCAGATCATGCAGCTGGTCGTGCCGCAAATCTGGATATGGGCCACAGTTCCAACGGGTTGCAGCTGGAACATGAAGTAGAAGGTCGCCACTTCCAGCGCCCGGATATGCGCCAGCCCCAGCATGTCGGCGACATATTGGATCGCCGGGCGGGTCAGCCAGCCCTCCTGCTCCTGCGCGCGGAACAGCAGCGGGATGATGGCCGAGGCCTGACGCCCTTCGGGATATTTGGAAATCTGCCCTTCGGCCCAAGCCAGATTGGCCGGGGTGAAGGCAAAGGAAGCAGGCTGGTCTTTGTGCAGGCGGCGCAGCATTAGCGGTCGATCTCCCCGAACACGACATCCATCGTGCCGATGATGGCGGCCACATCGGCCAGCTGGTGGCCCTTGGCGATGTAGTCCATGGATTGCAGATGCAGGAAGCCCGGCGCGCGCAGCTTGGCGCGGTAAGGCTTGTTGGTGCCATCGGCGACGATATAGACGCCGAATTCGCCCTTGGGCGCCTCGACCGCGGCATAGGCCTCGCCCGCCGGAACGTGGAACCCTTCGGTATAGAGCTTGAAGTGATGGATCAGCGCTTCCATCGAGGTCTTCATGTCGCCGCGCTTGGGCGGGGTCAGCTTGCCGCGCGCCAGCACGTCGCCCTTCTCCACCCGCAGCTTGGCGATGGCCTGATGGATGATCTTCACCGATTCCCGCATTTCCTGCATCCGGCACAGGTAGCGGTCATAGCAGTCGCCATTCTTGCCGACCGGGATCATGAAATCAAATTCATCATAGCATTCATAGGGTTGCGCGCGGCGCAAATCCCATGCGAGGCCCGAGCCGCGCACCATGACGCCCGAATAGCCCCATTTCTGGATGTCATCCTCGGTCACGATGCCAATATCGGCATTGCGCTGCTTGAAGATGCGGTTCTCGGTCAGAAGCCCGTCGATGTCATCCAGCACGCGCGGGAATTCCAGCGCCCATTGCTCGATGTCGTCGATCAGCGCGGGCGGCAGATCCTGGTGAACGCCGCCGGGGCGGAAATTGGCGGGGTGCAGACGGGCGCCGCAGGCGCGCTCGTAGAACACCATCAGCTTTTCGCGTTCCTCAAAGCCCCAGAGCGGCGGCGTCAGCGCGCCCACGTCCATGGCCTGCGTGGTCACGTTCAACAGATGGTTCAGCACGCGGCCAATCTCGGAATACAGCACCCGGATCAGCGAGGCGCGGCGCGGCACCACGGTGCCGGTCAGCTTTTCGATCGCCAGACACCAGGCATGTTCCTGGTTCATCGGCGCCACGTAATCGAGACGGTCCAGATAGGGCAGGTTTTGCAGGTAGGTGCGGCTTTCCATCAGCTTTTCGGTGCCGCGATGCAGCAGGCCGATATGCGGGTCACAGCGTTCGACGATCTCGCCGTCCAGCTCCAGCACCAGACGCAAAACGCCATGCGCTGCGGGGTGTTGCGGCCCGAAGTTGATGTTGAAATTGCGGATCTGCTGCTCGCCCGGCGCCGCGTCGCGGCTGCCGTCGTCATAGGTGTTCACGCGGATGTCGCCGTCCATCTCAGCCCTCCAGACCCGCAGCGGCGCGCTTGGCCGCCAGCCGGTTTGCGAATTTTTCCGTGTCGATCAGCGCGCGCGCATGGCGCCCCTCGCCGATCAGGTCGATCCCGTCATGGGCCGAAACGCGGAAGTCCAGCTTCCGCCCCTCGATGCCCGTCAGCTCTGCCTCGACCGTGACAACCTGCCCCGGCAGGGTGGGCGCCAGATGGCTGAAATCGACATGGATGCCGAGACTGTCCTCATGCCCCTCATAGAAGGGTTTGATCAGCTCGACACAGGCCCATTCCATCAGCCCGGTCATATAGGCCGTGGCGAAGACCGCAGGCATGGCCGGAAACGCCGCCTCCTCCGCGAAGAGGGCGCGCACGGTGTGCCGCCCCTCCACGGTGAAGCGATGCGTGGCCTTGGCCCCGATCTTCAACCCGTCTTTCACTTGGCGGCCCCTTTCTCATCCCCGGGCAGCACATAATGCGCGCCTTCCCAGGGCGAGAGGAAGTCGAACTGCCGGTATTCCTGCACCAGCTTCACCGGCTCATAGACCACGCGCTTCAGCGCCTCGTCATAGCGCACCTCGGTGTAGCCCGTGGTCGGGAAATCCTTGCGCAGCGGATGGCCGCGGAAGCCGTAATCGGTGAGGATGCGGCGCAGGTCCGGGTGGCCCGAGAACAGGATGCCGAACATGTCGAACACTTCGCGCTCGAACCAGTTGGCGCTCTCATGCACCGGGATGATGGAGGGGACCATATCCTCCTCGCGCACGGCGACGCGCAGCCGGATGCGGTGGTTTTGGTACATCGACAGGAAGTGATACACCACGTCGAAACGCGCCGGGCGCTCCGGGTGATCGACCGCCGTGATGTCGACCAGGGTCGAGAATTTGCAGGCCGCGTCGGTTTTCAGGAAATCGACGAAGGACAGCAGATGCGGCAGCGCCACCTCCACCGTCAGCTCGCCAAAAGCGATGGTCGAGGCGACCACGGCCTGAGGGCGCTTTTGCGCCAGATGTTCGGCCAGTTGGGCAAGGGCTTCGGACATATGCGTTTTCCCTCAGCGAACCAGCGTGCCGGTGCGGCGGATTTTCCGCTGCAAGGCCAGAATGCCATACATCAGCGCCTCTGCCGTGGGCGGGCAGCCGGGCACATAGATGTCCACCGGAACCACACGGTCACAGCCGCGCACCACCGAATAGCTGTAATGGTAATAGCCGCCGCCATTGGCGCAGCTGCCCATCGAGATCACATAGCGCGGCTCGGGCATCTGGTCATAGACCTTGCGCAGCGCCGGGGCCATCTTGTTGGTCAGGGTGCCAGCCACGATCATCACATCCGACTGACGCGGGCTTGCGCGCGGCGCGAAGCCGTAACGCTCCACGTCATAGCGCGGCATGGCGGTGTGCATCATCTCCACCGCGCAGCAGGCAAGGCCAAAGGTCATCCAGTGCAGCGAGCCGGTGCGCGCCCAGTTGATGATGTCCTCGGTGGTGGTCAGCAGGAACCCCTTGTCCTGCAAATCGCGGTTCATCGCGGCCAGACCTGCATCCAGATCATTGGCCGCATGGTTCGCAGAAGTGCTCACGCCCATTCCAGCGCCCCTTTCTTCCATTCATAGGCAAAGCCCACGGTCAGAACGCCCAGGAACACCATCATCGACCAGAAGCCCACCATCGACATCTCGCCAAAGGCCACAGCCCAGGGGAAGAGGAAGGCCACCTCAAGGTCAAAGATGATGAACAGGATCGACACGAGGTAGAAGCGCACGTCGAATTTCATCCGGGCGTCGTCAAAGGCGTTGAACCCGCATTCGTAAGCCGAGACCTTTTCCGGGTCGGGGCTGCGCACGGCCAGCACGAGGGCCGCGATGATCAGCACAAGGCCGAGGCCGACGGCAAGTGCCAGAAAGATGAGAATGGGAAGGTATTCTCGGAGAAGTCCGTCCACGAGTGGCTCCTTCGGCTGGCGGCAAAGGCGAGGGACGCCCGGCGCGCGCGGATCGTTGCTGAGTTCCGTTTACTCCCGCCCATGGGCGGGGTCAACCAAAGGCGGCGCGAAAAAGCACTGCGAATGCCGTGATTTCACAGGCCGTATACCACTGCATACGAAGATTTTCTGCGCCAGCGACATCGCACGCAGCAGAAAACAGCAGCGGCGCTAATCTGACGGAATCTCTCGGGTTTAACCGAGAAAATCTGTCGGATTTCAGCCGCAGGGCGTCGCCCCAGCCCTTACCGCACCCAATCGGGTTTGCGCTTGCCGAAGAAGGCGGCGATGCCCTCGGCGGCCTCGGGGCTCTCCCAGCGGGCGACAAGACGGTCGATGGTGGCGTCGATCAGCGGGCGCTCCAGGGGCGGGGCAAGCATGGCGACCAGGGCCTTGGCCTCGGCCACCGCGCCGGGGGCGCAGGCGAGGAAAGGCGCCACCTCGGCCTCCACCGCCGCATCCAGATCGGCGGCAGGCACGACCTGCGCCAACAGGCCGATGCGATGGGCCTCGGTGGCGTCAAACAGCCGGGCCGAGAGGAAATGCCGCCGCGCCGCCGCCGCGCCGATGCGCGCCACCACGTAAGGCGAGATAGTGGCAGGGATCAGGCCCAGCTTCGTCTCGGTCAGGCCGAACTTCGCCTCGGGCACGCCAATGCACAGATCGCAAACCGCCATCATGCCGATGCCGCCACCATAGGCCTGGCCCTGCACCCGCCCGATCAGGGGTTTCGGCAGGGAATCAAGGGCTTGCAGCATCAGTGCCAAAGCCGTGGCGCCGTCGCGGCGCGTCCCGGCATCGGCGTCTATCTGCGATTTCATCCAAGCGAGGTCGCCCCCGGCACAAAAGCTGGCCCCTGCCCCGGTCAGCACCACGACCCGCACGCCGGGATCGGCGCCAAGCTGCCGGGCGGCCTCGGTCAGCTCGGCGATCATCTGCGCCGACAGGGTATTGTGCTTGTCGGGCCGGTTCAGAACCAGCGTGGCCACGCCGCGCGGATCGGTGGAGAGGGTCAGGGTCTCGAACATCGCGGGCCTCAAATATGCTGAGCGGTTCAGGATAAGGGGTCGATTTTTCGACGAAAAATCGCGTCACCCCCGGCGGAGGCCGCGCGCCATGGCGGCGGCTTGCGAAAGCAGTGCGGGATCGAGGCCGGTGCTATAGCCCAGGTCGGCCAGACGCGCCGCCACGGCTTCGGTTGCGACATTGCCCGCCGCCCCCGGCGCATAGGGGCAGCCGCCCAAGCCCCCCACGGCGGCATCAAAGACCCGCAGGCCAAGTGCCAGAGATTGCTCGATATTTTCCAGCGCGCGCCCCTTGGTATCATGATAATGCCCGGCGAGTTGGGCGGCGGGCAGCTCGGCCAGCACGGCCTCCAGCATGGCGCGGATGGTTTGCGGCGTGCCGTGGCCGATCGTGTCACCAAGGCTGATCTCATAGCAACCCATGTCGCGTAAGGCGGCGGCGACGCGAGCGACCTGGGCGGGCGGGGTCGGGCCGTCAAAGGGGCAATCGGTCACCACCGAGACATAGCCGCGCAGGGGCATGCCATCGGCGCGGGCGGCTTCGGCCACTGGCGCGAAGCGCTCAAGGCTTTGAGAAATCGAGCAATTCAGGTTGGCCTGGCTGAAGCCTTCGGAGGCGGAGGCGAAGATCGCCACCTCATCGGCGCGAGCGGCGCGGGCGGCCTCATAGCCCTTGAGGTTGGGGGTCAGGGCGGCATAGCGCAGGCCGGGCGCGCGGGCGATGCCGGCCAGCACCTCGGCCGCATCGGCCATTTGCGGCACCCATTTGGGCGAAACGAAGCTGGTGACCTCGATCCGGCGAAAGCCGATGGAAGACAAGAGGTTGACCAGTGCGATTTTCTCGGCGGCCGGGATCAGGCGCTTCTCGTTTTGCAGCCCGTCGCGCGGGCCCATCTCGAAGATGTCAACAAAATCAGACATTTGGGATCTCGTAAAACGCGCGGGTATAAAGCGTGTCGGCCCCGGCGCGGGCCATGGCGCGCGCATGGGCCGGGCGGGCTTCCATGGCCTCGGCATAGGCCGACAGGTGGGGATAACCGGCGCGCGGCACGAAGCGGAACACGGCGGGGATGTTGAAGCCCAGCATCACATCGGCGCCAGAAAAGCCAGATGGCAGAAGGGTTTGCCGGTCGGCCAGCGCGGTTTCCATCAGCGCCATCGTGACTTCCAGCCGCTTGGTCAGCAGCTTCATCAGCACGGGCGAGCGGGCCTCGACCGGGCGGAGGAAGATGTGCTGGATGTTCAACTGCTCCAGAATGGGCCCCTGGGTCTCGGCGAAATGGAGCCATTCGAGGAAACGGGGGCGTTCGGGCGCGGTGACGGCGGGGGAAAGCCCTGAGTCGGGGTGGCGTTCCAGCAGGGTTTGCAGGATCGCGCCGCTCTCGGAGATGGTTAACCCGTCCCATTCCAGCACCGGGATCCGGCCCATGGGCGAGAGGGCGCGGAAGGCGGCGCTGCGGGTGGAGCCGTCATCGAGGCGCCAGAACTGCACCTCATAATCCAGCCCCAATTCCTCGAGCAGCCACAAGATGCGGAAGCTGCGGGCGCCCGGAACGTGATGCAGGCGGATCATGCGGCGCCCTCCTCGGCCAGCAGGATCAGCGCGGCGCCCGCCTCGACCTGAGCGCCCGGTGCGGTCAGAATTTCGGCAATCACCCCGTCGCGGGCGGCGGTGAGCGTGTGTTCCATCTTCATCGCCTCGAGGATCGCCAGACGGTCGCCCGCCTGCACCGCCTGCCCCGGCGTGACGAAAACCGCCTTCACCAGCCCCGGCATGGGCGAGAGCGTGGCATTGCCCGCAGCCCCGGCGGCCGCCTCGCGCGCCAGCGGATCGACGGGGGTGAAGCTAAAACATTGTCCGTTTTCAAAGACATGCAGGGCATCGCCGGTGCGGATCACGGGAAGGCGCGGCGCAGAATGCTCGGCCCCCTCCAGCCTGATCAGCGGCGCGCCATCGCGCAAGATCAGGGTGGCATGGGTCACCTCGCCCTCCCGCTCCACCGCGATGGCGCGGTGCAGGGGCGCCCAGAGGGTGAAGCCCGGAAGTGTAACGGGCTGGACAGTTTGCCCCCCGGAAACCGGCGAAAGAGTAACGGGAGATACGCTTTCGCCGGGCAGCGCGGCGCCGGGGGTAACGGGCGATACACTTGCCAGCAGCGCCGCCACTTTCACGGCTTGCGAGGGGGCCTGGGGGGTGACCAGCGTGGCCAGATCGCGCTCGATGAGGCCGGTATCCACGTCACCCGTGGCAAAGCCCGGATGGCGGGCCAGCGCGCCGAGGAAGGCGAGGTTGGTGACGGTGCCCGCCACCTGCGTCTGTTCCAGCGCGCGGGAAAGTTGCTGCAACGCAGCGGCGCGGGTCGGGCCATGGACGATGACCTTGGCGATCATCGGGTCATACCACGGGCTGACCCAATCGCCGCTGCGCACGCCAGTGTCGGAACGGCAGCCCGGCGGGAAGGCCAGATGCGCCAGCCGCCCGGTGGCGGGCAGAAAGCCTGCGGGCACGTCTTCGGCATAGAGCCGAGCCTCGAAGGCGTGGCCGGTCAGGGCAAGCTGGTCTTGCCGCAGGGGCAGCGGCTCGCCCGAGGCGACGCGGAGTTGCCATTCCACCAGATCGGTGCCGGTGACCGCCTCGGTCACCGGGTGTTCGACTTGCAGCCGGGTGTTCATCTCCATGAACCAGAAGCGGTCGGGGCGCAGGCCTTCGGAGGCATCCACGATGAATTCGATGGTGCCGGCCCCCTTGTAGCGAATCGCGCGGGCGGCGCGCACGGCGGCCTCGCCCATGGCGGCGCGCATCTCGGCGGGCATGCCGGGGGCCGGGGCTTCCTCGATGACCTTCTGGTGGCGGCGCTGAAGCGAGCAGTCCCGCTCGAACAGGTGGACGGCATCCGTGCCGTCGCCAAAGACCTGCACCTCGATATGGCGGGGCTTTTCGACATATTTCTCGATCAGCACGGCGTCATTGCCAAAGGCGGTGGCGGCCTCGCCCTGCGCCGAGGCGAGGGCGTCGGCAAAATCTTCTGCGCGGGTCACCTTGCGCATGCCCTTGCCGCCGCCCCCCGCCACGGCCTTGATCAGGACCGGGTAGCCGATCTGGGTGGCTTGATCCGCGAGGAAGGCGGGGTCTTGCTGGCTGCCGTGATAGCCGGGCACCACGGGCACGCCTGCCTGCGACATCAGGGCCTTGGCGGCATCCTTGAGGCCCATGGCGCGGATCGCCTGACCGGAGGGGCCGATGAAGGTGAGGCCTGCGGCCTCGACCGCATCGACGAAATCGGGGTTTTCCGAAAGGAAACCATAGCCGGGATGGATGGCCTGCGCCCCCGTGGCGAGGGCGGCTGCGATGACCGCCTCGCCGCGCAGATAGCTGTCGCGCGGGGCCGGGCCGCCGATGGCCACGGCCTCGTCGGCCACGGCGACATGGCGGGCCTGGGCATCGGCGGAGGAATGGACCGCGACGGTCGCCACGCCCAGACGGCGGGCGGTGGCGATGATGCGGCAGGCGATCTCGCCCCGGTTGGCGATGAGGATTTTCTGGAACATGTCAGACCTGCGATGCGGGACGGGAGCTTGGGGGGCTGTCTGCCCCCCATGGGGCCTGCGGCCCCGCCCCCCGAGGATATTTTTGAACAGATGAAAGGGGGTGGTGGCTCATGAGGGTTACATGCGGAAGACACCGAACCTTGTGGGTTCGATCGGGGCGTTGAGCGCGGCGGAGAGCGAGAGGGCGAGGGTTGCCCGTGTCTTGCGCGGATCGATGATGCCGTCATCCCAGAGCCGGGCCGAGGCGTAGAGCGGGTGGCTTTGACGCTCGAACATCTCGATGGTGGGGCGTTTGAACTCGGCCTCTGCCTCGGCTGACCAGGTGCCGCCTGCGCGCTCGATCCCGTCGCGTTTGACGGTGGCGAGGACGCCCGCCGCCTGTTCGCCGCCCATCACCGAGATGCGGCTGTTCGGCCATGTCCAGAGGAAGCGGGGTTGGTAGGCCCGCCCCGCCATGCCGTAATTCCCGGCGCCGAAGCTGCCGCCGACCAGCAGGGTGATTTTTGGCACATTGGTGGCGGCGACGGCGGTGACCATCTTGGCGCCGTGGCGGGCGATGCCCTCGTTTTCGTACTTGCGGCCCACCATGAAGCCGGTGATGTTTTGCAGGAAAACCAGCGGGATATTGCGCTGGCTGCACAGTTCGACGAAATGCGCGCCCTTGATCGCCGCCTCGGAGAACAGCACGCCGTTATTGGCGACGATGCCGACGGGGCAGCCCATCACATGCGCAAAGCCGGTGACGAGGGTTTCGCCGAAGCGCGGTTTGAATTCGTCAAAGCGCGAGCCATCGGTGAGGCGGGCGATGACCTCGCGGATGTCATAGGGCGTGCGCAGATCGCCCGGCACCACGCCGAGGATCTCCTCGGGGTCATAGGCCGGGTCTTCGGGAGATTGCCATTGCACGGTCGCGGGGCGGCTGCGGTTCAGGTGACCCAGCGCCCGGCGGGCAAGCGCGAGGGCGTGGGCGTCATCCTCGGCCAGATAATCGGCCACGCCCGACAGGCGGGTATGCACATCGCCGCCGCCAAGCTCTTCGGCGCTGACCACCTCGCCCGTGGCGGCCTTCACCAAGGGGGGGCCTGCGAGGAAGATGGTGCCCTGGTCGCGCACGATGATGGTGACATCCGACATGGCGGGCACATAGGCCCCCCCTGCGGTGCAGGAGCCCATGACCACGGCGATTTGCGGGATGCCTGCCGCGCTCATCCGCGCCTGGTTGTAGAAGATGCGGCCAAAGTGATCGCGGTCGGGGAAAACCTCATCCTGATTGGGCAGGTTGGCGCCGCCGCTATCCACCAGATAGACGCAAGGCAGCGCGCATTCCTGTGCGATTTCCTGTGCGCGCAGGTGTTTCTTGACGGTCATCGGGTAATAGGTGCCGCCCTTCACGGTGGCATCGTTGCAGACCACCATGACCTCTTGCCCCTGCACCCGGCCAATGCCCGCGATGACCCCGGCGCAGGGCGCCGCGCCGTCATAAAGACCATGCGCCGCCGTGGCGCCGATCTCCAGAAAGGGCGAGCCGGGGTCCAGAAGGCCCGCCACCCGGTCGCGCGGGGCCAGCTTGCCGCGCGCGATATGGCGGGCCATGGCGGCCTCGCCCCCGCCTGCGGCGGCAAGGGCGGCGGCCTCGGCCACGGTGTCGAGCATGGCCAGATGCGCGGCGCGATTGGCCTTGAAACTGTCAGAGCCGGTGAGGATGCGGGAGGTGAGTTTCATGGGCGGCGGTCCTTACTGGCCAGGCGGGGTAGCGGCCGGGTGCGGATGGGTTTCGGAACGGAGGGCCGGCCCGGAGGCTCCGGCTTCCTGGCGGTGCTGGTGGCAGGCCGGGTCTTCGCCGCCCGGCGCGCGGGTCATGCGGTTGCCCGGCGCGCGGGCCCGGCGGCCCGCCGGGGCGGCGAGAGACGCGGCGAGAGGGGCGGGAATGATGTATCTCATCTGCACGTTTTCAATATATTTCAACGGTTTGCGCGCCAGAATGTCGCAAGCGAAACCATGGCGTTTTTGACCTGCGTCAAGGTTTGCCCCGGCGATTGCGGGCCATGGTCGCGCCGTTACA
Organism: Gemmobacter sp.; assembly: GCF_016792925.1. Classification (GTDB taxonomy): domain Bacteria; phylum Pseudomonadota; class Alphaproteobacteria; order Rhodobacterales; family Rhodobacteraceae; genus Gemmobacter. The sequence continues at coordinate 15,800 of NZ_JAEULU010000110.1, forward strand.
TCCCCGGCAATCAACCTGAGAGAAGACCGATGAAGACAATCGCCCTTGCCCTGCTGGCCTCTGCTGCCCTCGCTGCCCCTGCTTTTGCCCAATCGGCGGGCGAGATGACGTTGGGCCTTGGCCTTGGCTTCGTGAACCCGAAATCCGACAATGGCACCGTGGCCGGGGGCGCCACGGTGATCGACAGCAATGCCCGCCCGACTGTCACCTTTGAGTATTTCATCCGCGACAATCTGGGCGTGGAGCTGCTGGCCGCCCTGCCCTTCAAGCATGACATCAACGTGGGCGGCGCGAAAGCGGGCGTGACCAAGCATCTGCCGCCCACCCTGTCGCTGAACTATCACTTCCCGACCGGCGGCGCGATCACGCCCTTTGTGGGCCTTGGCGTGAATTACACCGTGTTCTTTGAAGACCGCTCGCCCCTGGGCGATCTGAAGATCGACAACAGCTGGGGTCTGGCCGCCCATCTGGGCATGGATTACGCGATCAGCGAGACGGGCGCGGTGCGGATGGACCTGCGCTATATCGACATTGACAGCGATGTGAAGCTGAACGGTGCCAAGGTGGGCCGGGTGGAGGTGGACCCGCTGGTGGCCGGGGTGTCTTACGTCATGAAGTTCTGAGCCTTCCGCGCGGAAAGCGGTGGCAGGGTGTGGGGTCTCCCCGCACCCTTTTTGCGGTCTGGCGCTCATGCCTGCGCCATCAGCTCGCGGCCGATCAACATGCGGCGAATCTCCGAGGTGCCGGCGCCGATCTCCATCAGCTTGGCATCGCGGAACAGGCGGCTGACGGTGGAATCGTTCAGGAACCCGGCCCCGCCCAGCGCCTGCACCGCCTGATGCGCCTGCACCATGGCCTGTTCGCTGGCGTAAAGCACGCAACCGGCGGCATCGGCACGGGTGACCTCGCCCCGGTCGCAGGCGCGGGCGGCCTCATAGACATAGGCGCGGGCCGAATTCAGCGCGACATACATATCGGCGATCTTGGCCTGCATCAGTTGGAAATTGCCAATGGGTTGTCCGAATTGCTGGCGGGTTTGCGCATAGGGCAGCACCTCGTCGAGACAGGCGGCGATGATGCCGGTGCCAATGCCCGACAGCACGACGCGTTCGTAATCGAGGCCCGACATGAGGACGCGCACGCCCTTGCCCTCGCTGCCCAGAACATTCTCGAACGGAACTTCACAATTGTCGAAGACCAGCTCGCCGGTGTTCGATCCGCGCATGCCCAGCTTGTCGAAATGCGGGCTGGTGGTGAAACCCTTGAAGCCGCGCTCGATGATGAAGGCGGTGATGCCCTTGGCCCCGGCCTCCGGGTCGGTCTTGGCATAGACGATCAGCGTATCGGCGTCGGGGCCATTGGTGATCCAGTATTTCGAGCCGTTCAGCACGTAATAGCCGTTGCGCTTTTCGGCGCGGAGCTTCATCGACACCACATCCGACCCGGCGCCGGGCTCCGACATGGCCAGCGCGCCGACATGCTCGCCCGAGACGAGGCCGGGCAGGTATTTCGCCTTTTGCTCGGCGCTGCCATTCAGCTTCATCTGGTTGACACAAAGGTTGGAATGGGCGCCGTAAGACAGGCTGATCGAGGCAGAGGCGCGGGCGATCTCCTCGGTGGCGATGACATGGGCCAGATAGCCCATCCCGGCCCCGCCATACTCCTCGGAGACGGTGATGCCCAGAAGGCCGAGGCTGCCCATCTCGCGCCAGAGATCGGCGGGGAACACATTGTCCCGGTCCACCTGCGCCGCGATGGGCTTCACCCGCTCCTGCGCCCAGGCGTGAAC
>NZ_JAEULU010000136.1 GCF_016792925.1 Gemmobacter sp.
CGCGCGTGACCGCCAAGGTCGACAAGCCGCTGGTCGGCTCCAACCTGCGCTTGCGTGACGTTGGTTGCGGGCGTGGCGTCGATGCGCGGCACATTCCCGATCCAAAGCCAGTTGACCGTGCTGGTCGGCATGGCAAATCCCCCAATGGTTACGCCGCTGGCAGGCGGCAGGGGCATCAGGCAGATACGCGCCCCATGACAGTGGCATGGGCCAGAGCGGCGCCGCTGTCAAATTGAGGCAAATTTGCGGCAAATCCGCGTTTACATTAAGGTCGCGCGGCAAGCGGTTGATTTTCTGGCGGATTCTCGCTGTATCTCCTTTGGAAACAATGACTTGTGAGTGTTTCGGTCCAAAATTCCCCCTCGCCGTGGCGGATTTGCCGCCGCTTTGGGCAGCAGGCGGGGCATCAGGTGGGGACGCTCGGGCGGGCTGTCGGGCGGGCCGTCGCGCGAGGGTGCGCAACTCCCCCTTCCCGGCAGGGCGTTTTGAAGCTATACGCGCGGCCATGACCCAGCTTGATCGCATCCGCAACTTCTCCATCGTGGCCCATATCGACCACGGCAAATCCACCCTCGCCGACCGTCTGATCCAGATGACGGGCACGGTGGCTGCGCGCGACATGAAGGCGCAGATGCTGGACTCGATGGATATCGAGCGCGAGCGGGGCATCACCATCAAGGCCAACACGGTGCGGATCGAATATCCGGCCAAGGATGGCCAGACCTATATCCTGAACCTGATCGACACGCCCGGCCACGTGGACTTTGCCTATGAAGTGTCGCGCAGCATGCGCGCCGTGGAAGGCTCGCTGCTGGTCGTGGATGCGAGCCAGGGCGTCGAGGCGCAGACCCTCGCGAATGTCTATCAGGCGATTGATGCCGGGCATGACATCGTGCCGGTCCTGAACAAGATCGACCTGCCCGCCGCTGACCCCGACCGGGTGAAGGAAAACATCGAGGATGTGATCGGCATTGATGCCAGCGATGCGATCCCGATCTCGGCCAAGACCGGCCTTGGCATCCCGGATGTGCTGGAGGCCATCGTGCAGCGCCTGCCCGCGCCGAAGGGCGACCGCGACGCGCCCTTGAAGGCCATGCTGGTGGATAGCTGGTATGACGCCTATCTGGGCGTGGTGGTCATGATCCGCGTGGTGGATGGCGTGATCAAGAAGGGCGACCGGGTCAAGATGATGCAGACGGGTGCCATTTATGGCATCGACAAGCTGGCCGTCTTGAAGCCGCAGATGGTGGATATTGCCGAACTGGGGCCGGGCGAGATTGGCGTGCTGACCGCCTCGATCAAGCAGGTGCGCGACACCCGCGTGGGCGATACCATCACCCATGAGCGCAAGCCCTGCGACGCGCCGCTGCCGGGCTTCAAGCCCGCGCAGCCGGTGGTGTTCTGCGGCTTGTTCCCGGTGGATGCCAATGATTTCGAGGCCTTGCGCGATGCGATCGAAAAGCTGGCGCTGAATGACGCGAGTTTCTCCTATGAGATGGAGACCTCGGCCGCGCTTGGCTTTGGCTTCCGCATGGGGTTCCTCGGGCTGTTGCATCTGGAAGTTGTGCGCGACCGGCTGGAGCGGGAATATGATCTGGACCTGATCACCACCGCGCCGTCGGTGGTGTTCAAGCTGCATATGAAGGATGGCGAGGTGCGCGACCTGCACAACCCCGCCGATATGCCCGATCTGACCTATGTCGACCATATCGAGGAGCCGCGGATCAAGGCCACGATCATGGTCCCGGATGAATATCTGGGCGATATTCTCAAGCTGTGTCAGGACCGCCGGGGCATTCAGCTGAACCTGACCTATGCGGGCACCCGCGCCATGGTGGAATATGACCTGCCGCTGGCCGAGGTGGTGTTCGATTTCTACGACCGGCTGAAATCGGTCACCAAGGGCTATGCCTCGTTTGATTACCAGATCAGCGAATATCGCGAGGATAACCTCGTGAAGATGTCGATTCTGGTGAATGACGAGCCGGTGGATGCGCTGTCGATCATGGTCCACCGCGACCGGGCCGAGGCGCGGGGCCGGGTGATGGTGGAAAAGCTCAAGGAGCTGATCCCGCGCCACATGTTCAAGATCCCGATCCAGGCGGCGGTGGGGGCGCGGGTGATCGCGCGCGAGACGCTGAGCGCGATGCGCAAGGACGTGACCGCCAAGTGCTATGGCGGCGACGCCACCCGGAAGAAGAAGCTGCTGGAGAAGCAGAAAGAGGGCAAGAAGAAGATGCGCCAGTTCGGGAAGGTGGAAATCCCGCAAAGCGCGTTTATTTCGGCGCTCAAGATGGACAGCTGAAGGAAAAGCCGGGGGAGACCCCGGCTTTTTTCATGGGGGCGGGGGCGCCAGCCGGGCCGGATCAGAAAACGCATCGCGTTTTCCCGGCCCTGTGGGAACATCTGCGCCAGACCGGATCAGCCGAATTGACAGAGGCCCGCGCCCGCCCGGTGGGCGCAAAGCGCCCGCCGCCCGGAGGGCGGGCGCTGGCCGGTGGCTTTGGGCCACCGGCCCAAACTCGCCCACGTTTCCACATGACCTCGGCGATGGCCTCGGCCATTGCGGCCTATGCCAGTGCCCGCTGAAACAATGCCGTCTCCACATTGCCGCCCGATCCGATGCAGATCACATCCTCGCCCGCGATCTCGTCGGGGCGGAACAGGGCGGCGGCGAGGGCCACGGCGCCGCCGGGTTCCAGCACCACTTTCAGCCGCGCCAAGGCCAGCGCCATGGCCTGCAAGGCCTCGGCATCGCTGACCACCAGCCCCGGCCCGGCCAGCCGCCGCAGCACCGGGAAGGTAAGGCCACCCGGCGCGGGCGTCAGGATCGCGTCGCAGAGCGAGCCGGTGGCGGCCGCATTGCGCCGCACCTCGCCCGCGGCAAGGCTGCGGGCGGTGTCGTCAAAGCCCTCCGGCTCGCAGGGGCGCACGCGCAGGCCGGGCGCGCGGGCCTCCAGCGCCAGCGCCACCCCGGCGGTCAGCCCGCCACCGCCGCAGGGCACCAGCACATCCGCCTGCGAAATGCCCAGCTCGGCCAGCTGTGCCGCGATTTCCAGCCCGCATGTGCCCTGACCGGCGATCACCTGATGATCGTCGAAGGGCTTGATCAGCGTGAGGCCGCGCGTCTCGGCCAGCCTTGCGCCGATGGCATCGCGATTGTCGCGCGCGCGGTCATACAGCACCACCTCGGCGCCATAAGCCCTTGTATTCTCGATCTTGATGGCGGGCGCATCGGCGGGCATCACGATGACGCAGGGCGCGCCATGCCGCGCGGCGGCCAGCGCCACGCCCTGCGCGTGATTGCCCGAGGAATAGGCGATCACCCCCTTGGCGCGCTGCGCGGGCGACAGCGCCGACAGGGCGGACCAGCCACCGCGAAACTTGAACGAGCCGGTATGTTGCAGGCATTCCGCCTTGAGCCAGACCCGGCGGCCCGCGATCTCGTTGAGGAAGGAAGACCCCAGCAGCGGCGTGCGCAGGGCATGGCCGCTGAGCCGGGCGGCGGCGGCCTCGATGGCGGTGATGTCAGGCATGAAGCGCCTCCAGCCAGCGGCGCAGCGCGGCCACGGCCTCCGGCTCGTCAAGGAAGGGGATATGGGCGCGGTCGGGCACCTCGGCGGTGATCATGTCGGGGCGGCGGCGCTGCATCTCGGCCGTGGTGGCGGGCGACCGCAGGTCGGAAGTGGCGCCCCGGATCAGCGCCAGCGGCAGGCCCGCCAGCGCATCGAACCGCGGCCAGGCGTCGAATTCGGGGCCGTCAAAGGCGGCAATGAAGGCCTCGCGCAGGGCCGGGTCATAGGTGATGTGCAGCCCGCGCGGGCCGGAGGTGTAGTGCTTTTCGGCCTCCTCCAGCCAGCGGGAGGCGGGCACATTGGCAAAGCCGGTCATCACGGCGGGTAGGGCGGCGGCCAGCGCGGCATGGGTTTTCGCCGCCGGATTGCGGCCCAGATAATCGAAGATTCGGGAAAGCCCGTCCCGCTCAATCACCGGGCCGATGTCATTCAGCGCCACGCCCAGCAGGCGGTCCTTGGCCAGCGCCGCCAGCAGCATGGCGATCAGCCCGCCGCGCGAGGTGCCCAGCAGGGCCGCCTTTTGCACGCCCAGATGGTCCAGCAGCTCCAGCGCGTCGCGGCCCTCTTGCGGCACGGTGTAGGTGGCGGCGCCGGTCCACTGGCTGTTGCCGCGCCCGCGATAATCCATGCGGATCAAGCGGATGGGGGGCAGATGCGGGATCAGGTAATTGAAATCCGCCATGGTGCGGGTGAGGCCGGAGAGGCACAGAAGCGGCAGGCCCTCCCCCTCATCCCGATAGGCGAGGCGGGTGCCATCGGAGGCGGTGAAGAACTGGGGTGTCATGGCAGAAGGTCCGGCAGGGAGGAGAGATCGGGCAGGATATGGGCGGGGCGATGCGGCAGGCGGTCGACCGGCAGGCCAGCGCGGTTCACCCAGACCGTGCGAAACCCAAAGGCCCCGGCCCCCGCAATATCCCAGCCGTTTGACGAGACGAACAGCACCTGTTCGGGTGCCACGGCAAAACGCTCCATCACCAGATCATAGACGCGCGGGGCGGGTTTGTAGATGCCCACCGCCTCGGCCGAGATCAGCGCGTCGAAGGCGCCCGAAAGGCCGGCGCTGGCCACGGCCTTTTCGATCATCGCGGGGTTGGCATTGGTGAGGATGGCGCGATGGATGCGCGCCTCGGCCAGCCGGGCCAGCAGGGGCGGGGCCTCGGGGAAGGCGGGCAGGGTCTGGAACAGCTCCAGCAGCAGGCGGCGCAGCGCGATGTCGTCGATGCCCTGCGCCTCCAGCGCCCAATCCAGCGCATCGGCGGCGAGGCGGTCAAAGGGCTGATACAGCCCCATCAGGCTGCGCTGCCAGCTATATTCCAGATGTTTGCGCCGCCAATCGGCCGAGAGGCGCGGCCAGCATTCGGCCAGAACCGGGTGATGCGCGGCGGCGGCGCGGGCGGCGGCATCCACGTCAAAAAGGGTGCCATAGGCATCGAACACCACGGTCTTGATGGTCATCGCATGGCTCCCCGCTTCGGCTTCGGTCCGGGCAGGGTGGCACAGCCGCAAGGGAGATAGAACCCCGGAAACGCAGGGTCGGGTTCGGCGCGGGGGCTGTGAAAAAGGCGCCCCGAGGGGCGCCCTGACCCGGATCGCGCCGCGACCCTGTCTCTGCTCAGTGCGTCCAGGCGCCCTTGCGCGAGGGGGCGAAGTTTTCGCCATAGCCCAGCGGGCGGATATTGGGCTTGCGGCTGTTCGGGGCGACCACTTCGGCCTCGATCCCGTGGGCGCGGGCGTAATCTTCCGCGGCTTCGCGGCTGTCGAAGCGCAGTTTCACCTGGGTCGTGGTGTCGGTGGTCGAGGTCCAGCCCATCAGCGGGTCAACCTCGCGTGCCGAGGCGGGGGCGAATTCCAGCACCCAGCCCTTGGTCTTGGCCGTGCCCGATTGCATGGCGTTGCGGGCGGGCTGATAGATACGGGCGCGCATGGCCTGAACCTCCGGTTGCTGGCAAATCTGCCTTCTTATTTGCGAATTTGCCGGGCGAGGCAAGGGGGCGCGCGGCGCCGGGCCGGGGTTTCTTGCGGCATTTGCTGCTTAACCGATCTTTAAGCCTTTCGCGCGAGGGTGAGGACATGACCCGATTCTCGCAGCTTCTCCTCTGTCTTGTTCTGGCCGTGGCCCTGGCGGCTTGTGGCGCGCAGCCTGCCCCTTTGATGCTGGGCGGCGCGCGGCACGAAACCACCATCGAGGGCCGGGACTATGTGCTGTATAAAAAGGCCAATCAGGTGGAGGTGATCCGCCTGGGCTGGGCCGACCCGGGGGAGCATCGGGAGATTCGCGCCACCATGATCGAGCTGGTGCCCTGGCTGACCGGCTGTGATGTCGTACCCTCGACCGTGCAGGGCGACAGCGGCGAAATGCGCGCCCGCGTCACCTGTCCGAAGGGCCGACGATGAGGAGCATGTAGCCCGCATAGGCGCCAGCGGCGGCAAAAAGGATGCCCCAGCCCGGTGAACCGCCGATAAACTCGACCCCGGCCCAGCCCAGCGGCAGCAAGGTTGTCAACCAGCGGATGACGGGCCTTGCGAAGAACGGGTGGTCCGGGTCGAGGAAGCGCATGATTTTCCGCCGTTTCTGTGCCAGTCTGACTGGCAGGGAGGACTGACCATGCCAGAGATCACCGCCAGTTTTCAAGGCCAGACCGTCATCACCACCTTCGAGGTGACGCCCGGCACCGCGCATGACCTGATGGAGGCGCTGGAAGAGGCCTATGCCAGCTTCATCCGCCATCAGCCGGGCTTTCTGGGGGCGGGCCTGCATATGAATGATGCGCGCACGCGGATCGCCAATTACTCGCAATGGCAGCGGCGCGAGGATTATCAGGCCATGCTGCGCAGCCCCGAGATGCGCGAGCGCAACCGGATGATCGGGCAATTGTCGCGCAGCTTCGAGCCGGTGATGTATGAGGTGCAGGCCGTGTTCTGATGGCGGTGAGCGGTGCGAGGGAGAGGCGCGAATTTTCGCCGAAAATTCGGAGGCGCGCTTAGGGCTTGCCTTGCAGCAAGACCCCGGAGGCTGCCCGGCGCAAGGCACGGGTGAGCGCCGAAAGGGCGGGCGCGGTACGGCGGGCGAATTGCCAATGCAAGGCCACATCCAGCGGCGTGCCGGGCAAGATCTCGACCAGCGCCCCGCTGGCCAGATGGCCGGCCACCAGCGGCAGCGGGTTCATGCCCCAGCCCAAGCCCACCAGCGCGGCATCGACAAAGCCCTGCGATGAGGCCAGCCGATGCGTGGGAAAGGCCAGGCCCGGCCCGAATTGCGCCTTGAGCCAGGCACCTTGCAGGCGGTCCTTGTCGGAAAAGGTCAGGGCGGGGGCGCGGCGCAGGCCGCTTCGATCCGCCCCTCGCGGCAGCCAGCGCGCCATATAGCCGGGGCTGGCCGTTGCCAGATAACGCAAGCGGCCCAAGGGCAGCGTGTCGCAGCCCTGCAACGGGCCGGGATGTGAGGTGATGGCCCCGGCCACCTCGCCCCGGCGCAGCCAGTCCTGGCTGACATCCTGATCGTCGATCACCATGTCGAACAGCATGTCCGGCACCTCGGCCAGCGCCGGGATCACCCAGGTCGCCAGACTGTCGGCATTCACCGCGATGCGCAGCGTGGCGGGCTGCGGGTCGGGCAGGGGGAGCGCGGCCTCCAGCAGCATCACCTCGTCAAAATGCTGGATCAGGCGCTGCCCGGTCTCTGTCGCCTGGCAGGGCGTGCCGCGATGCACCAGCAAGGCGCCGATCCGGTCCTCCAGCGCCTTGACCCGTTGTGACACCGCCGAGGGTGTAAGGCCGAGCTGCGCGGCGGCCAGATCAAAGCTGCCGCGGCGATGCACCGCCGCGAGGGCCTCCAGTTGCGGATAGTCCAGCATCAGTTTTGCTTCATCTGGCTGAAAAACTTTAACTGGATTGATCCGCCTCCGCGCCGCTATGTCAAGCCCGCAGTCGCCCATATCCAAGGAGAAGCGCAAATGTTCGAAGCAGCCCTGTCCGGCTATCTGGTGGCGCTCAGCCTGATTGCGGCGATTGGCGCGCAGAATGCCTTTGTGCTGCGGCAGGGGCTGCGCCGCGAACATGTGGGTGTCGTGGTGGCGATCTGCGCGGCCTCGGATGCGGCGCTGATCGCGGCGGGGGTGGGCGGCTTTGGCGCCATCGCGCAGGCGGCGCCGTGGTTTGGCGAGGCGATGCGCTGGCTGGGGGTGGCCTTCCTGACCGTTTATGGCGCCTTGCGGTTTCGCGCGGCGGCCAAGGGGGGCGAGGCGCTGGTGCCCGCCGAGAGCGCGCCGGTGCCCCTGCGGCGCATCGTGGCGATGTGCCTGCTGTTCACCTGGGCCAATCCGCATGTCTATCTGGATACGGTGGTGCTGATCGGGTCGATCTCGGCGCAATATGCACCGCATGGCCTCGTCTTCGGCATCGCCGCCGCCTGTGCCTCGCTGAGCTTCTTTGCGGCGCTTGGCTATGGCGCGCGGCTGCTCGCGCCGGTCTTCGCCAAACCCCGCGCCTGGGTGGTGCTGGAGATCGTGGTGGGCCTGACCATGTGGGCGCTGGCGGCTGGGCTGGCCTTCGGGGGCTGAGCGCCCGGCGGAGTTGTATGGGTGACAAAACGGCGCTTGCGCCCGCCCGCGCGCCGGGTTTGGCTGGCGGCATGGATGCGCAAGTGACGAGGCCCGTGCAGGGCGTGATGTGGATGCTGGCCTCGGGCGGCAGTTTCGTGGCGGTCAACGGGCTGGTGCGGGCCCTGGGCACCGATCTGCCCGCAGCGCAGGGGGCCTTTATCCGCTTTGGCTTTGGGGTGCTGTTCCTGCTGCCCACGCTGCTGCCGATGCTGGGCAAGCCGCTGCCGCCCGGCACCTTGCGGCTGTTCGGCTTGCGCGGGCTGGTGCATATGGCGGCGGTGATCTGCTGGTTTTACGCCATGGCGCGGCTGCCGGTGGCCGAGGTGACGGCGATCGGCTACCTCAATCCCATTCTCGTGACGCTGGGGGCGGCGCTGTTTTTCGGAGAACAACTGGCTTTGCGGCGGCTTCTGGCGGTGGGGGTGGCGATTTGTGGCGCGTTGATCGTGCTGCGCCCCGGTCTGCGCGAGCTGAGCCTGGGGCATCTGTCGCAGATGGGGGCCGCGTTTTTCTTTGCCGGGTCTTACCTTTTTGCCAAGCGGCTGAGCGGGCAGGTTTCGGCGGCGGTCATTGTGGCGATGATGAGCCTGACGGTCACGCTGGGCCTTGCGCCGCTGGCGCTGTGGGTCTGGGTGCCGGTGACCGCGACGCAGCTGGGCGCGCTGGCGCTGGTGGCGCTGTTTGCCACTTCGGGCCATTATTGCATGACGCGGGCCTTTGCGGTGGCGCCGATGACGGTGACGCAGCCGGTCACCTTTCTGCAACTGCTTTGGGCCTCCCTGCTGGGCGCGCTGGTCTTTGGCGAGCCGGTGGATGGCTTTGTGCTGCTGGGCGGCGCGGTGATCATCGCGGCGATCAGCTATATCACCTTCCGCGAGGCGCTGTTGAAGCGGCGCGGGGTGACGCCTTCGGTCAATGAGGCCAAGCTGTGACTGTTGCCGCATCATCAACAAAGCCTTAATCTTGCCGGGATTTCGCGGTAAACCCGTGACAGAACGCGGCCTGCCACGGCAGGGCGCATAACCATCAAGGGCAAGGCGCGGCCTTCGGGCGGCGGAACGGGCAGGCAGATGAAGATTGCGATGATCGGGACGGGCTATGTCGGGCTGGTCTCGGGGGTGTGTTTCTCGGATTTCGGGCATGAGGTTGTCTGCGTCGATAAAGACCCGGCGAAGGTCGAGAAGCTGCGCGCGGGCGCGGTGCCGATCTATGAGCCGGGGCTGGAGGCCCTGATGGCGCGCAATGTGGCGGCCGGGCGGCTGTCTTTCACGCTGGATCTGGCCGAGGCGGTCAAGGGCGCCGAGGCGGTGTTCATCGCCGTCGGCACGCCCACGCGGCGCGGCGATGGCCATGCCGATCTGCGCTATGTCATGGCGGCGGCAGAGGAAATCGGGGCGGCGCTAGAGGATTATGCGGTCATCGTGACCAAAAGCACCGTGCCGGTGGGCACCAATCGCAAAGTGGCCGAGGCGGTGGCGCGCACGGCGGGGGACAAGGCCTTTGACGTGGCCTCGAACCCGGAATTTCTGCGCGAGGGGGCGGCGATCGACGATTTCATGCGCCCCGACCGGGTGGTGATCGGGGTGGAAAGCGCACGGGCGCAGAAGGTGATGGCCGATCTCTATCGCCCGCTGTCGCTGCGCGATTTCCCGGTGGTCTATACCAATCTGGAATCGGCCGAGATGATCAAATATGCGGCCAATGCCTTTCTGGCGACCAAGATCACCTTCATCAACGAGATCGCCGCGCTGTGCGAGCGCGTGGGGGCGGATGTGAAGGCGGTGAGCAAGGGCATCGGGATGGATGGCCGGATCGGGCCGAAATTCCTGCATGCGGGCCCCGGCTATGGTGGCAGTTGTTTCCCCAAGGATACCAAGGCTTTGGCCCGGATCGGACAGGAACATGCCGTGCCGATGCAGATCACCGAGACCGTGATCCGGGTGAATGAGGAGATCAAGCATCGCATGATCGCCAAGATCGAGGATCAGCTGGACGGGGTGTTGCGCGACAAGACCATCGCGGTCTTCGGCGTCACCTTCAAACCCGATACCGATGACATGCGCGACGCGCCCGCGCTGACCATCGTGCCCGCGCTGGTGGGGGCGGGGGCCAGGGTGCGGGTTGTCGATCCGCAGGGGCGGCATGAGGGCGAGGCGCTGTTGCCCGGTGTCAAATGGGTGGAAAGCGCCTATGGCGCGGCGCAGGGCGCCGATCTGGTGGTGGTTTTGACCGAATGGAACGAGTTCCGCGCGCTGGATCTGGGCAAGCTGGCCCGCAAGATGGCGCATCCGCGCATGGCCGATCTGCGCAATGTCTATGCGCGCGAGGAAGTGCTGGAGGCGGGATTCGTCAGCTATGAGGGGGTGGGGCGTTAAGCCCCTCGGTCACGGCCTCCAAAGCCGGTCGGACGACAACGGGGGGGCCATGGCCCCCCTTTTTGCGTCTTAACCCTCTGGCAACGGAGGTTTCAAAAGTATTGACGCCAAAGGCCACAATCTTGCCCCAGCAATGACCGGCCCTGCCTTGGTCTGTTAAGGGCCGGAAAAGCAAGCTGCCCCATCCTGAACCCGGGTGAATAAATCGGGTGGATGGTCGGGTGGGCCAGTTCAGCAATCTGGGCGTGTTTCGCGCTGCGGCATCGCAGATGCTTGCCGGGATCACGGATATTGTGACGCGGGTGGTGGAAGGGCAGATCCAGCTGTTCACCACCACGCGCGCCGGGGGCGGGCTGTTGGCGCTGGAGCTGACCGGCTCGGGTCTTGTGCTGATCGACCAGCAGGGGCTGGCCGCAGGCAGCGCGCTGTCGGCGCCCTCACTGCTGTCGGTGGCCTCGGTGGGCGGGCAGGAGCGGCTGGTCTGGACCGGCGGCTGGGGCAATCGCATGGGCGGCTGGCGGCTGGAGGACAGCGGCGCCATCGCCACCGATTTCGCGTTCGTGCAAGGCCCGGTGGGCATCGTCACGGCGCAGACCTTCGTGGCGCGCGGCGGCATCAGCTATGCGGTGGTGGCGGCGCAGGGCAGCGGCGCGCTGGAGGTCTGGCGGCTGAATGCCAACGGGCGGCTGGTGGCGGTCGATCAGGCGCCGATGGCCGGGGCGGGCAGTCAGACGGTGGATGTGCGGGCACTGGCAACGCTGGATCTGGGCGGGCAAAGCCTCGTGCTGTCGCTATCGACCGCCGAGGAGGCGCTGCGCCTCTGGCGGCTGCGCGACGATGGCACGCTGGAGGCACAGGCGAGCCTTGGCGCCACGGCGGGGCTGGGCCTTGCCACGCCCTCGGCGCTGGAGCTGGTGCAGGGCTATGGCCGGGCCTGGGCGGTGGTGGCGGGCAGCGGCTCCTCCTCGATCTCGGTGGTGGAGGTGACGGCGGCGGGCGATCTGCGGCTGGCCGATCACATCATCGACACGCTGGACACAAGGTTCCAGTCGGTGCAGGCGCTGGCCACGGTGCAGATGGGCGACCGGGTGTTCATCTTTGCGGGCGGGGCGGATGCGGGCATCTCGGCCTTCATGATGCTGCCCGACGGGCGGCTGATCGCGGCGGGGCAGCTGCTGGCCGGGCCGGATATGGCGCTGGATGACATCACCGCGCTGGAGGCGGTGGTGGTGGGCAACAAGGTGGAGCTGGTGGTGGCGGGCGAGGGGGCCGGGCTGATCCGGCTGCGCTTCGATCCCGGCACGCTGGCGGCGCAGCAGCGCGGCAGCACCGGCGATGACACGCTGACCGGCGGGGCGCAGGGCGATCTGCTTTGGGGTCATGGCGGCAATGACCGGCTTTCCGGCGGCGATGGCGCCGATGTGCTGGTGGATGGCGCGGGCAGCGATGATCTGCGCGGCGGCGACGGGGCGGATGTCTTTGTGCTGAGCCGCGACGGCGCCGCCGACATCATCCGCGATTTCGACCCCTCGGAGGACCGGCTGGACCTTTCGGCCTGGGGACGGATCTATTCGGTCGAGGTCTTGCCCATGGCCGAGCGGCGCGGCGCGGTGGTGATCCGCTGGGGCGAGGAGGTGCTGACGGTCTATTCGGCGGATGGGCGCGATTTTTCCTCGGATGTCTTCACCTCGTCGCAGCTTTTCGGCCTGTGGCATGTGGTGGAGCCTGCGGTGGTGGCCGGGCGCAGCCTGCGCGGCACCAGCGCGCGCGAGACGCTGACCGGCGGCGGCGGCGATGACACGCTGATTGCGGTGGGCGGGGGCGATCTCTTCGTGGGCGGCAACGGGCGCGATCTGGTGGATTTCGGCGAGGCGACGGCCGGCGTGGTGGCGAACCTGTCGCCGGATGGCGGTCATCCCTCGGGCAGCTCGGCCGGGGATCGGCTGGAGGGGATCGAAAACCTGTCCGGCAGCCGGTTCGCCGATGTGCTGACCGGCAGTGCCGGTGACAACCGGCTTCAGGGCGGGGGCGGGGCCGACCGGCTGGAGGGCGGCGCGGGCAATGACCGGCTGGAGGGCGGCGCCGAGAATGATGTGCTGAGTGGCGGGAGCGGGGCCGACAGGATCGAGGGTGGCGCGGGGATCGACTGGGCCAGCTGGAGCAGTTCCTCCAGCGCGGTGGATGTGGATCTTGGCCGCGCCAGCCAGCTGGGCGGCGATGCGGCAGGCGACCGGCTGGCCGGGATCGAGGCGCTGCTGGGCAGCCGCCACCATGACCGCCTGGCCGGGGACAGCGCCGCCAACAGCCTGCGCGGCGCGGCGGGGGATGACCTGATCCTGGGCAGCGAAGGCCATGACCTGCTGGAGGGCGACGAGGGCAATGACACGCTTTCGGGCGGCAATCACAATGACACGCTGATCGGCGGCTCCGGCAGCGATTGGGCGCTGTATGACGGGCGCGCGGCGGTGCGGGTCGATCTGTCGCTGACCACGGCACAGAACACGCTGGGCCGGGGCAGCGATCTGCTGGCGGGGATCGAGAACCTGAAGGGCGGCTGGGGCAATGACACGCTCAGCGGCAACGGGCTGGCCAATATCCTGCAAGGCGATACCGGCACCGACCTGCTGTTCGGGGGCCGTGGCACTGACCGTCTGGAGGGCGGCGGACAGAATGACCGGCTCTATGGCGGGCTGGATCACGACCGGCTGATGGGGGGCAGCGGCAATGACCTGCTGTTCGGCGGTGACGGCAATGACACGCTGCTGTGGGAGGCGGGCAATGACCGCCATGACGGCGGCGCCGGGATCGACCTGTTGCTGGCGACGGGCGATGTGGCGCTGCGGCTCAATCTGGGCACCACGGCGGCGCAGCAGACCGGCCAGGGCCAGGACAGCTTCACCTCGGTGGAGAATGTCATGGCCGGCACCGCCGCCGATACGATCCTGGGCAGTCTGGCCGACAACAGCTTCTGGGGCATGGAGGGCCATGACCAACTGCGCGGCGCTTCGGGTGATGACAGGCTGTATGGTGGTGCTGGCAATGACAGGCTGTGGGGCGGCAAAGGTCAGGACTCGCTCTATGGCGGTGCGGGAAATGACCGGCTGTCGGGTGGGAAATCGGCAGACCGGTTGCTGGGCGGCAGCGGCGCGGACTGGCTGCATGGCGGACTTTCCGATGATGTGCTGCGGGGGGGCAAGGGCGTTGACGTGGCCAGCTATATCGGAGGCGCTGCGGTGCGGGTGTCGCTGACGCGGCATGTGGCGCAGGATACCGGGCAGGGGCGCGACCTGCTGCTGGGCATCGAGGGGCTGGAGGGCAGCGGGCGGGGTGATCACCTGTCGGGCAATCGCGGGGATAACTGGCTGTCGGGCCGGGCCGGGAAAGACCGGCTTTCCGGGCTTGCGGGCCGCGACACCCTGATGGGGGGCAGCGGCGCGGACATCGTGTCGGGTGGCAGCGGCAATGATTGGCTGTCAGGGGGCGCGGGGCGCGACCGGCTGACCGGCGGGCGCGGCGCCGATGATTTCGTCTATAGCAGCGGGCGCGACGTGATCACCGATTTCAACGCCGGGCAGGGGGATCGGCTGGTGCTGAACAGCGAGGTGCTGCGCATCGTGCGCGGCCTCTCGGCGCGCGAGATCGTGGAGGATTGGGGCGAGGTGGGGCGCGATGGCGTGCGGCTGGATTTCGGGCGCGGTCGCGTGGTGATCGTCGACGGGATCGACCGGCTGGCCGATCTGCATCATGTGATCGAGGTGATCTGACCCCCGCGCCCGGCATTCACCCGGCGCGGGGGCAACTGGTTCAGAAGCTGAAAATATCGTCGCCGAGCATGTTCAGCCGGTTCACGCCGCGCAGGATCAGCGTGGCGCCATTGTCAAAGGCAAAGACCGCATCGCCGCCGACGATGCTGCCGAAATCGAGGATGCGTGCCGCCGACAATGCGCCGCCGCCCCACAGATCGCGGTCGAAGGCGATCCGGTCGATGTCGTCGGTGAAATCCAGCACCACATCGCGGCCCGCGGCAAAGCGGAAGGTGTCGGCGCCGCTGCCGCCCCGCATCCGGTCATTGCCGGTGCCGCCATTCAGCGCATCGTTTCCGGCGGCGCCGGAAAGCGTGTCACTGCCGCCCGCCCCGGACAGGCTGTTGGCCCCGGCACTGCCGGTGAAGGTATCGCCGCGATTGCCGCCGATCAGGTTCTCGATCCTGTCGAAACTGTCGGGGCCGATGCCGGTGGCCTGCTGCCCGCTGCGGCCGAGGTTGACGGTCACCGCGCGGTCGCCGCCAAAGATCACCGTGTCGCGGCCCGTGCCGCCCAGGAACACATCGGCGCCTTCGCCCCCGATCAGCGAATCATTGCCATTGCCGCCGCGCAGCGTGTCATCCCCCGCGCCGCCGTTCAGCCGGTTGGCCGCGCCATTGCCGACGATCACGTCGCGCCCCCGACCCCCGATGGCATTCTCGATCACGGTGTCGCGCGCGATGTTCATGTTCAGATCATAGCCGCCGACCGAGGACAGGGTGTTCTCGGTCAGGTAGATCCGCTGGCCCGCCCGCACGGTCGAGAAATCCAGCGTGTCGCGGCCGCCGGTGTCAAACACGGTGAACACCATGTTGGTGTCCAGCCAATAGCGGTCGCCGGGATTTTCGCCGTCGAACATGGCGCCGAACATGGTGCCCAGATAACCGCTGACATTGCTGTTCGCGCCGTAGACGGTGTTCCCCGCCCGGGTCGTGACATTGTCGCCATAGAGGTTCTGGATCGCCACGATGTCCGCCGGCATCAGCGTCGCCAGAATGCCCCAGTCGCCCTGGTAATTCGGGTTGGTCTCATCCGCGCTGCCCTCCTGGAAGAAGTAGGACATGATGCTGAACAGCACGCTGTCCTCGGCATAATGGGCGTCGCGATCCCAGACGGCATTGCCGTTGTAATTGCCCGCATGGCCCAGGCCGAGCGCATGGCCGATCTCGTGCATATAGGTCTGGAACCAATAGGCATTCAGCGAAACCGGATTGCTGTCCCATTCGGCGGCAATGTTGATATGAGAGCTGAGGATGGTATCGCCCGAGAGTTCCGAGGTGGCATAGGCGCCATCGGGGTCGCTGTTGTCAAAGGTCAGATCGGCGCCGCCCCCGTTCGCGCCATCGCGCACGGTCAGCTCGTAATCAGAGCCTTGGCCGTCATAGCTGCTGGCGACCAGATAATAGGTGCCGCTGCGCCCGGCAGTATAGGTCAGCTGGCTGTCCAGCCCGTTCGCATCGTCATTCGAGGCGACCAGATTGCCGAAGGCGTCATAGACCTCCAGATAGGGGTCATGCACCTCATTGCTGCCGATGCCCGCCAGCGCCATGGTATAGGTCTCGCCGGCCTGCAGCCGGACGCGCACGACATCGACATCCTCCGAGGTGCCAAGCGCGCCGCGGAAGGCCTGCCCGACCTGCATGCTGGTCGTGGTGGTTTCATCGTTACCGGCATCGCCCTGCTCGCGCACCACGGTCAGGTCGTCCCCGCCATCGAAGGGCACAAAGCGAATGCCCGACACATCGGTCCAGGCTTGCAGCGCGGTGCGGGCCACGAATTGCTCGTCGCTGGACAGGGCGCTGACATCATAGGTCAGCGTGCGGTCCGCCCCGAGGTCGAAGGCGCGGTTCGATTGGAAGGTGCTATTCCAATAGCCGTCGGTCAGCTGATCGGCGATCTGGTCCAGCGTGTAATTGGGCAAGCCGCCCGTGGCATTGACATGCTGATCCGAAATCGAGCCGGAACTGCCGGGGTTGAGCGCGGCGCACAGAGTACACATGAGGGTCAATCCGTCATAAGGGATGCGATTTTTCCGGTCGGGCCGGGTTTATGCCACCAGATTAGGCAGAATTGTCCAAGGGCGCAAATGTTCATTCCGCCGTGGCGGCGGCGCCCAGCGTGACCTTGCCCACCAGATCCGAGGCCGGATCGGCCAGCGCGTCGATCACGTTGAAATGGTGCAGGCCGGGCGCCACGGTCCAGCCGCAGCCCCAGCGTTCCGCCAGCAGGCGCGCCTGCCACAGAAAGGCCGGGCGCTCTTGCCCGCCGACGACGACATGGGCCGAGACGCCGCTGTGCCGCGCCAGCCGGGCCGGGCTTTCCAGCGCGCATTCGGGCGCATCCAGCCGCAGATCGGCCTGCATGCCGGTCTGCATCAGCGGCGCCAGCTCGGCCAGCGGCGAGATCGGCACCACCCGCGCCAGCCCTGGCAGCGCCATGTCGGCGCAGCCCATCCGGGCTGCCAGATGCCCGCCCGCCGAATGGCCGGTGACCACCATGGGCAGGCCGGGCAGCAGGCTGGCGGCATGGCGGCAGGCCTGCGCGATCTGCGCCGTCATCGCAGAAATCCGCGCCTCGGGCGCCAGGCTGTAGGAGGGCATCGCCACCGCCCAGCCCCGCGCCAGCGGCCCGGCGGCCAGATGCGACCACTCTTCGCGCCCGAAGGCCAGCCAATAGCCGCCATGCACAAAGACCACGAGGCCAAGCGGCGCGCCCTCGGGCAGAAACAGGTCCAGCGCCGCGCGCGGTGCGGGGCCATAGCGCAGGTTCAACCGCGCGCGGGGGCCAAGGGCGGTGCGAAAGCCCGCAGCCTCGGCCTGCCAGCGCGGCACGAAGGCCTCCGCGCCGGGGATATAGGCGCCATTGGCGTAATCGTCGGAAAGGTCGGGCTGCATCGGCGGGCCTCAGATTTGCGGGCGGTCCACCGGGAAACGCGCCGCCAGATCGGCGATCAGCGCGGCATCGGTGGCATCCAGCGGGCCGCGCGCCCAGGGGCGAAAGCGCAGGCGAAACGCCGCCAGCAGCAGATCGGGCGCGACATCGGGAAAGCCGAAGGCCTTGGCATCCTTGACAAAATCACCGGGTTCGCAGCCCGTGCCGGGCCAGACCGACAGGCCCCGCCGCGCCAGCCGCTGCCAATCAAAGCGCGGGCCGGGATCGGCTTTGCGCGCAGGCGCCATGTCGCTATGGCCGATCACCCGTTCGGGCGGAATCTGCCAGCGATGCAGAAGATCGGCCAGCAGGGTTTCCAGCGCGGCCATCTGCGCCTCCGGAAAGGGGGCGTGGCCCGGATTGTCCAGCTCCACCCCGATCGAGCGCGAGTTCACATCCCGACACTGGCCCCATTGGCCCGCACCGGCATGCCAGGCCCGCAGCTCCTCGGGCACCAGCGCCGTCACCGCGCCGCTGGCGCTGATCAGGTAATGCGCCGAAACCTCGGCCTCCGGGTCGCACAGCCGCGCCTCGGCCTCGGCACAGCCGGGCATGGCGGTGTAATGGATCACCACCAGATCAGGCAGCGCGCCATGGCGGCGCGGCCCGAAATTCGGCGATGGCCAGCCTGGCAGGGTTTGGCCCGGCTGCGCCACTCAGCGCACCGCGTTGCGGAAGGGGGTCGGGTCCCAGCCGCAGGCAAAGCCGTCGCCATCGGGGTCCAGCCCCTTGCGGTCTTTCTCTGGCCCGCCCGCATCCAGGAAGGCGGCCTGCGCCTTGTCGGCGGAGCCGTAGCTTTGGCAGACCTTGGCCGGGTCGCGCAATTGCAGCGAGGAGCGGTCATAGACCTGCTGCCCCAAGGGGTTGGTGGTCGAAAGCGCGTATTGCACCAGATTTGGGCCTTCGCCCGCACGGGTCGGCAATTGATTGACCGGCACGGCCGGGCCGGGGGCGGGGGTGGCAGGCGCTGCGGCCACAGGCGCGGCAGCGGGCATCGCCGGCGTTGCAGGCAGGGCCGAAAGCGGTGCGCCCGCCGCCGGGGGGATGGCTGCCGGGCTTGCGCCGCCCGAAGCGGCGTTGATCGCCGCCCCGATGCGGTCGGTCGAGAAGCCGGTGGCCGGAGCCGCCGCCGCAGGGGCGCTGCCCAAAGGTGCGGCACCAATCGCCCCGCCCGAAACGCCGCCGCCCATGATGGGCTGCGCGCCCTGCGCCACCACGGGCGCCCCGGTCGTCAGCGCCGCCTCGCGCTGCGCATTATACTGATCGTAATCGCCAAAGCCCACGCCGGCGCCGGATTCGGGCACCGTCGGCCCACAGGCCACCAGCGCCAGCGGCGCCAAAAACAGCATGGAAACAGCGGTATAGCGCATGGAACGCGACCCTCCGAACAAGGAAGCGGCCCCGCTGAGGGGCCGGTTCAGCTTTCAGCTTCCGGTGGCCCTTACCACCATTTCGACGGCTTGGAAACAAAGCCCGCAGCCCGTTCCAGCACATAGGCGTGATTGAGCAGCTCGCCCTCTTCCCAGGGCTTGCCGATCAGTTGCAGGCCCAGCGGCAGCCCGTCGGGGTCAAGCCCGACCGGCACCGAGACCCCGGGCAGGCCCGCAAGGTTCAGCGTGACGGTGAAAACGTCGTTCAGATACATTTCGACCGGGTTGGCGCTGTGCATCTCGCCCAAACCGAAGGCCGGGGTGGGCGTGGTCGGCGCCAGAATGGCGTCGACACCCGCCGCGAAGGCCTGCTCGAAGTCGCGCTTGATCAGCGCCCGCACCTTGCGCGCGCGGTTGTAATAGGCGTCGTAAAACCCCGCCGACAGCACATAGGTGCCGATCATCACGCGGCGCTGCACCTCGGCGCCAAAGCCCTCGGCGCGGGTTTTCTCGTACATTTCGGTGATGCCATCGCCCGCTGACAGCTTGGCCCGGTGGCCATAGCGCACGCCATCATAGCGCGCGAGGTTGCTGGAGGCCTCGGCCGGGGCAATGACGTAATAGGCCGGAAGGGCATATTTTGCGTGCGGCAGCGAGACTTCCACAATCTCTGCGCCTGCCTCGCGCAGCATTTCGGCGCCCTTGTCCCAGATCTTCTGGATCTCGGGGCGCAGGCCGGGCAGGCGGTATTCCTTGGGAATGCCGATCTTCTTGCCGCGAATATCGCCGGTCAGCGCGGCCTCGAAATCCGGCACGGGCAGATCGGCGCTGGTGGAATCCTTGGGGTCATGGCCCGCCATGGCGCTCAGAAGGATTGCGGCGTCGCGCACCGATTTGGTCATCGGCCCGGCCTGATCGAGGCTGGAGGCATAGGCGATGATGCCCCAGCGACTGACGCGGCCATAGGTCGGCTTGATGCCGACGATGCCGCAGAAGGCCGCCGGTTGGCGGATCGAGCCGCCGGTATCGGTGCCGGTGGCGGCGATGCACAGATCGCCCGCGACCGCCGAGGCCGAGCCGCCGGAGGAGCCGCCGGGCGTCAGCTCGCGGTCATCGACGCGCCAGGGGTTTACCGCCGGGCCATAGCAAGAGCTTTCGTTGGACGAGCCCATGGCGAATTCGTCCATGTTCAGCTTGCCCAGCATCACCGCGCCCGCATCGAACAGTTTCGAGGTCACGGTGCTTTCATATTCGGGTTTGAACCCGGCGAGGATGTTCGAGGCCGCCTGCGAGGGCACGCCCTTGGTGCAGAACAAGTCCTTGATCCCCAAGGGAATCCCGCACAGATCGGGTGCATCGCCTGCCTTGAGGCGGGCATCTGCCGCGCGGGCCTGTTCCAGCGCGATCTCGGGCGTCTTGTGGACATAGGCCCCCAGGGCATCGCCCGCATCCATCGCGGTGAGGCAGGCCATGGTCAGATCGGTCGCGGTCAGCTCGCCCTTGCGCAGCGCGTCGCGGGCGGCGGAGAGGGTCAGTTCGTTTGCGTTGCTCATTCCACCACCTTCGGCACGGCAAAGAAGCCCTCGCGGGCATCGGGGGCGTTTTTCAGCACCTTGTCCTGAATATCGCCCTCGGTGACCACATCGCTGCGGCGCTTCAGGCGCATCGGCGTGACCGAGGTCATCGGCTCGATGCCGGTCACGTCGACCTCGTTCAACTGTTCCATGAAGCCGAGAATATTGGACAATTCGCCCGCCAGCGCGGCAAGATCGCCATCATCCACCTGGATGCGGGCGAGCTTTGCCACCCGCCGCGCGGTTTCGACATCAATCGACATGGGTGAGGCCCCCTTTGACAGTTTGCCCCCGTTTAGCCGGGCCGGGCCAAGCGTGCAAGGCTTGGGGAAAGTGTAAGCGGCTGTACGCTTTCGGCGGAAAATCGGGTCAAACTGTCACGGGCTGTACGCTTAGATGTTTGTTGACATGGAAACAACATCGAATATGCTTCCATGGAAACAAAAGGGGCAACATATGGTTTCCGGGTTGACCGATCATCTGGGCTTCTGGCTGCGGCAGGTGTCGAACCAGGTCTCGGGCCGGTTTGCCCGGGCGCTGGAGGCGGAGGGGGTGAGCGTGGTGGAATGGGTGCTGCTGCGCGACATTTACGACGCCGGGTTGCCGGTGCCGCAGGTGCGGCTGGCCGAGCGCATGGGGCTGACGCGGGGGGCGATCACCAAACTGGCGGATCGGCTGGTGGCGCGCGGGCTGATCCTGCGGCAGGGCGATGCGCTGGATGGCCGGGTGCAGGGGGTGGCGTTGACCCGGGCGGGCGAGGCGCTGGTGCCCGCGCTGGCGGCGCTGGCCGATACGAATGACGCCGCCTGTTTCGCGGCGCTCACGGCGGAGGAGCAGGCCAGTTTGCGGGCGCTGTTGCAAAAGCTGGCCGAGGCGCAGGGCCTGACCCGGTTGCCGGTCGGGTGAGCGGGGGCGAGGGCGCGTGCAAGGCACGCCACCTGAGGGAACTTGGAGACGGGGGTGATGATGGATGAGCGGCAAAGGGCGGTGGCTCTGGAGTGTTTCGAGGGGGCCGGCGATGGTCGGCTGAGCTTTCCGCAAGTTCTGGGCCGATTGGCCGAAGCGGGCTTTGAGGGCTATGTGGTGGATTTCCGCCGGGGCGAGAGCGGGTATTTTCTGCCCTCGGGTGCGGAGGCGCGGTTTGCGGGCCATCGGCCCGATGTGGCCGCAGCATTTGACGCCACGGCGCTGAAGGCGGCCATTCTGGAGGCGCAGACCGGGGCAGAGGGCTATAGCTATGCGGGCTTTTGCGCTAAGGCGGGGGCGGCGGGCTGTGCGCTCTATCTTGTGTCGCTGCCGGGGCGGCGCGTGGTCTATGTCGGGCGGAGCGGCGAAACCCATACCGAACATTTCCCGCCGGGGTGAGGGCTGGTCTTTCACAGCGCCCGGGTTAGAGTTCGGGGGCCGGGTGACAGTTGGAGGCCGGGTTACAGTTGGAAGGCCGGGCGAGAGCTGCGGCAAACAGCAGGGAGTCTGTCCATGAACATCATCTGGCTTGGCCATTCCGGGTTCCGCATCGAGATCGGGGCGGCGGTGCTGCTGATCGACCCCTGGCTGGACGGGAACCCGATGTTCCCCGAGGCGCGGCGGGCAGAAGCCCTGGCGGGGGCGACCCATGTGCTGTTGACGCATGGGCATGGTGATCACACCGGCTCGGCGCTGTCGATCGCCAAGGAATTGGGCATTCCGCTGGTCGGCAGTTACGATCTGGTCACCTTTTGGCAGGAAGATGCCGGGGTGCAGGGCATCGGCTTCAACAAGGGCGGCACGGTGGATCTGGCGGGGGTGAAGGTGACGATGGTGAATGCCTGCCATTCGTCGTCGATCCCCGGGCAGCAGGGGCCGGTTTATGCAGGCGGCGAGGCGGGGTTCATGATCGCGGGGGAGGGCCGGGTGATCTATGTCTCGGGCGATACCGACATCATGGCGGATATGGGCTGGATGGGCGAGTATCACCGGCCCGATATTGGCATTCTGTCGGCGGGCGGCCATTACACGATGGATATGGCGCGGGCAGCCTGGGCGGCGCGGAAATACTTTGATTTCAAGGTGGTGATCCCCTGCCACTACCGCACTTTCCCGGTGCTGGCGCAGGATGCGCAGCTGCTGATCGAGGGATTGCCGGGGGTGCTGGTGATCGAGCAGCAGGTGAGGGCGGGGATTGTGCTGTAGGCTTTGCGTGCTAGGGGCGGGGGGGGTGACATGGCCGAGGCCATTGCCGAGGTCATGCGGCGTCGTTT
>NZ_JAEULU010000142.1 GCF_016792925.1 Gemmobacter sp.
CGGTCTATGGCGTCAATACCGGCTTTGGCAAACTGGCCTCCATCCGCATCGACCGTTCCGATGTCGCCACGCTTCAGCGCAACCTGATCCTGTCGCATTGCTGCGGCGTGGGCGATCCGCTGCCCGAAGCAGTGGTGCGGCTGATCATGACGCTGAAACTGCTGTCGCTGGGGCGCGGGGCCTCGGGCGTGCGCCCGGAGCTGGTCGCGCTGATCGAGGCGATGCTGGACAAGGGCGTGCTGCCGGTGATCCCCGAAAAAGGCTCGGTCGGGGCCTCGGGCGATCTGGCGCCGCTGGCGCATATGACGGCGGTGATGCTGGGCCATGGCGAGGCGATGGTGGCAGGCCAGCGCCTGCCGGGTGCCGAGGCGCTGCGCGCGGTCGGGCTGGCGCCGATGGCGCTGGAGGCCAAGGAGGGGCTGGCGCTGATCAACGGCACGCAGGTCTCCACCGCGCTGGCGCTGGCGGGCCTGTTCCGCGCCATGCGCGCGCTGAAAACCGCCGTGGTCACCGGGGCGCTTTCGACCGATGCCGCCATGGGCTCCACCGCGCCCTTCACCCCCGAAATCCACAGCCTGCGCGGCCATGCGGGCCAGATCGAGGTCGCCACCGCCCTGCGCAGCCTGATGGAGGGCTCGGGCATCCGCGCCTCGCATTCCGACAATGACGAACGCGTGCAAGACCCCTATTGCCTGCGCTGCCAGCCGCAGGTCGGCGGCGCCTGCCTCGATGTGCTGCGCCAGGCTGCGCGCACGCTGGAAATCGAGGCCAATGCCGCCACCGACAATCCGCTGGTGCTGGCCGATGGGCAGGTGGTCTCGGGCGGCAATTTCCACGCCGAGCCGGTGGCCTTCGCAGCAGACATGATCGCGCTGGCCGTGGCCGAGATCGGCGCCATCGCGCAGCGCCGCATCGCGCTGCTGGTCGATCCCGCGCTCAGCTACGGGCTGCCGGGCTTCCTCACGCCCAAGCCGGGGCTGAACTCCGGCCTGATGATCGCCGAGGTGACCACCGCCGCGCTGATGAGCGAGAACAAGCAGCTCGCCCATCCCGCCTCCATCGATTCCACCCCCACCAGCGCCAATCAGGAGGATCACGTCTCCATGGCCTGCCACGGCGCCCGCCGCCTGTTGCCGATGACGCAGAACCTGTTCTGGATTCTGGGGGTCGAGGCGATGATGGGCGCGCAAGGGGTGGAGCTGCGCGCGCCGCATCTCACCTCGCCGCGCCTGCTGGCGGTGAAGGCGGCGATCCGCCGCTGCATCGCGCCGCTGGCCGAGGATCGCTTCATGGGGGATGACATGGCCGCCTCGGGCGAGATCGTCGCCAGCGGCGCCCTGATCGACGCCGCCGGGCCCGAGATCCTGCCGGGCCTGCTGGCATGACCCAGCCTTTCATCGTCACGCCCGGAGAGGGGCCGCTGGTGCTGGGGATGCCGCATGTCGGCACCTTCCTGCCGCCGGGCATCGCCGCCCGGCTGAATGACGAAGGCCGCCTGCTGCGCGATACCGATTGGCATATTGCCGCGCTCTATCACGATCTGATCCCCGGCCTGACCGTGGTGCAGGCCGCGTTCCACCGCTATGTGATCGACGCCAACCGCGATCCCTCGGGCCAAAGCCTCTATCCCGGCGCCGCCACAACCGAGCTGGTGCCGACAACCACCTTTGACGGCACCCCGATCTGGCAGCAGGGCTTGGAGCCGACCGCCGCCGAGGTCGCCGCCCGTCTGGCCGAATGGCACGCGCCCTATCACGCCGCCTTGGCGGATCAGATGCAGCGGGTGCGCGCCCGGCATGGCGTGGCGATCCTGCTGGATTGCCACTCCATCCGCTCGGTCATCCCGCGGCTGTTCGACGGCACGTTGCCCGATTTCAACACCGGCACCAACCATGGCACCACCTGCGACCCCCTGGTCGAGGCCGCCATCGCCGGCGAGGCCGCCGCCTCGGGCCGCAGCCATGTGCTGAACGGCCGCTTCAAGGGCGGCTGGACCACGCGGCACCATGGCCGCCCCGCCGAAGGCTGTCACGCCATCCAGATGGAGCTGGCGCAATCCAGCCATCTGGCCGCCGAAACCCCGCCCTTCGCGCTGGACGCAGCAAAGGCCGCCGCGCTGCGCCCGACGCTGGCCCGGATGCTGCGCCGCCTGACCGATCTGGCCCCCCACCTTGCCGAAACGCGCCCAGCCGAAACGCGCCCAGCCGAAACGCGCCCAGCCGAAACGCCCCTTGCCGAAAAGAGGTAACCCATGACCAATTCCGCCCAAAATCCCCGCCACAATCTCCGCGACATCTTCCCGCCCACCGGCCCCACGCTCACCGCCAAAAGCTGGCAGACCGAGGCGCCCCTGCGCATGTTGATGAACAACCTACACCCCGATGTGGCGGAAAACCCGCATGAGCTGGTGGTCTATGGCGGCATTGGCCGCGCCGCCCGCACCTGGGCGGATTTCGACCGCATCGTCGCCACGCTGAAAGATCTGGAGGCCGACGAGACGCTGGTGGTGCAATCGGGCCGCCCGGTCGCGGTGGTGCGCACCCATGCCGACGCGCCGCGCGTGCTGATCGCCAATTCCAACCTCGTGCCGCATTGGGCCAATTGGGACCATTTCAACGAGTTGGATAAGAAAGGCCTGATGATGTATGGCCAGATGACCGCCGGGTCCTGGATCTATATCGGCACGCAAGGCATCGTACAGGGCACCTACGAGACCTTCGCCGAAGCCGGGCGCCAGCATTACGGCGGCAGCCTGAAAGGCAAATGGATCCTCACCGGCGGCCTTGGCGGCATGGGCGGCGCCCAGCCCCTTGCCGCCGTGATGGCCGGGGCCTGCTGCCTCGCCGTCGAATGCGACGAGACCCGCGCCGATTTCCGCATCCGCACCCGCTATTGCGACGCGAAAACCCATTCGCTCGACGAGGCGCTGGCGATGATCGACCGCTGGACACAGGCGGGCGAGGCGAAATCGGTGGCGCTGATCGGCAATGCCGCCGAGGTCTTCCCCGCGATCTATGCCCGCATGAAGGCGGGCCTCCCCCTGCCCAATGGCCGCCCCGACATCGTGACCGACCAGACCTCGGCCCATGATCCGGTGCATGGCTATCTGCCGCTGGGCTGGACCGTCGCCGAATGGCGCGCCAAACAGGACAGCGACCCCAAGGCGGTGGAGAAAGCCGCCCGCGCCAGCATGAAACAGCATGTGGCCGCCATGGTCGATTTCTGGAATGCGGGCGTGCCCACGCTAGATTATGGCAACAACATCCGCCAGATCGCCAAAGAAGAGGGGCTGGAGACCGCCTTCGCCTTCCCCGGCTTCGTGCCCGCCTATATCCGCCCGCTGTTCTGCAAGGGCATCGGCCCCTTCCGCTGGGTAGCGCTGTCGGGCGATCCCGAAGACATCTACAAAACCGATGCCGCGATGAAAAAGCTGTTCCCCGAGAACACCCATCTGCACAACTGGCTCGACATGGCGCGCGACCGCATCGCCTTTCAGGGCCTGCCCGCCCGCATCTGCTGGATCGGGCTGGGCGACCGGCACCGCGCCGGGCTGATGTTCAACGAAATGGTGGCGCGCGGCGAGCTGAAGGCCCCGGTCGTCATCGGCCGCGATCACCTCGACAGCGGCTCGGTCGCCTCGCCCAACCGCGAGACCGAGGCGATGCGCGATGGCTCCGATGCCGTCTCCGACTGGCCGCTGCTGAACGCGCTGGTGAATACTGCCTCGGGCGCGACCTGGGTGTCGCTGCACCATGGCGGCGGCGTGGGCATGGGCTTTTCCCAGCATTCCGGCGTGGTGATCTGCGCGGATGGCACGCCCGAAGCCGCCAAACGGCTGGAGCGCGTGCTGTGGAACGATCCGGCCTCCGGCGTCTATCGCCATGCCGATGCCGGGTATGACCTCGCGATCGACCACGCCAAGGCCTGCGGCCTGCGCCTGCCGTCGATCCTCGGGAACTGAGGCGATGCGGGTCATCCGTCACGCCGATTGCCCGCCCGCGCCGTGGAAAAACGGCGCGGGTTCCACGCGCGAGCTGTGGTGCCGCGCGGATGCCGAGGGCGTGCTGGCCCGCATCTCGCTGGCCGAGATCACCGGCGACCAGCCGTTTTCGGCCTTTCCCGGTATGGACCGGGTGATCCTGCAACTGGATGGCCCGCCCATGCGCCTGACGGTCGAGGGGCAGGATCACCCCATCGCCACCCCCTTCGCCTTTCCCGGCGAGGCGCGCGTCACCTGCCACCTGTCCGCGCCGGGCCGGGCGCATGACCTGAACCTGATGACGCGGCGCGGCACCTGCGCGGGCCGCATGACCCTGCTGAGCCTCGCGCCCGATGCGAGTCTGACGCCGGACCCGGGCGCCAGCCTCACCGCGCTGCTCGCCCTCACCCCCTGCACGCTGGACGCGTCCGCCCCCGTCACCCTCGCGCCGCTGGACCTGCTGCTGATCCCCCAGCCGCTCACCCTGCGCGCCCGAACGGCAGCGCAATGCGTCTGCCTCACCGTCAGCGCCCCGGCGCCTTCTCCCTAGCAGTGCAGCCCGGTGACAGGCGCGGCTTTCGATGCTAGACCGCAGAAACCCGCCCTTCCGGCACAGCGCGCAAGGCCAGCAGATCATGAGTGAAAGGCCCGCCACGCTGCACGAGCGCATCCTCACCGAGGTGCGCGAGAACATCCTCACCGGCACATGGCCGCCCGGCCACCGCATCCCCTTCGAGGTCGAGATGGCCGCCGCCTATGGCGTCTCGCGCATGACCGTGAACAAGGCGCTGACCCAACTGACCCGCGAGGGCTATCTGGAGCGGCGCCGCAAGGGCGGCACCGTGGTGGCCCGGCCGCGCGGCCAATCCGCCGTGATGCGGATCGCCGACATCGGCGAGGAGGTGCGCGCCAGCGGCGCCAGCTATGCCTTCACCCTCCTGCGCGCCGCCCTGCGCAGCGCCGATGCCGAAACCGAGGGCCTGCTGCGCGGCCTGCTGCCGGGGCGCCCCATCCTGGATCTGGAATATGTCCATATCGCCGATGGCGCCCCCTTTTGCCACGAGCGGCGCCTGATCAATCTCGATGTCGTGCCCGAGGCGCAGGCGGTGGATTTCGCCACCGAGCAGGCGGGCGCCTGGCTCTTGCGCCAAATCCCGTGGAGCGCCGCCGAACACGTCATCCGCGCCGTCGCCCCCGCCGCGCCAGTGGCCCGCCATCTTGGCTTGGGTGCCGCCACCCCCTGCCTTGAAATCGTCCGCCGCACCGTTCTGGAATACCGCCCCGTCACCTTCGCCCGCTTCACCTATCCCGGCCACGCGCATCAGCTGATCGCCACCTTCTCCCCGCAAAGCGGGGGGTGAGGGGGGCGCCGGGAGGAGGCGGGGCTGGTCCTCCCCGGCCCGAAGGCTCGCCCCCGTCACATGTCGCCCCCGTGCTGTGCGCCAGTCACCAGCAGACTAACTGTATAGCCCGTTACCTTTTGCCGTGAAATCTCCGGGAAAGTGTATCGGTGGTTACCGTTTTGCGGCGGGTCGGCTAGCCCTTGTCGTGGAAGAAATCGTGGATCTGCTGCGCCATTGCCGCCGAAATGCCGGTGACGGCCATTAGGTCTTCCACAGCGGCGCGACTCACCGCCTTGGCACTGCCGAAATGCGCCAGCAGCGCGCGTTTGCGGGTTGCGCCCACGCCCGGCACCTCGTCCAGCGGTGTGGCGGTGGTGGCCTTGGCGCGTTTGGCCCGATGGGCGCCGATGGCCCACCTATGGGCTTCATCCCGCAGGCGTTGCACAAAATATAGCACGGGATCATTCATCCGCAGCGCGAAAGGCGCCTCGCCGGGGCGGTGGAATTCCTCCTTGCCATGGTCGCGATCCACGCCCTTGGCCACGCCGACAAAGGAGATGTCATCCACCCCCAGCTCTGCCATGATCTCGGCCACCGCCGAAATCTGTCCCGCGCCCCCGTCGATCAACAGCAGGTCCGGCCAAAGATCGGTCTTCCGCTCGGGGTCTTCTTTCAGCAACCGCTCGAACCGCCGCGTCAACACTTCCTTCATCATGCCGAAATCGTCGCCCTGCGCGCCGGCTTCGCCCTTGATGTTGAACTTGCGATACTGGCTTTTCAGGAAGCCCTCCGCCCCCGCCACGATCATGCCGCCAACCGCATGGGCGCCCTGGATATGGCTGTTGTCATAGACCTCGATCCGGCGCGGAGGGCCTTCCAAATCAAAGGCTTCCGCCAATCCTTGCAGCAATTTGTTCTGGGTCGAGCTTTCCGCCATCCGCCGCGCG
>NZ_JAEULU010000163.1 GCF_016792925.1 Gemmobacter sp.
CAAGCCCGGCAACCCGCTGGAGCGTCACGCCACCTGGCGCGATTGCGCCTGCCCGCAATGTGGCGCGGCGGCCAAGCGCGAAACCGACACGATGGATACCTTCGTCGATTCCAGCTGGTATTACGCCCGCTTCACCGCGCCGCGTGCCACCACCCCCACCGTGGCCGAAGACGCCGCCTATTGGATGAATGTCGATCAATATATTGGCGGCATCGAACATGCGATTCTCCACCTGCTCTATTCGCGCTTCTTCGCCCGCGCGATGAACGAGACCGGCCACCTGCCCAAAGCGGCGCGCGAGCCGTTCAATGCCCTGTTCACGCAAGGCATGGTGACGCATGAGATTTACAAGACCACCGACGACAAGGGCCGCCCGGTCTATCACCTGCCGGAAGACATCCTCCGCACCGAGGCGGGTGCGACCCTGAAGGATGGCACGGCGGTGGAGGTCATCCCCTCGGCCAAGATGTCGAAATCCAAGAAGAATGTCGTCGATCCGATGAACATCATCGCGGAATTCGGCGCCGATACTGCGCGCTGGTTCGTCATGTCCGACAGCCCGCCCGAGCGCGATGTGGAATGGACGGCCTCGGGGGCCGAAGCCGCCTACAAGCATCTGAGCCGGGTCTGGAACCTGTGTTCGCGCATTGGCGAGATGCCCGCCGACCACCCCGGCAAGGACGATGCCGCCCTGCTGAAAGCCACCGCCAAGGCGATTGATGAGGTGACGCGCGGCATCGAGACCTTCGCCTTCAACAAGGCCATCGCCTCGCTTTATGCCTTCACCAATACGCTGGCCAAGGCCGATGCCTCGACCCCGGTGATGAAACAGGCGATCCGCACGCTGGCGCAGCTCATGTCGCCCATGGTGCCGCATATCGCCGAATCGATCTGGACCTATCAGGGCGGCGCGGGTCTTTGCGCGCAGGCGCCCTGGCCCAAACCCGATCCGGCGCTGCTGATCGACGATACCGTCACCCTGCCGATCCAGATCAATGGCAAGCGCCGGGCGGAAATCAGCGTGCCGAAAGACATGCCTGCTTCCGAGGTTGAAAAGCTCGCCCTCGCGGAGGAGGATGTGGTGAAGTTTCTGGCCGGGCAGCCGGTCAAGAAGATCATCGTCGTTCCGGGGCGCATCATCAATGTCGTGGCATAAACGCCGTCAGTTCATGTCCCTGGCCGGGGCAGCCCTGACCACGGGGCTGGCGGGCTGCACCTTCACCCCGGCTTATGCGCCGGGGGGGCCTGCGGCGGCGCTGCAAGGGGCCGTGCGGGTGGAAAGCCCCACCACCAAGGACGGTTTCGATCTGGTGGAGCGGCTGGAAGAACGCCTCGGCCGCCCCGAAGCCCCGCGCTACACGCTGGTTTACCAGATCACGACCGAACGGGTGGGCGTCGGCCTCACCCCCGAAAACGCCACCACGCGCTATCACCTGCGCGGCAAGGTCACCTGGCAGTTGACCGATATGGCCGGGGCCAAACTGGCCGAGGGGCTGGCGCAAAGTTTCACCTCCTGGTCGGCCACCGGCTCCACCGTCTCGGGCCTCGCCGCCGAGGAAGACGCGGGTTTCCGCCTGATGCGCATTCTGGCCGACCAGATCGTAACCCGCCTGGTCGCCTCGGCTGGCAGCCTGCCATGAAGCTGTCCGGCGCGGCGGCGGTCGGCTATTTCGCCAAGCCCGATCCGGCGGCGACCGGCCTTCTGATCTATGGGCAGGATGCGATGCGGGTGGCGCTGCGGCGGCAAGAGGTGATCCTCGCGCTGATCGGGCCACAGGGCGAGGCCGAGATGCGGCTGACCCGTCTGCAAGGCAGCGACCTGCGCAAGGATGCGGCCGCGCTGATGGACGGGATGAAGGCGCAAGGCTTCTTTCCCGGCCCGCGCGTGGTCTTTGTGGAAGACACGCCCGACAGTGCCGCCAGCGCGGTGACCGCAGCCCTGCTAGACTGGCGGCCCGGCGATGCGCAGATCGTCATCACCTCCACCAGCCTGACCACCAAATCCGCGCTGGTGAAGCTGTTCGATGCCCACCCCTCTGCCCGTTCGGTCGGCATTTATGACGATCCGCCCTCGCGCGAGGAGATCGAGGCGACCTTGCGCAAATCCGGCCTGACCGAGATCGGGCGCGAGGCCATGGGCGATCTGCTGACGCTGGCCAAGGAACTCGACCCCGGCGATTTCCGCCAGACGGTCGAAAAGATCGCGCTGTATAAATGGGGCGATACCAGCCCGCTGACGGTGGAGGATGTGGCCGCCATGGCCCCCGCCACCACCGAGGCCGAGGTGGATGACGTGCTGGATGCCGTGACCGAGGGGCGCGGCGGCGAGGTGGGTCTGCTGATGCGGCGGCTGGAGGGGCAAGGCGTATTGCCCGTTACCCTTTGCATCATGGCGATGCGCCATTTTCGCACCCTGCACATGCTGGCGGTCGATCCGCGCGGCCCGGCCTCGTTCCGCGTGCGCGGCCCCCGCAAGGACAGGATGATCCGGCTGGCGCAGGAATGGGGCGTGCGCAAGCTGGAAGACGCCATCGCGCTGATCGTGGAAACCGACCTGACGCTGCGCTCGGCCTCCCGCGCCCCCGCCATGGCGGTGATGGAACGCGCCCTGCTGCGGCTGGCGATGTCAAAGCGCTAAGGTTACCGTGGCGCGGCGGCGCGGCGCAGGCGGTCATTGATGGCGCGGCCCAGCCCGGTTTCCGGCACCGGTGCAAAGGCGATGGCGCCGCAGGGGCCTGCCAGCGCATCCGCCTCGCGCAGCAGGTGGAACAGGTTGGCCGCTGCCTCCAGCAGGTCGCCGCTGTCCGAAAGCGTCAGATCGCCCTTCACCGCGCCAAAGCCCACCAGAACCTCGCCCGGCTTCCGGGCCTCGGCATTCAGCCGCACTCCGGCCTCGGGCGCGTAATGCGAGGCCAGTTGCCCCGGCGCCTTGGGGGTGGCGGGATCGCCGGGCAGCGCCAGCGGCGCGCCCAGAACCGCCTCGATCGCCTCGACCGACACCCCACCGGGGCGCATCAGCGCGGGCGGGCCATCCATGGCGATGATGGTGCTTTCCACCCCTACCGCACAGGCGCCGCCATCCAGCACCGCCTCGATCCGCCCCGACAGACCCGCCAGCACATGCGCCGCCCGTGTCGGCGACACCCGCCCGGAGGGATTGGCCGAGGGCGCCGCCACCGGCCCGCCAAAGGCGCGCAACAGATCACGCGCGATGGGATGCGCGGGCAGGCGGATCGCCACGGTCGTCAAGCCCGCCGTCACCAAGGGCGACAAGCCGCTGCCCTCGCGCAGGGGCAAAACCATCGTCAGCGGGCCGGGCCAGAAGGCAGCCGCCAAGGCCTCCGCCCCCGGCGTCAGCACGGCATA
>NZ_JAEULU010000166.1 GCF_016792925.1 Gemmobacter sp.
CACCACATCCAGCAGCGATCCCGCCCGCCCGCCGGTCATGGCAGCCGTGATTTCCAGATTGCGCCGCGTTGCCGCATCAATCTGCATCGCCCCGCCAAGCGCCTCACGCTGCGGCGCCCGAAGCAGCGGCAGCTTGCCGCGTTGGGTGAGATCCAGATAATCGACCAAGGCCCCCATTGCGGCCATTTCGGCTCGCTCAAAGGCGCCAAAGGCCTCCAGCGTGCCCACCTGCCACAGCGCGCAAAGCCGCTTCTCCGCCCCCGCACTGTCAAAAGATCCCCGCGAAAGGGCGGTCACAGATCCGCCCAGATCCTCCACCAGCCCCCGCAACTCCGCCTCATGGCCCTCGCTCAGCAGCACCTCGCGCGGCGCAAGCCGGGCCAGCTCGGGTGACAAGCGCGCTCGCGGGCAGGGCATCACCCGCAGTTCGCCGGTCGAAATGTCGGTCCAGGCCAGCGCGCCCTCGTCGCGCACCTCGGCAAAGGCGCAAAGGTAATTGTGTCGCCGCGCCTCCAGCAGAGTATCCTCGGTCAGCGTGCCCGGTGTGACCAGCCGCACCACATCGCGCCGCACCACCGATTTCGAGCCGCGCTTCTTGGCCTCGGCAGGGTCTTCCATCTGCTCGGCAATCGCCACACGAAAGCCCTTGCGGATCAGCGCCAGCAGATAACCCTCCGCCGCATGCACCGGCACCCCGCACATCGGGATCGGCTGGCCCAGATGGAACCCCCGCTTGGTCAGCGCAATATCCAGGGCCTCTGCCGCCGCCTCGGCATCGGCAAAGAACATCTCGTAAAAGTCGCCCATCCGGTAAAACAGAATCGCATCGGCATAGCCCGCCTTGATTTCCAGATATTGCGCCATCATCGGCGTCACGGTGTCATCGGTCACGGGCCGTCCTCCATCATCGCGCTGACCCTACAAAACCGCCCGCGTGGCGAAAAGCGGCAAACCGCAATTGGCAGACGACAGGCAGGGCGCTAAGAGGTTCAGGAAACCCCACAGGATGGCCCCCTGATGACCAAGACCAAGATCACCCCCGAAGAGGCGCTCGCCTATCACCTGGAGCCGCGCCCCGGCAAATATGACATCGTTGCCTCGACCCCGATGGCCACGCAGCGCGATCTTTCGCTGGCCTATAGCCCCGGCGTCGCCGTGCCCGTGCATGCCATCGCCGAGCGCCCCGAGACCGCCTATGATTACACCGTCAAGGGCAACATGGTCGCCGTCATCTCCAACGGCACCGCCATCCTCGGCCTCGGCAATCTTGGCGCGCTGGCCTCCAAGCCGGTGATGGAGGGCAAGGCCGTCCTGTTCAAGCGCTTTGCCGATGTGAACGCCATCGACATCGAGCTGGACACCGAAGACCCGGAAGAGATCATCAAGGCGGTCTCCCTCATGGGCCCCACCTTCGGCGGCATCAACCTGGAGGACATCAAGGCCCCCGAATGTTTCATCATCGAGCAGCGCCTCAAAGAAATGATGGATATTCCGGTCTTCCACGATGACCAACACGGCACCGCCGTGATCTGCGCCGCCGGTCTGCTGAACGCGCTGGAGATCAGCGGCAAGAAGATCGAAGACGTGAAAATCGTCCTCAACGGTGCCGGTGCCGCCGGGATCGCCTGTCTGGAACTGCTGAAATCCATGGGTGCGCGGCATGACAATTGTATCATGTGCGACACCAAGGGCGTGATCTACCAGGGCCGCACCGAAGGCATGAACCAGTGGAAATCGGCCCATGCCGCGCGCACCGAGGCCCGCACGCTGGAAGAGGCGATGCAGGGCGCCGATGTCTTCCTCGGCGTGTCCGCCAAGGGTGCCGTGACGCCTGAAATGGTCGCCAGCATGGCCGAAAACCCGGTCATCTTCGCCATGGCCAACCCCGACCCGGAAATCACCCCCGAGGAAGCCCATGCCGTCCGGGCCGACGCCATCGTCGCCACGGGCCGTAGCGATTACCCCAATCAGGTGAACAACGTCCTCGGCTTCCCCTACCTGTTCCGCGGCGCACTCGACATTCACGCCCGCGCCATCAATGACGAGATGAAGATCGCCTGCGCCAAGGCCCTCGCCGCCCTCGCCCGCGAGGATGTGCCGGATGAGGTCGCCATGGCCTATGGCCGCAAACTCTCCTTCGGGCGCGATTACATCATCCCCACACCCTTCGACCCGCGCCTCATCCACGTCATCCCCCCCGCCGTCGCCAAGGCGGGCATGGATACCGGCGTCGCACGCCGACCGATCATCGACCTGAAGGGCTATGAGGCCGCGCTGAAAGCCCGGATGGACCCGACCGCCTCGATCCTGCAAGGTGTGCATGCCCGGGCCAAGGCGGCACAGGCCCGCATGATCTTTGCCGAGGGCGATGACCCCCGCGTGTTGCGCGCCGCCGTGGCCTATCAGCGCGCCGGTCTGGGCAAGGCTCTTGTCGTGGGCCGCGAGTCTGAGGTGCGCGAAAAGCTGGAGGCCGCCGGTCTGCAAGATGCGGTGCGCGAGCTGGAGGTGGTGAATGCCGGCAACAGCCGCCATCTCGATCAGTATAAGGACTTCCTCTATCAACGCCTGCAACGTCAAGGCTTTGATGATCACGACATCCGCCGCCTTGCCACGCGCGATCGCCACGTGTTCTCCGCGCTGATGCTCGCCCATGGTCATGGCGATGGTCTGATCACCGGCGCCACCCGCAAATCGGCGCATGTGCTGAACCTGATCAACCATGTGTTCGATGCCAAGGCCGCCGATGGCGCCGTGGGCGTCACGGCCCTGCTGCACAAGGGCCGGATCGTGCTGATCTCGGATACTCTGGTGCATGAATGGCCCGATGCGCAGGATCTGGCGCAGATCGCCATCCGCTCGGCCAGTGTGGCGCGCGGGCTGGGGCTGGAACCGCGCGTGGCCTTCGTCAGCTTCTCCACCTTCGGTTATCCGGTGTCCGAGCGTGCCACCAAGATGCACGAGGCGCCCAGGGTGCTGGACGCCCTGAAGGTCGATTTTGAATATGACGGCGAAATGGCGGTGGATGTGGCCCTGAACCCGCAGGCCATGGCGCAATACCCGTTCTGCCGTCTGTCTGGCCCGGCGAATATCCTGGTGGTTCCCGCCCGGCATTCGGCGTCGATCTCGGTCAAGCTGATGCAGGAAATGGCGGGTGCCACCGTCATCGGCCCCATCCTCACTGGGGTCAAGAAACCGATCCAGATTTGTTCGACCAATTCGACGGTCAACGATATTCTCAACATGGCGGCGCTGGCCGCCTGCAAGATCGGCTAAAAAGGGGCGCGGCCATGACGGTTTACAATCTGGGTTCGATCAATATCGACCATGTTTACCGCGTGCCGCACCTGCCCGCGCCGGGAGAAACCCTCTCGGCGCTGGCCTATGCTCAGGGTCTGGGCGGCAAGGGTGCCAACCAATCGGTTGCCGCCGCGCGGGCCGGGGCGCGGGCGGTCCATATTGGCGCGGTTGGGCCCAACAGTGACTGGGTTCTGGGCCAGTTGCGCAACTATGGCGTTGATATTTCAGGTGTTTCCACCCTCGCAGAGGCCACCGGCCATGCCATCATCAACGTCGATCCCGGCGCCGAGAATGCCATTGTCATTTATCCCGGCGCCAATCGCGCCCTTACGCCCGCCATGGTGCAAACGGCTTTGGCGGATGCCGTGGCGGGTGACACGCTGCTGATCCAGAACGAGACCTCAGCACAGGCCGAGGGTGCCGCTTTGGCCGCCGCCAAGGGCCTCCGCGTGGTCTATTCCGCCGCGCCCTTTGAAATCGAGGCGGTGAAAGCCGCCTTGCCCCATACCAGCCTTCTGGTGATGAACGAGATCGAGGCCGAGCAAACCCGCGCCGCTCTCGGTGCGCTGCCGCCGCTGGATTGCCTGATCACCAAAGGCGCACAGGGCGCAGAGTGGCTTTCCGCAGGGTTAGAGCCGCTTTTCATGCCCGCTTTCCGTGTTGTTCCGGTCGATACCACCGGCGCGGGCGATACCTTCATCGGCACATTGGCCGCCGCGCTGGATCTCGGGCTGGATCGCGCCGCCGCGATGCGCCGCGCCACGGCGGCCTCTGCCTTGCAGGTCACCCGCATCGGCGCTGCGCAGGCGATCCCTTCGGCGGCCGAGGTGGAGGCTTTCCTGCAAGCGCAGTGACGTTTTTCACGTCACCCGCATCAGCTCGGCCGTCTTCGTCCACAGCAAGGCCGTCTCGATCTTCCGGTCGGGGTAAATCTGGCGCAGCGCCTCGGCATAGGCCCGCATTTGCCGCAGCAACCCTTCGGGCGTTTCTTCCGGGCTGCGCGGCACCACCTGATTGGATTTGAAATCCACCGCCAGCACGCGCTCTGGCGTGATAATCAGGCGATCAATGGCCCCCACCATGCGCTGCCCGTCAATTTCTGCGGTCACAGGCACTTCTTTCAACGTGTCAGGCGCGAAAACCTCGGCCAGATGCGGCGCGAGGATCACGCGCCTTGCCTCCTCCAGCAGGTCCGGCGCTTGCGGAGCCAGCACCTGTGCCATGATCGGCCAATCGGCTTCTGGTGCCTCTGGCAGATGTTCCAGCAGCAGGTGCAAATCCGTTCCGCGCGCCATGGCAGCTTGTTGGTCGGCCTCGCTTTCGGTTTCGCCAAACAGCGCTTTTGCGCCGCCAAGCGCCGATGGGTTCAGCATCTTCGCCGCTTTCCCGGCAGCAGGCGCTGCCCGCCCGGCCCACTCCGGCAGCGCCGTTTCGGGCACGGGCGCTGCGATGGGGGAAGTGTCCACCCCCGTCGGCCATGCGCCATGCGCAAAAACCAGCGTGCCGCCCGGCCCCGGCGTCGCGCCGATCCGCTCCGCGCCGGCGCGGATCAGGTCATACCAGGCCGGTTCACGCGCGCTCTTGCCATCTCGCTGCGAGGCAAGGTTGCCCGCCGCCGCAACGATCAGCCAGCTTTGCGCCCGCGTCAGGGCGACATAAAGCAGCCGCATGGATTCCGCCTGCGCCCGCGCCGCGCGTTCCCGCC
>NZ_JAEULU010000171.1 GCF_016792925.1 Gemmobacter sp.
ATGCTGATGCGGGCCACCGCTGCCGCCGCCTTTCTCAAGGCGCTGGCGCATGAGGGGCGGCTGATGATCCTGTGCCATCTGCAATCGGGCGAGAAATCGGTGAGCGAGCTGGAGGCGCTGCTGTCGTCGCGGCAGGCCGCCGTCAGTCAGCAACTGGCGCGGCTGCGGCTGGAGGGGCTGGTCAGTTGCCGCCGCGAAGGCAAGGTGATGTATTATTCGATCCAGGACCCCAAGGTCGCCACGGCCATCGGCATGGTTTACGAGATGTTCTGCAAACCAGCCTGACGGGGGCCCTGCCGCCCCCGCACGCCCGCGCTGGCCCCCGCGCTGAACCCGTCAGCCCACCGAGGGCGACCAGCCGAACAGATCGCCCAGATCTGCCGCGCTCCAGCCGGTGAAGGTGATCGAGCCTGCGCCCGCCGCGAAATCCAGCCGCGCCCCGCCCGCGCTGTCGGTAAAGGTCACGCCGCTGGCCGCGATGTAATCCGACAGGCCCAGCAGCCCCACCACCACCGCCTCGCCCGCCTCGTAATCCTCGATGACGCAATCGGCGCCCCGCCCGGCTTTCAGCCCGAAGAACTCGAAACTGTCGGCGCCGATGCCGCCTGCCAGCGTGGTATCGCCGCCGCTGCCCAGACGGGCTTGCAGGAAATCGGACCCGGCACCGCCAAACAGCGCCGAGCTGCGGTCGCCGCTATAGAGCAGATCGGCGCCCTCATTGCCAAACAGCGTATCCTGTCCGCCATGACCATAAAGCGAGTCATTGCCCTCGTCGCCGATCAGCAGGTCATTGCCGTCATTGCCGCCCAGATTGTCATGGCCGCGCCCGCCCAGAAGCGTGTCATGGCCAAGGCCCCCCACCGCCAGATCATTGCCATCGGCCCCATCCAGAACATCGCTGCCCAGCCCGCCAAAGATGCGGTTCTGCGCGCCATCCCCGATGATGGTGTCATGGCCGGTCAGGCCAAAGAACCGGAACAGGGCCTCGCTGTCCGGCCCGTCCAGGATCAGCCCGTCGCCGGTGATCAGCGAGAAGAACAGCTGCGTGCCCTGGATGGTGATATAGCTGCCCGCATTCACCACCGAGGCCGCCGAGGCGCCATCCACCGTGAAGGTATCCACCCCCAGCTGGAAATCCGCCAGAACGGTTTCGGAATAGCTGGCGGCGCTGGCGAACTGGATCTGGAACGTATCCGCCCCCTCGCCGCCAAACAGCCATTTCAGCCCGCCGACATTCTGCCGCGCGGCCAGGATGTCATTGCCCGCGCCGCCCACCAGCGTGGACTCGCCGGTGCCGCTTTGCAGCAGGTCATCCCCCGCGCCGCCAAAGATCAGGTCGCGCCCGTCGCCGCCATAAAGGCTGTCGCGCCCCTCGCCGCCCAGCAGGGTATCATTGCCATTGCTGCCCGCGATCAGGTCATTGCCCGCGCCGCCATCGAGGTAATCGCCCCCAGCCGCCCCCGAGAGAAAATCATGCCCATCGCCGCCATAGACCAGATCGGCCCCGGAGCCGCCGGTCAGGGTATCGGCAAGGCCGGTGCCCGGCAAAATCTGGGCGAAAAGGCCGGTGGGGGCGGGAATGGCAGGGGGAAGCAAAGGCATGGGCGGGAACTCCGGGATGAAATGACACACGCACTGCCCGGATGCCGCAGGTTCTTTGCCCAGGGTCACGGCAAAAGGTTAACGCCTTGAAGCCACGATTCGCTAGGCAACATTGCCAGATTGTGACGAAATATTGTTTTCGATATGGAGAAACAGTGGATTTGCGGATTTCTTGTCTGCAACACGCCGCAAGCCCTTGAATATATGGAATTCCATACCTGCCCCACGGAAAGGATCGGCGCAATTCCGCCCCGGATGACGGCCATAAACGAAAGTTTGCGCCGCCATTGCGAAAATAAACTTCCGGGGGCTGGCCCCGTTAACCTTTCTGGGGCAAGACGTCGGAGCCATTTCCGGCGCACCTGCCCGCGGCCCCGCACCGAAGCAAAGCCGCATTCCCTCTGGTTGCCTTGCGATTTTAACGGAGCATGACGATGCCTGACGTTCCCGGCGGTATCACGTCCACATACACCCTGCCGACCAACGGCCTATTGAACGATCCCAATATCACGGTTCTGGAAGCCGATGACGATGTGGATTACTTCCGCATCACCCTGACGGCAGGCATGACCTATGACTTCATGCTGAACGCGCTGGCGACCGGCGGGGCCGACATGCAGTTCCAGCTGATGAACGCGCTGAATGCCGGGCTCAGCAGCAACTGGAACGACGGCAACCGCTTCGGCTTTACCGCCACGGAAACCGGCACCTATTACATCGCCATCCGCGACACCTATAGTTATGACGATGCGGGCGAAGGTGGCTATGCCATCACCGTGACCGGAAATGACGACGTGGCCAGCACCATGGCGGCCACCACCACCTCGATCACCGCCTCCGGCAACAGCAGCTGGACGCTGGGGCAGGCCACCGACGAGGATTGGTTCCGCGTCACCCTGCGCGCGGGCTACAGCCATGATTTCCGCCTGGCCGCAGGCACGGCGGGCGGGGCCGACATGCGCCTTGAGGTCTACGACTCGCTGGGCAACCGCATCACCTATGATACCGATGGCGGCAGCGTCAGCCTCTCGCCCACCGAGGGCGGCACCTATTTCATCCGCGTCATGGATGAATACGACTATGACCAAAGCGCCGAGGGCACCTATACCATCACCGCCAGCCTGAATGACGATGTGATGGACAGCGATGCCTCCATGGCAGCCATCACCAGCAGCGGCGATCTGACCCGCACGCTGGGCCAGTCGAATGACGAGGACTGGTTCCGCGTCACCATGCGCGCGGGCTATGCCTATGATTTCAGCCTGACCGCCGCCAGTGCGGGCGGCGCGGATATGCGGATCGAGATCTACGATTCGCTGGGCAACCGCCTGACCTATGACACCGATGGCGGCACTGTGGGCGTCACCCCCTCTGCGGGCGGCACCTATTTCATCCGCGTGCTGGACGAATACAGCTATGATGACGCCGCCGAAGGCAGCTACACCATCACCTCGCGGCTGAATGACACCATTCTGGGCAGCGCCGCCACCACCAATGTCATCGCGGGCTCCGGCACCATTGCCTCCGACCTCGCGCAGTCGAACGATGCCGACTGGTTCAGGGTCTCGCTGGTGGCCGGGCGCAGCTATGGCTTTGCGCTGGCAGGCGATGGCGGCGCGCTCAGCCTCGATGATGGCACGGTGGAAATCCGTGACGCCAATGGCGCGTTGATCGACACCGATTACACCGGCGGCACCGCCACGGTGACCCCGGCAACCGGCGGCACCTATTACATCGTGGTCAAGGATGGCGACATCTATGACGACCGGGGCGAAGGCAATTACCGCCTGACCGCGCAGATGAGCGACACGGTGGTGAGCAACACCACGACCACCGCGCGTCTGGCGTTGAATGGCAGCGTGGCCTCGGCGGTCGATGCGCCGCATGATACGGACTGGTTCCGGGTCTCGCTTCAGCAGGGGCTGAGCTACGGCTTCACCATCACCGGCACCGGCACCACGCGCCTCTCCGACCCCGACATCTATCTGCGCGACACCAATGGCGCCGATATCCTTGTCTGGGGCGACAACAACGTGAACCCCTCCTCCACGATCAGCTGGACGGCCGATCAGGCGGGCACCTATTTCGTGCAGGCGGGTAATATCAACGAAACCGATCGCGGCAGCTATCGGATCGTCTCGGTGGCCACCGACACGGTGCGCAACGACACCCGCACCGCCGCGCAGGTGCTGGATGGCGAGCGGATCAGCGGCAAGGTGGATGTCTCGGGCGATGCCGACTGGTATGGCGTGCGGCTGGTCGCCGGGCGTGAATACACCTTCACCCTGGCAGGCAATGGCGCCGCTCCGCGTCTGGGCGACCGCACGCTGGGGCTGTATGACGAGACCGGCACGCTGGTCACCAGCTATTCCAGCTCGGGCAGCCAGGCCTCGGTCATCACCTTCGAGGCGACCGAAAGCGGCACCTATTACCTCGGTGCCCGCGGCTTCTCGGACAGCACCGGCAATTTCACCCTGACGGTGCTGTCCGATGCCCTGCGCTTTGTCGGCAATGGCGCGGCCAATGTGCTGACCGGCAACCGTCTGGCCAATGTGATGCTGGGCAATGGCGGCGCCGATGTGATCAGCGGGCAGGCAGGCAATGACCTGCTGAAAGGCGGCCTTGGCAAAGACCTGCTGCGCGGCGATACGGGACGCGACAAGCTGTTCGGTGAGGCCGGGGCCGATACGCTCAGCGGCGGGGCGGGCAATGACCAGCTGACCGGCGGCGGCGGCACGGACCGCTTTGTTTTTGCCCGCAATGGCGATGATGATGTGATCCGCGATTTCGCCAATGATGTGGATACGATCAGCCTCGTGGGCCTGGGCGTGCGCACGGTGACGCAGGCTCTGGCGCGGGCCGTGCAGCTGGGCGATGACGTGCTGTTCGATTTCGGCCGGGGCGACACGCTGCGGGTGGAAGACACTACGCTGAGCGCCCTGCGCGACGATCTGGTCTTTGGCTAAGCCCAGGACGCCATCAAAAAAGGGGCCCTGCGGGGCCCCTTTGCCGATCCCGCGACGCGGGGATCAGGTCATGCCAAGCGCCTGCTTGTAAAGTTCGAGGATAGCCTCTTCCTCGGCAATGTCATCGGCCTTGCGCTTGCGCAGCGCGATGATCTTTTTCAGCACCTTGGTGTCATAGCCCCGGCCCTTGGCCTCGGCCATCACCTCTTTTTGCTGTTCGGTGATGTCTTTCTTCTCGGCTTCCAACTGCTCGTAACGCTCGATGAACTGGCGCAGCTCGTCGGCGGTGACGTTATAGGGATCGTCGCTCATCTGTCTCTTGCCTCTCGGATCGGCCGTCGGATCGGCCCTTGCCTCTGCGTCCTTCCCTGCCCTTTCACATGCGGGCGGTCAAGGCCGGGCCGGGCTGCGGTTACAGAGTTTCGGTCATCTCGGCGATCTCCAGCCGGGGCGCGCGCGGGCGCACCCGGGCCGCATCGCCATAGCCCAGATTGAGCAGCAAAAGCGGCAGCCAGGGCCGCGCCTGTGCAAATTCCGCCGTCAGCGCCCCGGCATCAAACCCGCCCATCGGGCCGCAATCAAGGCCAAGCGCCCGGGCCGCCAGAATGACATAGCCCGCCTGCAAGGCCCCGTTGAGCCGCGCCGCCGCCAGCGCCGCCTCGGGCGCGCCGACATAGCTGCCCATGGGATCGGCCATATGCGGCGCCAGTTTGGGCAGGTTTTTCCAGAATTCCGCATCGGCCCACAGAATGCCCGTCACCGGCGCCGCGATCGTCTTGGCGCGGTTGCCCTCGGACAGGCAGGGCGCCAGCCGCGCCTTGGCTTCGCCAGAGGCGACCCAGGTGATCCGCAGGGGCTGGCCGTTCAGCGCGGTCGGCGCCATGCGCGCCAGCGCCACCACCTCCTCCAGCAGGGCGGGCGCCACCGGGCGATCCTGCCAGCCATTATGGGTATGGGCCGCGCGAAAGAGCAGGTCCAGCCCCGCCCCCGGCAGCGCCGCCATCGCCGCCCGCGCTGCCGCAATCTCCGCCATCACCGCCGGATCCGCCATCCTCTTGCCCCCTGACCTGACCTTTTGCAGACTTGCCAGCGCGCTTTGGCTCGGCTAGGCCAAGACAGCCGCGCAAGGCGCGCGGCAAAGGCAACATGAATTTCCGCCAGCGGCAAGGGGCTTTTCCCCGGCACAAGGACAGGAAACGAACGGCAGGGGACGGCAGGATGGACTGGCTGGTGGCAATCGGAGCCGCGATTTCGCTGATCGGCATCGCAGGGCTGATCTGGTGCGTGCTGATGGCGCTGAACGCCCGCAAATCC
This sequence comes from Gemmobacter sp., assembly GCF_016792925.1. Lineage (GTDB taxonomy): Bacteria > Pseudomonadota > Alphaproteobacteria > Rhodobacterales > Rhodobacteraceae > Gemmobacter. The sequence continues at coordinate 5,883 of NZ_JAEULU010000171.1, forward strand.
GCCCCCAGCGAAGACATCATGCGCGAGCGTCTGCAAAAGGTCGTGCTGCTGAACATGGGCGCGCTCGGGGTTTCGGCCCTCGGGCTGATGATCGTGGTGACCGGCATCCTGCTGGGCTGAGGCCCACCTCAGCCGAGGCTGGCGAAGCGCGCGCCCTTGCCCGCCAGACCGGCCAGAACCGGCGCCATGCCCCAGATCTCCGGCGCCTCCTCGGCCCATTGCTCCAGATCGCGGCGCAGGATCATGACGCCGCGCCGGTCGGCCCAGAACATCGGCCCGCCCTCCCATCGCGGAAAGGCCTGCGCGGCCACCATGGCGAAATCAATCTCGTCGGGGCTTTCCACCAGCCGGTGCCCCAGCAGGCGCGCGCCCTCATTGGCCATGGCCGACAGCACGCGCGGCACCACCTGCCGCCCCGGCGGGCCTGCGGCCACCGCGCCCTCTGGTGCCAGCTGTGGCAGGCCAAAGCCCGCCAGCGCCGCCGCCACCGCCGCCTCCGGCTCGCCCTGCATCACCAGATGCGCCACCGCCGCGCGCCCCGCCGCCACGATCCGCGCCACCACACCCCCCGGCACCCCGCAGCGCAGCACCGCAAGGCCCAGCTTGCGCGCCAGCACCTGCGCTTGCAGCACCTGTGCCGGGGCAGTGCCGGGCGCCACGACCAGCTCGGCCAGCCGCCCGCCCGCCGGGCGGAACCCCAGCAGATCGGCGCCGCGCGCCCCCGGCTCCACCGCGCCGCGCCCGAT
>NZ_JAEULU010000302.1 GCF_016792925.1 Gemmobacter sp.
GCCAGCGCGCCGAGCTGGAGCGGCAGGTGCTGGCGCTGGAGGAATTGTCCTGGCATAACAATGCCTTGCGGCTGCGGGTGCAGGGGGCCTCGGCCCGGGTGGCGGCGGCGCAGGATCAGGCCTTGCGCCGGGTCGGCGCCGATCTGCATGACGGTCCGGCGCAGCTGATGGCCTATGCGGCGCTGCGGCTGGATGGGTTGCCGGTCGCCCCCGGCGGCGAGGCGCGGCTGGCCGAGGTGACGCGGGCGGTGCAGGACGCGATCCGCGACATCCGGTCGGTGCTGCGGGGCGTGGCGCTGCCCGATATTGCGGCGCGCAGCCCCTGCGCGATCGTGCAGGGCCTGGCCGAGGCGCAGGCGGCCCGGGCGGGCCTGCCGGTGGCAGTGGAGTGCGCGGCGGCGGCGCTGCCGGAACTGGGCGAGGCGCAGAAAATCTGCCTCTACCGTTTCGTGCAGGAGGGGCTGACCAATGCCTGGCGCCATGGCGAGGGGCGCGGCATGGCGGTGGTGCTGCGGCCCGGCCCCGAGGGCGGGATCGAGGCACTGGTGCGCGATGCGGGCCCCGGTTTCACGGGGGCGCGCAGCAACCCGGAGGGCCTGGGCCTTGCAGGCTTGCGCGACCGGGTTGAGGCCTTGGGCGGCACGTTGGAGCCGCGCGCGGGCGTGGCGGGGGGCGCGGAATTGCGCATGACCCTGCCGGTTGCCGCGCCATGAACGGAGAGGATGCATGAGCCGGATTCGCATCGTGATTGCCGATGACCACCCGATCTATCGCGAGGGCGTGGCGCGCACCCTGGCCGAGGATGCGGGCCTTGATGTGGTGGGGCAGGCGCAGGATGCGCCCGGCGCGGTGGAGCTGTCGACCCGGCTGGCGCCCGATCTGGTCTTGCTGGATCTGTCGATGCCGGGGGGCGGGGGCCTCGCGGCGCTGCGCGCCATTCAGGCGCTGCCCCATGCGCCGCGCGTCGCCATGCTGACGGCCTCGGAGGAGGATGACGAGGTGATGCAGGCGCTGAAGGGGGGCGCTTTGGGCTATGTGCTGAAGGGCGTGGGCGCGCGCGATCTGGTGGGGATCGTGAAGGATCTGGCGCGCGGGCAGAGCTATGTCTCGCCGGTGCTGGCGGCGCGGCTGCTGGCGGTGATGCGCGAGGGCGGCAAGGCGGCGAAACCGGCCAACCCCTTGGCGGATCTGTCAAAACGCGAGGAAGACATTCTGCGGCTGGTGGCGGAGGGGCGCAGCAACAAGGAAATCGGTCTGGCGCTGGAGTTGCAGGAAAAGACGGTGAAACATTACATGACCTCGATCCTGCAAAAGCTGCATCTGCGCAACCGGGTGGAGGCGGCGGTGCTGGCGCGCGAGCATCTGCGGCCGCGCTAACCGCCCAGCAGGGTGCGCAGGCGGGCGGTATCCTTGCGGGTGAGGGCGCGGCGGGTCACCAGATTGCCGCGCGGATCGAACAGGCGGTAGCGGTCGCGGCCGAATTCCTCGCGCCAGCCCGCGCTGTCAGTGACGGTGACGCGGCCCGGCGTGACCTGCACCAGCTGCGCGCCCGGCCCGGCGGCGCCGTCTTGCAGGAGGCGGCGGAACTGGCCCTGGCTGAGGGCCTCGATGCGGCCCTTGCGGGTGATGCGATATTGGCCGGGTTTCAGCGGCGGCAGGCGGTCGCGGGCGGGGCCATTGCCGCTGCTGCCGCTGCGCGAGGGGGCGGCGCCGGAGCCTTTGTCCTCGTCGTCGTCGCTGTCATCCTTGCCGCCGCCATCCTCGCCGCTGTCGTCATCGTCGTCATCATCGTCGTCGCCACGGTCATCGCCGCCGCCACCGCCGTCATCGTCGTCATCACCATCATCGCCGCCGCGCCCCTCGCCGCCCCGCGCCATGGCGCTGGCAGGCCAAAGCGCGCTGCCCAAGGGCAGCAACAGGGTCAGCAGCAGGGTGCGGCGGTCGAGGGGCATGGCGGGTCAGAGCGCCGAAAGCCGGGCGATGTCGGCGGCGGTGGCCGGGCGTTCCTCGACGGTGCGGCCGCTGGCATCCTTGCGCTCGTAGCGGCCGGCGTCGATCTCTTCCCTGGTGCCGTCGGAATAGCGCACCTCCAGCTCGGTCGCGCTGCGTTCGACCTTCGCCACTGTGACCGGGCCGGGGGGGGAGGGGGGGCTGTCATGTTTCTTGCGGCCACCGCGATCATCGCGTTGGCGGTCGTCGTTGTGGCGGTCGTCACTGCCGCGGCCCTTGCGGGCTTCGGCGGTGCTGTGATCCAGCGCATAGGCGCCGCTGACGGGATCGTGGCGCAGGGTGAGCGGGGTGGCGGCCAGCAGGCCCGCGAGGGCGAGGCAGAGGGGAAGGCGGGAAAGAGGCAAGTGGGTCATCGGTCTGTCTCCGGTTGCGCCCCCGCCGCTGTGACGGGATGCCCTCCTTCTGCCATGGCTGGGGCGGGGGGCCGAGGCGGGCCGGACCAATGCCGCCCCGCCCCGGACCCTTGCCGCCCCATCATCAGCCAAAAGGCCGCAGATTGCACCGGACCAAGGTCTGACAGATCATGCGCCGATGGTGGCCAGCACTGCCTCCAGCGTTTCGGGGTCCATCGGCACATCGTGTTGCGGGGCCGGATAGTTGCCCGATTGCACATCGGCCACAAATTCGCGGAAGGCGGCGATGCGTTCGGCTTGCAGCCGGTCATATTCGGCGCGGAAGTTGCGATAGGTTTTCGCATGGCGCGGGCGGTGGCCCCGGGTGCAGCCCAGCACATCCTCGGCGAACAGATATTGCGCATCGGTGCCCGAACCTGCGCCCATGCCGAAGGTCACAAGGCCGGTGCGGCGCGAGAGTTCGGCCCCGAGCGTGGCGGGCACGACCTCCAGTTCTACCGCCACGGCCCCGGCGGCCTCCAGCGCTTGCAGGTCGCGCCACAGCTGCACGGCGCTGTCATGCGTCTTGCCGACGGCCTTGAACCCGCCAGTCCAGGTGGCGCGCGAGGGGATGAGGCCGGCATGGCCGACCACCGGCAGGCCCTCATCGGTCATCTTGCGGATGATCGACAGGGAACCGGCGCAGTAATAGGCATCGCCCCCCACCTTTTGCGCGGCGAAACCGGCGCGGAGATAATCGTCCGCCGTGACCAGTTCGCCATAGAGGAGGCCCACCTGCACGAAGCAATCGCCTGCGGCCTCGCGCATTTCCGGCGTCCAGATCGGGGCGATGATCGACAGCACATCCACCCCGGCGGCAGAGGCGGCGGCGGCCTCCTCCAGCGTTTCGACATAAAGCATCGACAGGACACGTTGCCCCTTGACCGCCCGCAGATCGGCGACCGTCATTCTTTTGCTGCGCATCGGGGGTTCCTTTCAGGCCAGATCGAGGAAGACGCGCCCGCCCTCCACCTTCACCGGGTAGGTTTTCAGGTTGACGCAGACCGGGGCGCGCATCGCCTCGCCGGTGCGGTAATCGAACTGGCCATTATGCTTGGGGCATTCGATCATGTGGCCCATGACAAGGCCGTTGCACAGATGCACGTCCTCATGGGTGCAAAGCCCTGCGGTGGCGTGGAAGGTGCCTTCGGGGGAGTGGTAGATGGCGAAGGTCTGGCTGCCATGGTCGAAGCGGATCAGATCCTCCTCGTCGATGTCATCGGTGGCGCAGGCGTCAATCCAGTTGCTCATGAGTGTTCCTCCCTCTCATTCGGCTGCTGTGGGCGCGGGCATTGCGGGCGCGGCGGTGTTGGTGTCGGGGCGCATATGGCCCGGCACATATTGGTGGAAATCCTCGCGATAGGGTTTCGCGGTGGGCGGCAGATCGCGCTTGAGGAAGTAATCCTCGTATTTCATCTGGCGCTTGAAGGCGGGCCACATCTCGCGGAAGCCCTCGGCAATCGAGCGGTTGGGCGGCGGCAGGTCGCCCTTGATCGTCTCGTGCAGGCGGGGCAGGGCGTGATAGGGCACCATCGGGAACATGTGGTGTTCCACATGGTAATTCATGTTCCAGTAGATGAAGCGCGAGACCGGGTTCATATAGACGGTGCGCGAGTTCAGCCGGTGGTCGATCACATTGTCGGCGAGGCCGCCATGCTGCAAGAGGCCGGTCATGATGTGATGCCAGGCGCCGTAAATCCGGGGCAGGCCGATCACCATCAACGGCAGGATGGAGCCCATCCAGAGGGCGAGCGCAATCGTGGCGGCATAGATCGCCACATGCACCAGCGCGGCGCGGCGCACCTTGCCCCATTCGCTTTGCGGCACGAAGGTTTTCTCCTCGGCCGTGGGGCCGAAGGCGGCGTTGTGCAGGATGCGCGGAACGAAGGCCATCACATCGAGGATGCCGAAGATATTGAGGATCAGCTTGGCCAGCTCTGGCGGGCGCATGACGGCGATTTCGGGGTCGCGGCCCACGAAATAGGTTTCCGAATGGTGGCGGGCATGGCTCCAGCGCCAGGTGGCGGGGTTGCGCATGATCATGAAGCTGGCGATCTGATAGACCGCGTTGTTCATCCAGGGCGTGCGGAAGGCGGTGCCATGGCTGCATTCATGCCAGCGCGAATCGCTGGCCGAGCCATACAGCACGCCGTAGGCGAGCCAGAAAGGCGCCGACCACCAGCTGGGCCATAGCGCGATGCCCGCGCCCGCGAACACGATCATCAGCCCGTAAAGCAGAATCGTGTCGCGGATGGCCGGTCCATCGCTGCGCGCCATGAGGTCTTTCATCACCTTGCGCGGCACTTCGGTATGATACCATTCCGCCGCAGTCAGGCCGCTTTCGACGGCGCGGCGCGCATCTGCGCCCAAAAGGCTGTAATCTCGGGTGGCCATGGGACTTTCCCCTTGCTTGTCTCTGCGGTAATGGAACAAAAATTCCGTATGATGGAAAAGTGGCGCAGATGCGCCATCGTCAAAATGCGTCAGACACATCAGCGGAAATGATGTGATTTCGGCAGGACGGGGCGGGGCAGGGAGGCGGGAGGCATGGCGAAACGGCAGGGTTTGGCGGATCTGGCGGCGGCGGCGGGGGTCTCGCTGGCGACGGTGGACCGGGCGCTGAACGGGCGTGAAGCGGTCTCGGCCACCACGCGGGCGCTGATACTGGAGGCGGCGCGGCGGGTCGGGCATCCGGCGCTGGTGCGGCTGACCGGGCAGGTGTCGCGCGGCAGCGGGCCGGAGCTGCGGCTGGGGGTGATGCTGCACAAGCAGGGGCAGGATTTCTACAAGGCCTTCGCCGAGACGCTGAACCGCACCCTGACGCAGATCCCCGGCCTCAGGGCGCGGCTGGTGCTGGAGTTTTCCGGCTCGCAATCGCCATCGGATATGGCGAACCTGATGCGGGCCATGGCGGGGCGCTGCGACGTGCTGGCGGCGACGGCGGTGAACCACCCGGAGGTGACGGCGGCGGTGGAGGAGCTGCGCGCCGAGGGCGTGCGGGTGGTGGCGCTGCTGTCGGAATTCGCGCCGGGGGCGCGGGCAGGCTATCTGGGTCTGGACAATCTGAAGATCGGTCGGGTGGCGGGCTGGGTGACCACGCTTTCGGCGCGCGCGCCGGGCAAGGTGTTGCTGTTCGTGGGCGGCCATCGCTGGCATGGGCACGAGCTGCGCGAGGCGGGGTTCCGGGCCTATCTGCGCGAGGCGGCGCCGCATTTGCAGATGCTGGAAACGGTGGTCAATCTGGAGACGCGGCATCTCACCTATGAGACGACGCTGGCGGCGCTGCGGCGCCATGACGATCTGCGCGGCATCTATGTGGCGGGGGGCGGCATGGAGGGGGCGATCGCGGCGCTGCGGGTGTCGCGGCGGCCCGGCGAGGTGGCGATGGTGGTGCCGGCGCTGACCCCGGATTCGCGCGCGGGGCTGGCGGATGGCTTTGTGACGCTGGTGACCGATACGCCACTGGACCGGCTGTGCCGCGCGCTGTTCACCGGCATGGCCGCCATGGTGGAGAGCCGCGCCGAGTTCGGGCAGATATTCCTGCCGCCCGACATCCATCTGCCCGAGGGGCTGTAGGGCCAGGCGGCCCGCCTGTCACGCCGGGGGAAGGGCCGCTCGTCGCGCGGGCTTGCAGCAGGGCGCAAAGCGGGCTATCACGGCGGCGCAGTCACGCGCAGCCTCGGGCAGGCGGGCTGTCGATGGGTCAGAGCGGCGGGTATGGTGTAGTGGTAGCGCCTCAGCCTTCCAAGCTGATGGGGCGGGTTCGATTCCCGCTACCCGCTCCAGACCGTTGATTTTATTGCAAAATCAGACATGAAAAAGCCGGGCGCTTGGCCCGGCCTTTTGCGGTTTTGCGGGGGCTTACAGGTTTTCGGCCTGCGGCATGCCCAGAACGTGAAAGCCGCCATCGACGCGCACCACTTCGCCAGTGGTGAAGGCGCCGTAATCGGAACACAGCCAGACCGCCGTGCCGCCCACCGATTCCAGCGTGGCATTGCTGCGCAGGGGCGCGTTCTGCTCGGTATGGCGATAGGTGGCGCGGGCGCCGCCGATGGCGGCCCCTGCCAGGGTCTTCATCGGGCCGGGCGAGATGGCATTGACGCGGATGCCCTGCGGCCCGAGATCATTGGCGAGGTAGCGCGTGGCGCTTTCCAGCGCGGCCTTGGCCACGCCCATCACATTGTAATTCGGCGTGACGCGGTTCGAGCCCTGGAAGGTCAGGGTGATCAGGCTGCCGCCATTGGGCATCATCTCGGCGGCGCGGCGCGCCACGTCGATGAAGGAGAAGCAGGAAATATCCAGCGAATGCTTGAAATTGCCCCGGCTGGTGTTGATGAACCGGCCCGTCAGCTCATTCTTGTCGGAAAAGGCGATGGCATGGACGAGGAAATCCATCGTCCCCCAGCGGTCTTTCAGCGCGCCAAAACAGGCATCGAGGCTGTCATCATTGGTGACATCGACATCCACCAGAAAATCGCTGCCAACACTGGCGGCCAGCGGCTCGACCCGTTTGCCAAAGGCCTCGCCCTGATAGGAAAAGGCCAGTTCCGCGCCCTCGGTCGCCAGCGCCGAGGCGATGCCCCAGGCAATCGACCGCTCATTGGCGACTCCCATCACAAGGCCCCGCTTGCCTGCCATCAATCCGGCCATGGCCCTCTCCCGTTCCATTTCACACAACGATTTTTCGACGAAAAATCGGGGGCGGCGTCAGCCGCGATATTTGCTCATCACCAGGGTCGCATTGGTGCCGCCAAAGCCAAAGCTGTTCGACAGCACCGAATCCATCCCCACATTCTCGCGGTAGGTGGTGGCGATTTCTTCGGGTTTCAGCTCGGGGTCCAGCTGGGTGACATTGGCCGAGGCGGTGATGAAATCGCCTTGCAGCATCAGCAGCGAATAGATCGCCTCATGCACGCCAGTGGCGCCGAGGCTGTGGCCGGTGAGCGATTTGGTCGAGGAGATCGGCGGCACATGGCCCTCGCCGAACACCCGGCGGATCGCCTTCACCTCGGTCACATCGCCTGCGGGGGTCGAGGTGCCATGGGCGTTGATATAGCTGATCTTGCGCCCTTCGGGCAGGGTGGAGACCGCCAGCCGCATCGAGCGTTCGCCGCCTTCGCCCGAGGGGGCCACCATGTCGTGACCATCCGAGGTGGCGCCATAGCCGGTGACTTCGGCATAGATCTTGGCGCCACGGGCGAGGGCGTGGTTCAGCTCCTCCAGCACCACCACGCCGCCGCCGCCCGCGATGACAAAGCCGTCGCGCGTGGCGTCGAAGGCGCGGCTCGCGGTGGCGGGCGCGTCATTGTATTTCGAGGACATGGCGCCCATGGCGTCGAAGAGGCAGCTCAGCGTCCAGTCGAGTTCCTCGCCGCCGCCGGCGAAGACGATGTCCTGTTTGCCCATCTGGATCAGCTCGGTGCCATTGCCGATGCAATGGGCAGAGGTGGAGCAAGCCGAGGTGATCGAGTAGTTCACGCCCTTGATCTTGAACGGCGTGGCAAGGCAGGCCGAGTTGGTGGAGGACATGCAGCGCGTGACCATGAAGGGGCCCATGCGCTTGGGCGCGCCCTTTTCGATGACGATCTGGTGCGCCTGGAAGAAGTTGGAGGTCGAGGGCCCGCCGGAGCCCACGATGATGCCGGTGCGCTCGTTCGACACATCGCCCGCCTCCAGCCCGCTATCGGCGATGGCTTGCTGCATGGCGAGGAAGTTATAGGCCGCGCCCGGCCCCATGAAACGCAGGTCGCGCTTGTCGATATGGTCTTCCAGCACGATTTGCGGCATGCCATGGACCTGGCTGCGGAAGCCATGTTCGGCATATTCGGGCGAGAACACGATGCCGGATTTGCCCGCGCGCAAGCTCGCCTCGACCTCGGTGGCATTGTTGCCGATGGGGGATACAATGCCGATCCCGGTGATGACGACGCGACGCATGGGGGCCTCCCTCAAAATCTCAAGCCTGTTTAGGGCAGCGGGCGGAAAGGGGCAAGCGGGAAGGGCGGGCGGCAGAGGCCGGGCCGATGGGCGGGGCAGGGGATGGCGCCTGGGCGGTGGCCCTTTGGCTGCCCTGCGGCGGCCCGTCCTGGGCTCGGCGCTGGCCCGCCTCTCGCCTGGCCCGTCTTTTCGCGTGACCCGACTTTTCGCGTGACCCGACTTTTCGCGTGACCCGTCTCTGGGTCCGCTCTGGCCTGACGACGCTTTTTTCGCAACTGGGGTGCAAAGCCGCGATTTTTCCGCTTGCCCCTCCCCCCCCGCCCCGATAAACCCGCCGACGGAGCTGTGGCCGAGTGGTCGAAGGCACACCCCTGCTAAGGGTGCAGGCCCGGAAGGGTCTCGAGGGTTCGAATCCCTTCGGCTCCGCCACTTACCTCACATGACATCGCTCATATGACCTGCTTTGGCAGGGTTTTCTGGCATCGTCTGCGTGCGCCCTTGGCCTGTTCGGCATGGGTTTTGAAGAGCTTCGGAAATTGGGTGGGGCGCGGCCATGGCCGTGCAGAAATGACCCTTCCTCTGGGCCCTTCCGGCGATATGTGGCGAGCCCAGAAGGAATCGAACCCTCAACCTGCCGATTAGAAGTCGGCTGCTCTATCCAGTTGAGCTATGGGCCCCGCTTGGGTCTTTTGCCGCGTCAGGCCCGGCTAGGCAAGGCTGCGCGTCATGAAAAAGCTGTTGGGGTCGTCCCAATAGCCGTCGAAGGGCGGGCATTGGGTGAAACCGGCGCGGGCATAGAGGGCGCGGGCGGGGGCGAAGACGTCTTCTACCCCGGTTTCCAGGCTCAGCTGGCGGTAGCCAAGCGCCTGCGCCTGCGTCAGCAGGTGGTCGAGCATCACCTGCGCGAGGCCACGGCCGCGCGCCTCGGCCACGATATGCATCGACTTGATTTCGGCATGGGCCGCGTCGATCCGTTTCACCGCCCCCATGCCCAGCACCGCATCGCCCTCGCGCAGGGTGAAGAAGGCCACGTCGGGCGTGGCGAGATCGCCGGGGTCCAGCGCATGCACGCTTTCGGGCGGCGAGGCGGCATGCATCAGCGCGAGGTGGCGCTCCAGCAGGGGCAGCACCTCGGGGGCGAGGGGCGAATCGCGGCGGATGATCGGGGTCATTTCGGCAATCCTGTCAGGGTCAGGCGGCAGTTTCCGACAGCGCGGCGGCAACGGCAAGGGCGGCCATGCGCAAGATGGCGTCGCGGCTGTCGGCCACGGCAATGAAACGGCCATTATGGCAGAATTTCGCGCCTTTCACGCCCGAGGCCGCCTCCAGCGCGGCATCGGTCAGCCCGGCCCATTCGGCGGGCAGATCGGCGCGCTGCTCGAAACCTTCCTCGGTCTTGCGGATGCCGGTCAGCGCCCAGTCCTTGTCGCGCGGATGCACGACGAACAGCAGGTGATCGGCCCCGGCCCGCACCACGGCGGAGCGGAAGGGCATGCCCATCGGCAGCTCCAGCACGCGGCCCGGCCCGGCGGCGGCGATGGCGGCCTGCACCACGCCCTCGGCGCGGCGCTTGGCGGCCTTGCGGGCGATGGCGGCCTCGACAAAGGCGCGGGCAATCGGCAGCGCCGCCATGAAGGCGCGGTCATCGGCGCCCGGCGCGCGGTCGTCAAACACCGGTTTCAGGCTTTCCAGCAGCATCGGCAGGGTCAGATCGGCCAGCATGGGCCCGGCCATGGCGGGCGACAGGGCGCCATTGTCCATCAGGTCGATGGGCAGCACAAAGCCCGCGTCAAAGCTGGCATGAATGGGCGCGCAATCCGCCTCGGGCACCTGCATGGCGCGCAGATACTCCATGCCGAAATGCCGCCAGATCAGCCCGAAGCTGCTATAGGGTTGGCCATCGCCCCGCAGCGGCACCGGGCGCTGGTGGTGATCGAAAATCCCCTTGGCCGCATCGTAATCGCGGCCCACATCATAGATCAGCCGGTCCGGCGCCGGGGTGATCGTGGCCTCGTCCCGGCTGCGCAGGATCTGCGCCTCGGGGAACAGCCGGGTCAGGATGACCGAGGAGAGCAGCTCGTCGGCGTGAAAACCGCCCGAATGGGTGACAAGGAATTGAGGGGGCATGGTGGACTCCGGCAGCCTGGCTGAGCTGGTCTGCAACCTGCCCGAAAGCTGTGGGCATGGCAATGCCGTGCCGGTTCATTTGGCCGCATCATGCGGCGCCCGGCGGCGCGCCGTCTGCGCCCGAGCCGCAAGGCGCTGCGGCAAATTGCGGGCGCCGTCCAGCGTCCATAGGTCGCGCTTGCCCCGAAAGCCCGCTGCGCCTAAACCGCAAGCCGCGAGACAGGAGACAGCCATGGCCAGAGCCCCCGGAATGACCGATCTGCACGGTGATCGCGCCGCCTCCAGACAGGTGGGCGCGCTGCGTGGGCTGGCGCCGTTTCTGGCGCCCTATCGCGGGCTGATCTTCGGCGCGCTGGCGGCACTGACGCTGACGGCGGCGGTGAGCCTGATGCTGCCCCTCGCGGTGCGCCGGGTCGTGGATAACTTCAACAGCGACGCGGCGGGCCTGCTGAACCAGTATTTCGGCGCAGCGCTGGCGATTGCGGCGGCTTTGGCGCTTGGCACCGGCCTGCGCTACTACCTTGTCACCCGGCTGGGCGAGCGGGTGGTGGCCGACATCCGCATGGCGCTGTTCGACCGGGTTCTGGGGCAATCGCCTGCATTCTTTGAACGCATCCTGACCGGCGAGGTGCTGTCGCGCCTGACCACGGATACCACGCTGATCCTGTCGGTGATCGGGTCTTCGGTTTCGGTCGCCTTGCGCAATGTGCTGCTTTTGCTGGGGGGGATGGTGTTCCTGCTGGTCACCTCGGCCAAGCTGACGGGGCTGGTGCTGCTGATCGTGCCAGCGGTGATCGTGCCCATCGTGGTGATGGGGCGCAAGCTGCGGCGGCTGAGCCGGGAGAATCAGGATTGGATCGCCACCTCCTCGGGCAAGGCGGCAGAGGCCTTGCAGGCGGCGCAGACGGTGCAGGCCTTCACCCATCTGGCGCAAAGCCGGGCCGATTTCGCGGGCGTGACCGAGAAATCCTATGCCTCGGCGCGCGACCGGATCGGCACCCGCGCGGCGATGACGGTGATCGTGATCTTCCTCGTGTTTGCCGGGATCGTCGGCG
>NZ_JAEULU010000007.1 GCF_016792925.1 Gemmobacter sp.
CTCTGGGCCTGCGGCCCATTCACCCCGGGATATTTAGGAACAGAAAATGAAAAAGAGCCCCTGCCCCATTTTCTGTTCTCAAATATCCTCGGGGGGTGAATGGCCCGTCAGGGCCAGAGGGGGGCAGACAGCCCCCCTTGCAGCGCGTCCATCCCGCGCCGCGCCGCCAAGGCCAGCACCTCGGGCGCGTGGCCGGAAAAGCCGATGACCAGCCCGCGCCGCGGCGCCTCCAGATACATCGACGAGAGCGCCCTTGCGCCAAAGCCTCCTGCGCGCGCCAATCGCGCCAGTGCCTGATCGTCGCAGGTCGCGGGCAAGGGCAGCGTCAGGTGCAAGCCCTGATCGGGCGCGCGCAAGGCGTGCCCGGCCAGCGCCAGCTCTGCCACCAACGCATCCCGCGCCGCCCGGCAGCGCCGCCTTGCCCGGCGCAGATGGGCGGCAAAGGCCCCCCCCCGACAGGAACTCGGCCATGGCAGGCTCCAGCAGCCCCGGCGGCGCCCGGTCAGCCCGCGTCCGCAGTGCCAGAACCGGGTCGATCAGCGGTTCGGGCAGCACCAGCCAGCCCATGCGCAGGCCCGGCATCAAGGCCTTGGAGAAGGTGCCGACATGGATCACCCGCCCCCCCGCATCCATGCCTTGCAGCGCCGCCAGCGGCGCGCCCGCATAGCGGAACTCGCTGTCGTAATCATCCTCGATCACCCAAGCGCCCGCCCCATCCCCGGCCTCGGCCGCCCAATCCAGCAACGCCAGCCGCCGCCGCATGGTCATCGCCACGCCCAGCGGAAACTGATGCGCGGGCGTGACATAGGCCGCGCGGGCCTCGGGCGCGCGGCGCCGCCCCTCGGCCACATCGAGCCCCTCGGCATCCACCGGCACCGGCACCAGCCGCTGCGCCGCAAAGGCCGCCTTGCCCGAAGGATAGCCCGGGTCTTCCATCCAGACCGCATCCCCCGGCGCCAGCACCGCCCGCGCGATCAGATCCAGCGCCCCTTGGGTGCCCGAGGTCAGCACGATCTGATCGGCATGCAGCCGCATCCCGCGCGACAGCCGCAGCCACGCCGCCAGCGACCCGCGCAGCCCCGCATCCCCCGCCGGATCGCCATAATGAAACAGGCTCGCCGCAGGCCGCGCCAAGTGCCGGTTCACCAGCACCCGAAACGCCTCGAGGCTTTGCGGATCGGGAAAGGCCAGCCCCAGATCGCCCGGCAAATCCTTGGCGACAAAACCCGCCCGCGCCGCGGGCGCGACGGGCGCCAGACGCGGCACGGCGCCTGCCACAAAGGTGCCCGCCCCCACCCGCGCCTCGGCAAAGCCATCGGCCACCAGCCGCTCGAACCCCGCCACCACCGCGCCCCGCGCGACGGAAAGCTGCGCCGCCAGCTCCCGGCTGGGCGGCAAGCGGCAGCCCGGCGGCAATTGCCCAGCCTCGATCAGCGCCCGGATCGCGGCATAGACCGCCGCCGCCCGGCTGCCCTCAGCGGGCAAACCGGGGATCAACGCCACCCAATCCAAAATATTGGTCTGATTTTTTTGCGCCATATTGGACCTCTCGCAAGCCAATTCTGCCTGCTACACCGCAGAAAGACAAGAGAGGCCCCGATGACCGATTACCCGCAAACCCCGCTGAACCGCGTGAAACGCAACCCCAAACGGGCGGTCTATGACCGCGCAACCACGGGGTCGAACTGGACCGGGACGAGCTGGATCACGCCAAGCGCACCTGGGACAGCATAGATTTCACCCGGGGGGGGAAGGCCAGAAAAT
>NZ_JAEULU010000188.1 GCF_016792925.1 Gemmobacter sp.
AGAGCGCGAGACGGTGCATCTCGCTTCGCTGGAAGAGGTGAACCCCGAGGCGATCAAGTATTTGAATCGCCTCTCGGATTGGTTGTTCGTCGCCGGACGCATCGCCAATGACGACGGCAAGTCCGACGTGCTTTGGGTTCCGGGCCTGACGCGCGGCACCTGACGTTGCGTAAATGACGCGGCGTCCCGGCGCCGTCTCGTGTCGCTTTTGGATTGTTTTTGCATTCCCCCCCGGGCTAACAACGCTGCGGAGAGCTTGGAAAGGCCCGTTGCGGGGCCGGGAATCTGGGAGATTGCCGCTGATGAAGGTTTTGGTGCCTGTCAAACGCGTGATTGACTACAACGTGAAGGTCCGCGTGAAGGCGGATGGCACGGGTGTCGATCTTGCGAACGTGAAGATGTCGATGAACCCGTTCGACGAGATTGCCGTGGAAGAGGCGATCCGTCTGAAGGAGAAGGGGGTCGCGTCGGAAATCGTGGTCGTTTCCATCGGCGTGAAGCAAGCGCAGGAAACGCTGCGCACGGCCCTGGCCATGGGCGCAGACCGCGCCATCCTGATCGAGGCGGCCTCGGATGTGCATACCGACATCGAGCCGCTGGCCGTGGCGAAACTCCTCGCCGCCGTGGTGAAGGAAGAGCAGCCCGGCCTCGTGCTGGCTGGCAAGCAGGCCATCGACAATGACCTGAACGCCACGGGCCAGATGCTCTCGGCCCTGCTGGGCTGGAGCCAGGGCACTTTCGCCAGCGAACTGTCGGTCGAGGGCGACACCGCGACCGTCACCCGCGAAGTGGATGGCGGCCTGCAAACGATCAAGGTCAAGCTGCCCGCCGTGGTGACGGTCGACCTGCGCCTGAACGAGCCGCGCTATGCCTCGCTGCCGAACATCATGAAGGCGAAGAAAAAGCCGCTCGATGAAAAGACCGCCGCCGATTACGGCGTCGATGTCACGCCGCGCCTGACCGTGGTGAAAACCTCGGAGCCTGCCGGGCGGAAAGCGGGCGTCAAGGTTGCCTCGGTGGACGAGCTGATTGCGAAACTCAAAGACGAAGCGGGGGTGATCTGATGGCTGTTCTCCTTCTGGCCGATGTGAACGGTGGTCAGCTTGCCACTGATTCGGTTTCCAAAGCGTTGACGGCTGTGGCCGGTCTGGGCGAAGTGCATTTGCTGGTGGCAGGCCCCGCCTCCGCCGCAGCCGAAGCCGCAACCCTTTCGGGCGTTGCCAAGGTTCTGCATGCCGACGAGGCGGGCAATGGCCTGGCCGAGGGGCTGGCGGATCTGGTGGTGTCGCTGGCCGGTGGCTACAGCCACATCGCGGCGGCGGCGACCGCCTATGCCAAGAATGTGCTGCCGCGCGTGGCGGCCTTGCTGGATGTGATGGTCCTGTCGGATGTCACCGCCATCGTCGATGCCGACACGTTCGAACGCCCGATCTATGCCGGGAACGCCATCCAGACGGTGAAATCCTCGGATGCGAAAAAGGTGTTCACGGTGCGGACAGCCGCTTTTGCCGCTGCTGCCGCCGGTGGCGCCGCCGCCGTCGAGCCTGTCGCTGCCAAAGGGTCCGATCTGTCGGCCTGGGTGGAAGACAAGGTTGCCGCCTCGGATCGCCCGGAGCTGACCTCGGCCCGGATCGTGGTGTCGGGTGGCCGTGGCGTCGGCAGCCAGGCCGACTTTGCGCTGATCGAAACGCTCGCCGACAAGCTGGGCGCTGCCGTCGGTGCCAGCCGCGCCGCCGTCGACTCGGGTTTTGCGCCGAACGACTGGCAGGTTGGTCAGACCGGCAAGGTTGTCGCCCCGGCGCTTTACGTCGCGGTCGGCATTTCCGGCGCGATTCAGCACCTTGCAGGCATGAAAGACAGCAAGATCATCGTTGCCATCAACAAGGATGAAGAAGCGCCGATCTTCCAGGTCGCGGATTATGGTCTGGTGGCAGACCTGTTCACCGCCGTCCCGGAGCTTGCCGGCAAGCTGTGAAGCCTTTGTCATGATCCCTTAGGCCCGCGCCAGCAGCGCGGGCCTTTTTCATTCCAGCATTTGCCGCAGCACGACGGCAAGGCGCGCCGCAACGTCGCGATGCGCTGCAAGGCCGGGCACACCCCGGGCGGCGGGCTCTTCCAGTTCGGTGAAGGCCAACCCCCTTGCCCCCTCGGCCAGCGCGGCAGAGCTGCTGACCACCTCGATCACCGCGCGCGCCATCGGCCTGACCCGGGCCAGCATTTCCGCAGTCACCAACAGCGGTTCGCGCGTCAGATCGGCGGCCCGGTCGGCGCGCGGGGGGCGATGCGGGCTGAACCAGAGCAGCACGACCCGCGTTCCCGCCTCCTGCATCAGGCGCTGCATCCGGGCGAGCCAGGTCGCGCGCAGCTCTTCAACCACGTGATCGAACCGCTCTACCGAGATTTTTTGCAGGCTGTGCAACATATGCCGCGTAAAGCTGAACTCGGTAAAATCCACCTCCGGGAACAGGGCGCGCAAGGCCGGATGCGCCCCCAGAAACCGGTCGTTGCGCCGCCGATGCACCTTGTAAAACCGATTCGACAGGTTCTGCGCCCCGACGATCTGAACCACCACAACCTCGGCGCCCCGCGCGATCTCCAGCAGATCGGGATCGTTCAGATACACGTCCAAACCGGCATTCACGGCCCCCAGATTGACGACCTGAACACCGGCTTCCGCCTCAACCAGGGCCGGATATGGCTCTGGCACGAATTTGCCATAGGTTTCGGTCCCCCCCAGAACCGCAACATAGGGCACGTCCAGCGATTTTGCCGGCCCTCGAAAAACCACACGCGACGTTCCATAGCGGCACGGCGCGTAATCCAGCGCACCAGCGCCCGGATACACAAAAGCCATCTCACCCACCCAGTCTTGATACACCCACGACTCAGACTGAGGCAAAGCTGTTGCCAAAAAGCTAACAGCCGCATTTGCTTCAAATTTCACATAACTGACGCAGCGTCACGCGCCCTTGCGCCGCAGTGCGGCGGGCGCATAGACTTGCGCCGAATGGATGGGAGAGCGGAATGGCAATTGAAACCGTGGGCGTCGTCGGCGCCGGTCAGATGGGCAATGGCATCGCGCATGTCTTCGCTTTGGCGGGCTATGAGGTCTTGCTTAACGACATCAGCGCCGACAGCCTGACCAAGGCCATTTCCACCATCGAAAAGAACATGGACCGTCAGGTCAGCCGCGGCAAGATCAGTGATGACGAGCGCAAGGCGGCCCTCGCGCGTATCCGCACCACGCTGGATCTGCCGCAGATTGCCCAGACCGATCTGGTTATCGAGGCAGCGACCGAAAACGAGGCGATCAAGCAAAAGATTTTCGACGCGCTTTTGCCGCATCTGAAGCCAGAGACCATCCTGACCTCCAACACTTCCTCCATCTCGATCACGCGGCTGGCCAGCCGCACCGACCGGCCCGAGAAATTCATGGGGTTCCACTTCATGAACCCGGTGCCGCTGATGCAGCTGGTAGAACTGATCCGGGGCATCGCCACCGATCAACCAACCTGGGACGCGCTGCATGAGGTGGTGCGCCGCCTTGGCAAGACGGCTGCCTCGGCCGAGGATTTCCCGGCTTTCATCGTGAACCGTATCCTGATCCCGATGATCAATGAGGCGGTTTACACACTTTACGAGGGTGTCGGTTCGGTCAAAAGCATCGACGAGTCGCTGAAACTGGGCGCCAATCATCCGATGGGGCCGCTGGAATTGGCCGATTTCATCGGGCTCGACACCTGCCTCGCCATCATGAACGTGCTGTATGACGGGCTGGCCGACACGAAATATCGCCCCTGCCCGCTGCTGACGAAATATGTCGAGGCCGGTTGGCTGGGCCGCAAGGCCGGGCGCGGCTTTTACGATTACCGCGGCGAGACCCCGGTGCCGACGCGTTAACGGCCAAGCGCCAGGGTATGCTCGCGCAGCCAGGCCAGAAAGCCGCGCGGGTTCCCTTCCCATTTGTCCAACTCGGCCGCAGGGATGGGCGCGCCGATATGGGGCCGCTGCGGCTTGAACAGGGCGCGGCGGATCTCATAGAGCAACAGCCCCTGCCGCAGCGTGTCTGACAGCTTGTTGGCGATCAGGAACGCGCGGCTGTTCTGGCCCGGAAAGCGCATCGGCACAATGGTCGCGCCAGAGGTGCGCACCATCTTATGCGTGAACACATTCCATTCGGCCTCGATCGCGGGGCCAAACCAGGTCTCGGACATGGCCACCTTGCCCGCCGGGAACAGGATGATCAGCCCGCCCCGTTTCAGATGCGCCATCGTCTCATTGCGCATCTGCAAACCCAGCTCGCGGGCGTTTTCCTCATGCGGAAAGGGCACCGGGATCATGAATTCTTCGATTTCAGGAATGCCGGTCAGCAAGGAGCGGGTGAGAATCTTGAAATCCGGGCGAATCCGCGCCACGATTTCGGCCATGATCATGCCGTCCACCAGACCATGCGGATGGTTGGCCACCAGAACCACCGGCCCCGTTGCCGGGATCTGCGCGATTTCATCGGCGGGGGTCTGAATGTCGATCCCCATGGTGCGGATCGCCTTGGGCCAGAAGGCCGCGCCGAAGGGCGCGCCAGAGGCCTCGAACTTGCGGATCAGCCGCAGCAGCGTGACCTTGGCCGTCAGCCATTCGATCGCCCGGATGCTGCCCGCCTTGAACGGGTTGGTGAACGTGCCTGCATAAGACAGGCGCCGCATGTCATAGGGGCGCTCGACCCGGGTCTCGACCTGTCCGGTCACGATCTGCCTTACCGATCTTCGCCAAAGCGATTGGCCACCAGCGCCTCAAGGGCATCCGCCAGCCGTGCTGCCTCGTTGCCGGTGGTGGCAACCTCGATGAATGTGCCGCGCGAGGCCCCCAGCATCAGCAAGCCCATGATCGAGTCGCCGGAAACGGTCATACCGTCCTTCGTAACCTCGGCCTGAGCATCAAAGCCTTCCACGCATTCGACAAATTTTGCCGAAGCCCGCGCGTGCAACCCCTTTTCGTTCACGATCTTCAGCTGGCGGTTGCTCATGCTTGCTCTCCCTGCCCGGCAGGCATGTCGCCCCCCAGATCGAGGCTGTTGATATATTTGCGCCCGGCCTCCAGGGCCAGACCGACGGCCTCTGGCAAAGGCAGATCGCGCGATTTGGTCAGCTTGATCAGCATCGGCAGATTCGCACCGTAAAGGATGCGCCGGTTGCGCGCCGCGCAGGCCGGAAGCGACAGGTTGGAAGGCGAGCCGCCGAACATGTCCGTCACCACAACAACACCGGCGCCGCGATCCACCGCATCGGCGGCGGCGCTGATCTCTGCCGACTTGGCGCCGCGATCATGCTCATCCTCAATGGAAATCGCACTCATCGCGTCTTGCGCGCCGACCACATGCTCCACCGCGGAAAGATATTCCCGCGCCAAGCCACCATGTGCCACAATCACGATTCCGATCAAGGCAAGCTCACCCCATGGGCCGGCCAGAGGCCGACCTGCGTTCAAGTTCCCTGTGCCGTTTTGACACTGACCAGCCAGCTTCTGCAAGCGCATTGCCAAGGATTTCTGCAACGGCAACCGAGCGGTGTTGCCCTCCTGTACACCCGAAACCGATGGCGACATGGGCCTTGCCCTCGGCCTTCTGCGCCGGAAGGAGAAACAGCAAAAGCTCTTTCAACCTAAGCGAAAACTCGGGGAATCGAGGATCGCCCATGACGTAATCCGCCACCGCCGGGTCGCGCCCGTCCAGCGGGCGCAAGGCCGGAACCCAATGCGGATTGTTCAGGAACCGGCAATCAAAGATCATGTCCAGGCCGCGGGGCACCCCGCGCTTGTAGCTGAAACTTTGAACCGAAACGGCGAGGCCCGGCGTGCCCTCTAGCCGGAACCAGCCCGCCAGTTCGGCCTTCAGGTCATGGGGCGACATCTCGGTCGTGTCGATCAGATGATCGGCCCGCACCCGGATCGGCGCCAGCAGATCCATTTCGCGGGCGATGCCTTCTGCCGGAGTTTCATCCGGGGCGAGGGGATGGCGGCGACGGGTCTCGCCATAGCGGCGGATCAACTCGTCCTGCCCGCAATCCAGATACAGCAGCGTCAATTGCACACGTTCGTCGCGCGTCAACTGGTCCACCAGCTCGATCAAGGCTGTTGCATTGAAATCGCGATTGCGCACATCCAGACCCAACGCAATCGGACGGCCCAAAGGCGGGCCGTCGATCAGCCGCGGCACAAGGCTCAGCGGCAGGTTGTCGATCACCTCATAGCCAAGGTCTTCCAAAGCCTGAATGGCGGTCGACCGCCCCGCGCCGGAGGGACCGGTCACCAGAACAAGCTCATGCTCGCGGGTGGTTTGCACGGGATGGTCTTTCATGGCTCAGGCAAAGCGCCCCCTGCGCAAATACTGGATCAGACCAGCATCAAGATGGGGCGCATCCCGGCCAAGGACAAGGGGAATTGCGCATCCCAACAGCGTGATCACCCGCTCTGGCGGCAGGCGGTCCGGCTCGGCCTGGGCCAGATCGACGACCAGCCTCAGCGGCACGGGCCCCGCCCCATCGGCCCGCAGCAAACCGATGCCGCGCGCCTCGATGGCGGGGGGAAGGGTCTCTGGCCTTGCAGCCATCACATCCGGCCCCACGCGGCTCAGCCGCACCTGATCATCGGCCACCAGCGCCGCCCCGAAGGCCATCAGGCGCAGCGCCAGCGCAGACTTGCCAGCTCCCGAGGGCCCCTCGATCAAGATCCCCTGCCCCTCCAGCGCGATGCAGCTGGCATGACGCAGGATGGGCCCGGACATCAGACCGGCAGGCCCACGACGAAGCGTGCGCCCAGCGGTTCAGAGGTGATGTCAGCATGGGTGGGACGGATGTTCTCGGCCCAGATCACACCGCCATGCGCCTCGACGATCTGCTTCGAGATCGCCAGACCCAGGCCCGAATGATTGCCGAAATCACCTTGCGGACGCTCGGAATAGAAGCGCTTGAACACCTTGGTCAAAGCCTGTTCCGGGATGCCCGGCCCGGTATCTTCCACCACGACCAGCACGCGATTGTCGCGCTTGCGCGCCCAGACGCGCACGGCATCCCCCTCTTCGCAGAAGGAAATCGCATTGGTGATCAGGTTCACGAACACCTGCGCCAGCCGCCCTTCCAGCCCGCGCACCATGATCGGGTCGCCCGGCAGGTCGGTGATGAACTCCACCCCGCTCTCATTGGCCTGCTGGCCCAGATACTCTGCCAGATTGCCAATGGTTTTCAGCAGGTTGAACTCTTCTTCCTCCTCCTTCACCAGCTCGCTGTCGAGCCGGGAGGCGTTGGAAATATCGCTCACAAGACGATCAAGGCGCCGCACATCGTGATCAATCACTTCCAGCAGGCGTTTGCGCTGGTCATCGCGCTTGGCCAGATGCAAGGAGGCCACAGCCGAGCGCAGTGAGGCAAGCGGGTTCTTGATCTCATGCGCCACATCCGCCGCGAATTGTTCGTTGGCATCAATCCGGTCATAAAGTGCCGCCACCATGCCGCGCATGGCAACCGACAGGCGCCCGAT
>NZ_JAEULU010000072.1 GCF_016792925.1 Gemmobacter sp.
GCGCGTCAAAGTCGATCTCGGCGCTGGCCGCGAGGCAATCCACCTCGAAAGCAAACAGCGCCGACATGCCCTCCTGACCGGAAAACCGTTGCAGAACAAGAACATCAGACCCAAGGACCGTCGAAAGACGCCCAAGGCGGGCCGACTGGGAATAAGAAGGCATGGGCAACCAATACGTGAGAATGTGCGGATCAGCTTAGCCACAGGCCGACCCGCTTGCAACATTCGATGCCGGGCGGCGCGGGGCATCTGCCAGACCGGCACGCGCCCGGAACGCGGTCTTGGTCTTGACAGCACCGGGCGGAATTTGGGAAGCGTGGCGCATGGGGTCGCGCGAACACCCCACGAGGCGCCAGCCGAAGATCGCGTTTCCCGTCAGTGAAACACGATCCAGGGAGGATCGCAGATGCCTGCGCCTGATGCCATGTCTTGTGACCAGCTTGCCCGCCTGCTGGGCACGCCCAAATCCCCTATCCTGCTGGATGTGCGCCGCGAGGCCATCCGCGCCGCCGATCCGCGGCTTTTGCCCGGCGCGCGCCCGCTGGCCGAGGCCGATCTGGCCCCGGCGGCGCTGTCGGCCCTGGCCCGCGACCTGGCTGCGGCGCAAACCTCTGTCGTCGTTCTTTGTGCCGAAGGCCACCGGCTGAGCCAGGGCACCGCGGCCTGGCTGCGCCATGAGGGCGTGCCGGCCGAATATCTGATCGGCGGTCAGGCGGCCTGGACCGCCGCTGGCCTGCCGCTGATCGAGGCGGGCAAGATCACCGCCCGCGACGGGCAGGGCCGCTCGCTTTGGGTGACGCGCGCGCGCCCCAAGATCGACCGCATCGCCTGCCCCTGGCTGATCCGCCGCTTCATCGACCCGCGCGCCGTCTTCCTGTTTGTCGCGCCCTCCGAGGTGCAGGGCGTGGCCGAGCGCTTTGGCGCCATGCCCTTCGATGTCGAGGATGTGTTCTGGAGCCATCGGGGCGACCTTTGCACCTTTGACGTGCTGCTGGCCGAATTTGGCCTGTCGACCCCCGCTCTGGACCGGCTGGCGCTGATCGTGCGGGGGGCCGATACCGCGCGGCTGGATCTGGCGCCGGAATGTGCGGGGCTACTGGCGGCCTCGCTCGGGCTGTCGCGGATGTATTCGGATGATCTGGCGCAGCTGGAGGCGGGCATGCTGCTTTACGACGCCTTCTATCGCTGGGCGCGCGATGCCATGGACGAGAAACACAATTGGGCACAGAACACGGGCAAGACAAAATGAACGGGCACCAGAACGCTCCACCGCCGGATTTCCCCACATTGGCCGAGGCAACCCGGGTCTGGGCGCGCATCGCCGCGCTGTCCTTTGGCGGGCCTGCCGGGCAAATCGCGGTCATGCACCGCATATTGGTCGAGGAAAAGCGCTGGCTGGGAGACGGGCGCTTCCTGCATGCGCTGAACTTCTGCATGCTTTTGCCGGGGCCGGAGGCGCAGCAGCTTGCCACCTATATCGGCTGGCTGATGCATGGCGTGCGCGGCGCGCTGGTCGCGGGGCTTCTCTTCATCCTGCCGGGCGTGCTGGCGATCATGGGCCTCAGCTGGATCTATGCCGTCTGGGGCGATGTCGGCTTTGTCTCGGCGGTGTTTTTCGGGCTGAAGGCGGCGGTGCTGGCCATCGTGTTGCAGGCCGTGGTCCGGGTGGGCAAGCGCGCCCTGAAGAACCGCGCCATGCAGATGATCGCGCTGGCCTCCTTCGTGGCGATCTTTGCCTTTGGCGCGCCCTTTCCGCTGCTGATTGCTGCGGCGGCGCTGATCGGCTGGGCCGGGGCGCGGCTGGGGCTGGCGCAGTTTCAGGGCGGCGGCGGCCATGGCGCGGTGGGCAAATCGCATGTCGAGGATGCCGCAACCCTGCTGGGCGAGGAGCATGGCGACCTGACCGGCGCGCATCGGGCCAGCGCCTTCCGGGCGGGCGCGGTGGCGCTGGTCCTGTGGCTGTTGCCGGTGGCGGCGCTGCTGCTGCTCGCGCCCGGCACGGTCTTCGCCGATATTGCCAGCTATTTCTCGAAACTGGCGGTGCTGACCTTCGGCGGCGCCTATGCCGTGCTGGGCTGGGTCGCGCAAGAGGCGGTCGGCACCTATGGCTGGCTGCAACCCGGCGAGATGCTGGATGGTCTGGGCATGGCCGAAACCACGCCGGGGCCGCTGATCATGGTGCTGCAATTCGTGGGCTTCATGGCGGCCTTCCGCGAGGCGGGCTGGGCCATGCCGCTGCTGGCGGGCACGCTGGGCGGGCTTTTGGCCACCTGGGTCACCTTCGCGCCCTGCTTTGCCTGGATCTTCCTTGGCGCGCCCTTCATGGAGGGGTTGCGCGCCAACAAGGCGCTGTCGGTCGCGCTCAGCGCGGTGACGGCGGCGGTGGTGGGGGTGATCCTCAATCTGGCGATCTGGTTCGCCATCCATGTGATCTGGCGCGAGGTCTGGCGTCTGGAGACCGGCCCCTTGGCGCTGGAGCTGCCGGTGCCGGCTTCGATCGACTGGCTGGCCGCCGCGCTGTCGGTGGTGGCGCTGGTGGCGGTGTTCCGGCTGAAACTGGGTATGGCGCTGGTTCTGGGCGGTGCGGCCGCCCTGGGGCTGGCGCTGCACCTTCTGGGCCTGACCTGACCTGAGGGCAGCGCAGGGGGGGGGGGGGGCGGCCGCGCGCCGCCCCCACACCCGTGCAGGATGGCCGGCACCGCCTGGCGATAGCGCTGTGCCACCGCGTCGCGCCGCAGGTGCCGCCCCTCGCTCACCATCAGCGCACCCGCCACCCAGACCTTGCTGACCGCCATGTCGCGGCCAAAGATCCAGCGGTCGATCTCGCGCTCGCCCTGCGGGGGCAGGCCCACCGCATCCGCCAGCGCCACCAGATCGGCGGGCGCCCCGGCGGCAATCTCGGCCCGCGGCGCGCCAAGCGCCTGCGCCCCGCCCGCCAGGCTGGCCCGCAGCAGGGCCGCCCCGGTCGAACCCTCGCCCCCGGCCAGAATATTGCGCTGGCGGTGGACCAGCCGCTGACCATATTCCAGCAGGCGCAGCTCTCCGGCGGCGGTGATCTCGACATTGCTGTCGGTGCCAATGCCGATCCGCCCGCCCTCTGTCAGAAATTCGGTGGCCGGAAACAGGCCATCGCCCAGATTGGCCTCGGTGATCGGGCACAGCCCCACCACCGCCCCCGAGGCCGCAATCCCGCGCCGCTCGGCCTCGGTCAGGTGGGTGGCATGGATCAGGCACCAGCGCGCATCCACCGGCTGATGGGTCAAAAGCCATTCGACCGGGCGCTGCCCGCTATGGGCCACGCTATCCGTCACCTCGCGCATCTGCTCCGAGATATGCAGATGGATCGGCCCCTCGGGATGGGTTTGTGCCAGCAGGGCCAGCTCCTCGCCCGTCACGGCGCGCAGCGAATGCGGCGCGATGCCCAGCCGGTCCAGCGGGCGGGTGAGGGCGCTGCGCAGCGCCTCGGTCAGCCGGGCGAAACCGTCCAGATCATGCAGAAAGCGCCGCTGGCCCTCCCCCGGCGCGGCGCCGCCGAAATCGGAATGGGCATAGAACACCGGCAGATGCGTCAGATGGATGCCGGTCTCGGTCGCGGCGGCGAGAATGCGGCGCGACATCTCGGCCGGGTCGGCATAGGCGCGGCCATCCCGGTCGTGATGCAGATAGTGAAACTCGCCCACCCGGGTAAAGCCCGCCTCCAGCATCTCGACATAGGCCATTTCCGCAATCGCCTGCATCCCTTCCGGCGAGAGGCCAAGCGCAAAGCGATACATCATGTCGCGCCATGTCCAGAAACTGTCCGCCGAGGCGCCGCGCCGCTCGGCCAGTGCCGCCATGCCGCGCTGGAAGGCATGCGAATGCAGGTTCGGCAGGCCGGGGATCAGGGTTTCCACCACCGCATCCCCCGCCGCGGGCCTCGCGCCGGGGGTCACCCCGGTGATCCGCCCGCCCGCGCAGACAAGCCGCACATCGCGCGCCCATCCTTCGGGAAGCAAGGCCGTCTGCGCAAAGATCGCCTGGGTCATTTTCATCGCTCTTTCCGCCGGGGGCTATGCAGGGTCTGTTGTTTATGTATATACTTAATCCATCGCAATAGGAAGCGCCGAGATGCCCACGGATCAAGCTGCCCCCCTTTTCCTTGAAAATGCGTTGATTTTCAGCGGCAGCACGGCGACGGCCGCCGCCGAACCCGGCGCCATCCTCATCGCAGAGGGGCGAATCGCCGCCCTGGGGCCGGGCCTCTCCGCCCCGCCCGGCGCCCGGATCGAGGATTGCGGCGGGCGCCTCGTCACCCCTGCGCTGATCGACTGCCACACCCATCTCGTCTATGGCGGCAACCGCGCCGCCGAATTCCAGATGCGGCTGGAGGGCGCCAGCTATGCCCAGATCGCGGCGGCGGGCGGCGGCATCGTCTCCACCATGCGCGCCACCCGCGAGGCCAGCCTTGAGGCGCTGGTGGCGCAGGCTTTGCCGCGTCTGGACAGCCTGCTGGCCGAAGGCGTCGGCACGGTCGAGATCAAATCGGGCTATGGCCTGACGGTCGAGGCCGAGATGCGGATGCTGCGCGCCGCCCGCGCGCTGGAGGCGCTGCGCCCGGTCCGCATCAAAACCACATGGCTCGCCGCCCATGCCCTGCCGCCCGAGGATCGCGACGACCGCGCGGGCTATCTGGAACGCGTGGTTCTGGCCGGGCTGGAGGCCGCCCATGCCGAGGGGCTGGTGGATGCCGTCGATGGCTTTTGCGAACATCTGGCCTTCACCCCCGCCGAAATCGCGCAGGTCTTCGACAAGGCGCAGGCGCTTGGCCTGCCGGTGAAACTCCATGCCGAGCAATTGTCCTGGCAGGGCGGGGCGGCGCTGACG
Organism: Gemmobacter sp.; assembly: GCF_016792925.1. Lineage (GTDB taxonomy): Bacteria > Pseudomonadota > Alphaproteobacteria > Rhodobacterales > Rhodobacteraceae > Gemmobacter. The sequence goes on from NZ_JAEULU010000072.1 coordinate 4,864, forward strand.
GCGGCGCGCGGCGGGCTGTCGGCGGATCATCTGGAATATCTGACCGAGGCCGATGCGCAGGCGATGGCGGCGGCGGGCACCGTGGCCGTGCTGCTGCCCGGCGCCTTCTACATGCTGCGCGAAACCCGCCTGCCGCCAGTGGCCGCCCTGCGCGCGGCGGGCGCCTCCATGGCGATCTCCACCGATGCCAATCCCGGCACCTCGCCCATGACCTCGCTTCTGATGGCGATGAACATGGGGGCGGTGCTGTTCGGCCTCACTGTCGGCGAGGCGCTGCACGGCACCACCGGCGCCGCCGCCAGGGCGCTTGGCCTTGGCGCGGAAACCGGCACCCTCGCCCCCGGCCTTTCGGCCGATCTGGCGATCTGGAACGCCCATAGCCCGGCAGAGCTGGTCAATCCGATCGGCTTCAACCCCCTCCATGCCCGCTACTTCAAAGGACAGAAGGTCTGACATGACGCACACCTTGACCCCCGGCCACGTCACCCTTGCCGATCTGGAAGGCATCTACTGGAACGGCACGCCGGTGCGCCTTGCGGCCTCGGCCCATCCGGGCATCGCCCGCGCCGCCGCCCGCATCGCCGAGGTCGCAGC
>NZ_JAEULU010000073.1 GCF_016792925.1 Gemmobacter sp.
ACGCCGCCATACATCCGCTCGAACAGACCAAGGGTCAGACGGCCGTAAAGATCGCGCCCCGGCCGCAGAAAATACTCTGCCGTCAGCCATTCCACCTGCGGATCATCGGTCTTGTAATACAGCGCCGCATCCGATCGCACATGCGGCAGCACCGAGGTGGAGGGGCGATTGGCCTGATCCAGATTGCCCGCCAGCTTTTGCCGGATCGCGCCCGACAGATGCAGGCCTGGCAGCGGCGACCACTCGCCCACCAGCTCGGCCCCCAGATCAAAGCGCAGCGGATTGTCGGGGTCGAAGAGGCCCGGCTGCGCATAGGGGCGCAGGCGCAGCGTATGGCTGGCCTCCGGGTTCAGGCGCGGATCGGGGCGGGTGGCGGCATCCACCGTCTCAGCCCGCACCCAGGCCTGCCACGCGCCATCGGGCGCATATTCCAGCGCCTCCAGATCCTGCCGCGTCAGGGTCACTTCCTGCATCGGCATGCCCCGCGTCAGGCTGCGCAGCCGGAAGGTGGTCACCTCAGGCGGCAAGAGGCCCGACATCACCCGCGCCGTCCGCCCGAAAGCCTGCGCCTGCGCCGACCAGATGCGGTTCTCGATGGCCACACTTGCCGTGTCGCCCTCCACCGTCAGCGCTTCCAGCCCGATGCCCTGCGCCGCCAGCGCCGCCTTCAGCCCGGCCTCGCCGCCCTGATCTCCGCCCGCCGCGGGCAAAGGCCCCCAGCTTGCCGCCGCCGCCGCATCGCCGCGCCCCACCGCCGGGGGCGCAGGCTCCCGCCCCGAAGGTGCCGCCGGGCGGCGCGGGTCCAGCACCTTGCTGAAGGTGAACGACAGCGCCGAGCCATGCAGCAGCGAAACCCCCACATGGCCGCCGCCCGCCAGCCGGTAATCCAGCCCGAAATTGATCGGCGTGCGATGGTCAAAGCCGATGATCTCGGCCTCGCGCACCATCGCATCCGACGAATATTCCAGCGACAGCCGCAGGCGGTCGCTTGCCTGCCAATCCATCCCGAAAAACAGCGCCGCATCGCCCCGAAAGTAACTGTCCAGCGCCAGCCGCCCGGTTTCGCCCGTGGTGCTGCGGGTGTCGAAGCGGTCAGAGATCAGCGACAGCGGGTTGTCAAAACTGCCATAGCTGCCCAACCGCCCCCAGCCGATCCCGGCAGAGGCCGTGACGCGCGGCCCGAAATGGCGGCTCGCCACCAGATATTCGGCGCCATAAATCCCGGTGCCGCCGAAATCCTGCAACCCCAACGCCAGCGCCGGGCGCCAGCCCTCCGGGTCTTCATCGGCCAGATGGAAGATCACATCGAAACTGCGGTCGTAAAGCGAGATGCCGCCTTCGTCGATGTTGAAATCTTCCAGATAGCCATAGCGAAACACGCCGGTGATGCGGGGCGAGATCTGGAAGACCAGATTGCCGCGCCGGATCATGTCGCCCTGCGTCGCCACCGACAGCGCAAACACCCCGTCCGGCAGCGCAAAGCCCGAGGGCATGGTGATATGGCCCGGCACGCCGTAATAAGACAGGCCCGGCGCCTCCTCGGCCTCGGCCATGGCAAGGCCAGCGGTCAGCGTCAGCCAGAGGAAGGATGTCAGGCAAAGGCGCGGCATGCGGGGTCTCGTCGTCTGAAGGCGGCGGTCCGTATCCGGTCCCTGTGAAGTCTCTGCGGTCAGTCCAGCCGCAAGCTATAAATATCAGCCCGGCCCGAGTCCATAACAGAACCCGGGTCCATAACCGAAAAGGACAGGGTGCCCGTGGCATAGGCGCCGGTATCCAGCATCAGCCGCCCCTCCGCGATGCGCGCCTGCGGCACAATGCTATGGCCATGAACCACAAACAGCCCATCCCGGCGCGGCCCCCGCCCAAAGGCCGGATGCCCCCATAGCAGGGTCTCGCGGCTTTGCCGGGCCAGCGCCTTGCGCGGGTCCAGCCCCGCATGCACCGCCACCACATTGCCGCTTTGCCAGTAAAGCGGGCGTTCGCGCAGCCAGCCGATCATCGCCGCGCCCATCCGGCGGCGCAGGTCGGCGGCCATATCCGCCAGCTCGGCCGCGTCGCGCGGCAGGCCCTGCATGCCAAAGCTCAGCAAGGTCTCCAGCCCGCCATGGCGCAACCAGGCCGCGCCATGGCGCGCCGGATCATCCAGCACATCCAGCAGCATGGCCTCGTGATTGCCCATCAGGCAGATCGCCTCGGGCAGGCCCATCAGGCAGCGCACCACCCCGGCACTGTCCGCCCCGCGATCCAGCATATCGCCCAGCACCACCAGCCGGTGCGGCGCGAATGCCTCTGCCTTGCGCGCCAACGCCGCCTGCAACAGCGGCAAGGCGCCGTGCAGATCGGGCAGCAGGAACAGCGGCTCTCCGGGCAGCGGCCTGACCGGCGCGGCCCGGCGCGCCAGCACACGGGAGGCAAAGGCCCCGAACACGCGGCGCGAAAGCAGTCAGTTGGTCGAGGGGGTAGAGCCGCCGCCCGCCGCCGAAGCCACCAGCGCAATGCCCGCCACGGCGGCACCCGCCGCCCCGACCGCGCCCAAAGCCCCGACCGAGGGGATGAACGCGGCGGTGGGCTCGCTGCACACCACCTTCACCACATTCCCGCCCGGCGGATCATAATAGGCATCGCGCGGCTGCGCCTCGCCACAGGTCTTGCGGTCGATGGCAAGCTGCAAAAGCTGCTCCTTGCTCATGTCGGCTGCGGCGACGGGCGTGGCAACACAGGCAATGGCAAGACACAGAAGCACAGATTTCATGACCTGACCCTTTCAAGGCCCTGAACGAGCCGTTCAGAACAGGCCCTCACCCTCTCACGGCGGGCGCCCTGTTGCAACCGGCAATGCCCGCCCCTGCCCGAAGGCGCAGGCGGCGGGGCTGCGGGTTGTGCCACTCATTTTCTGGTTGCGATCAAAACGGATATTGGAAACATATAGCCAACACATTCTCACGTATTGGTTGCCCATGCCTTCTTATTCCCAGTCGTCCCGCCTTGGGCGTCTTTCGACGGTCCTTGGGTCTGATGTTCTTGTTCTGCAACGGTTTTCCGGTCAGGAGGGCATGTCGGCGCTGTTTGCTTTCGAGGTGGATTGCCTCGCGGCCAGCGCCGAGATCGACTTTGACGCGC
>NZ_JAEULU010000079.1 GCF_016792925.1 Gemmobacter sp.
CCCCGCGCGCCGGAAACCCAGCTGGAACCAGCCAGCCGCAAGTCGATGGGCGATGTGCTGGATTTCGACGAAATCCACATCGAATTTGCCCCAAATTTGGTGGATATGGTGCTGGATCCGGCGACGGGGCTGGATGTGCGCATCCAGAACATGCGCACCCATATCGCCATGACCTACGGCCTGATCTTGCCGGAAATCCGGATGACGGATGATGCCCTGCTGCCAAATGGCACTTATCGCATTCGCCTTCAGGGGGTGGAGAGAGTGCGGGACCGCCTGATCCCCGATCGCATTCTGGTTCTGCTCAGCGATGGCGTGACCGCGCCCGAAGGGCTGGACGTGCGCGAGCCGGTCTATGGTGCGCCCGCCCGCTGGATCCAGCCCGATGATCAGGAAGACGCCGCCTTGTCGGGCCTGACGGTGGTGACCGCGCCCGAAGTGCTGGCGACCCATATGCTTGAGGTGCTGAAAGCCAATCTGGCCCGTCTGCTGACGCTGAAAAACCTGCGTCTTCTGCTGGATGAATTCGGCAATGTCAGCGATCCGGCGCGCGCCACTGCCAACAAGCGCCTGCTGGACGAGCTGATCCCGGATCGGGTGCCGATCGACATGCTGCTGACCGTGCTGAAACTGCTGCTGGAGGAGCGGGTCTCCATCCGCAATCTGCCGCTGGTGCTGGAGGCGATTGCCGAAGCGCGTGGCCTCCCCTCGCCCGAGGCCGTCTGCGAACATGTGCGCCAGCGGCTCGGCTTCCAGATCGTTGCCGATCTGAAGCGCGAGGATGGCACGATCCCCCTGCTGCAACTGGCCCCCGAATGGGAGAAAACCTTCACCACCTATCAGGTCGAAAGTGACCGTGGCCAGCGCGACGTTGCCCTACCACCCGAGCAATTCGGCAAGCTGGCCAATGCTTTGGCCGAGCGTATCAACCGGGCCGCCGAGACCGGAACCAATGCGGCTCTGGTGACCTCCACCGCCCGCCGCCGCTTCCTGCGCACCGTTCTGGGCGCCAAGGGGCTGCCAACGCCGGTGCTGTCTTATGACGAAATCGGCCTGGAGGCGCGGCCCGCCATGATCGGAGTCGTCCCGGCGTGACCGACCTTCTGACCCGGCTGACAGAATTGGCCCAGCTGAGCGAACCCGCAATGCTGGCCTTCCTGTTCGTGTTCGTCCGGGTTGCGGCGACGGTCAGCCTGCTGCCCGCCTTTGGCGAAAGCTCGGTGCCCGCGCGGGTGAAACTTGCGATTGCCCTGTGCTTTACGATGATTGTGGGTCCGGCCATTCCGCCGGTAGACCCGAAATTTACGGTCCTGCACCTGATCGGCGAGGCGGCCATCGGCCTCATGCTGGGGCTCGGCTTGCGGATGTTCATCTTTGCCTTGCAGACTGCGGGCGCCATCATCGCGCAATCCATTTCGCTGTCGCAACTTTTTGGCGCCACGGGCGACCCGCAGCCGGTGGTCGGCAACTTTCTGACCCTCGCCGCGCTGGCAGTGGCGGTCAGTGCCGGGCTGCATGTGCGTGCGGCGGAACTGATGATCCTGTCATATGAGCTGCTGCCCCCCGGCGATGGCTTGCCTGCGCCGGATCTGGCGCGCTGGGGTATTGCGCAGGTTTCGCGCATGTTCACGCTCGGTTTCGCGCTTTCTGCGCCCTTCGTGATTGCCTCGTTCCTCTATAACGTGGCCATTGGCATCATCAACCGCGCCATGCCGCAGTTGATGGTCTCAATGGTCGGCGCTCCGGCCATCACCCTTGGCGGGATCGCCCTGTTCGCGATTGCCTCGCCCCTGATGCTGCAAATCTGGCTCACGGCCTTGGACACGTTTCTGGCCAGCCCGTTGCGGGGCCTGCCATGAGCGGGGATGACAGCGACAAGCAGCATGAGGCCAGCCAGAAGAAACTGGATGACATGCGCAAGGACGGGCAGATTGCCCGATCCCAGGATCTTTACTCGGCGGCGGCCTATGGCGGGCTTTTGCTGGCGATCACGGGCCCCGGCCTCTGGGCGCTGACGCAAGGCGGTGCGGCGCTGACGGCAATTCTGGCCGATGCAGACGGGCATGCCACCGCACTGTCCGCGACCGGACGCCCGCATTTGCCCTTCCTGCTCATTCCGGTGCTGGCACCTGTGGCGATTTTCCTGCTCATGCCCGCGCTGGCGGTTGTGGCGATGGTAACGGTGCAACGGGCCTGGCTGATCACGCCCAAGAATCTTGCCCCGAAATTGTCGCGCATATCCCCCGTTGCCAATGCCGCCAACAAATTCGGGGCCAATGGCCTGTTTGAATTCCTCAAAAGCTTTCTCAAGCTTGTCCTGATCTCGGGCGTTCTGGGTATTTTCCTTCTGCGCCATCTGGATACGGTCATTGGCACGCTTGCCTTGCAGCCGGTTGGCGCCATGGCGGTGCTGTTTGGCCTGTTGCGCGATTTTCTGGTTGTGGTGCTGGTGATCGCCATCGTGCTGGGCGGGATGGATTACCTTTGGCAGATCTTGCGCCATCGGCATCAGGCGCGGATGTCGCGTCAGGAAGTTCAGGATGAGCATAAGGAGTCCGAGGGCGACCCGCATGTGAAGTCGCAGCGGCGCCAGCGCGGTCAGGATTATGCCATGAACCGCATGTTGCAGGATGTGCCGACTGCCGATGTGGTGATCGTCAACCCGACGCATTACGCGGTTGCCCTGAAATGGGATCGCAAATCCGGCCGGGCGCCGATCTGTGTTGCCAAGGGCGTTGACGAGGTTGCCGCCCGGATACGCGAGCGTGCCAATCTGGCCGCCGTGCCGATTCACAGCGACCCCCCGACCGCTCGTGCCCTGCATGCGGCGGTGAAGATCGGCGATGAGATCGAACGGGGGCATTACAAGGCTGTCGCCGCTGCCATCCGCTTTGCGGAGGCGATGCGGCAGAAAGCGCGGGAGCGACGCAGATGACGGATCGCAAGCAGATCGGCAAATTGGCAGAGCTGGCGGCGTTGGTCCGCGACCAGCGGCTGGAGCTTCTGCGGTTGGCAGCGGAACGCAAGGCCACAACCGAGCGGCTGATCGCGGGGCTTGATCAACCCGGCACCGATTCCGTGCCGGCGGTCGCCGCAGCGCGGGCTGAATTGGCCTATCGAAGCTGGGCCGACCAGCGCAGGCGAGAGCTGTCGCGCCTGCTTGCCGCGCAATTGGCGGAATGCGAAAAGCGCCGCGATGCGGCGCGTCTGGCCTTTGGTCGGGCCGAAGTGCTGGACAAGCTGCGCAACGGCAAAAAGTAAGGGGGCCCGAAGGCCCCCTGGCTCAGCTGTCCTGTCGCCCGATATCTGTGATCAGCACATCGGTGATGACCTCCGGCATGATTTTCTCCGCCGCCTCCAGCAATTGCTCGCGCAGCCGGGTCAGCGCGGTGCTTTCGGTGAAGGAGCCGCGGAAACCGCCGGAATTTGCATGGTCGAACAAAATCTGGAGGAAGGTGTCACGCAGCTTCGGTTCGACCGCATAGATGGCATCCGCGCTGCCGGGTTTGGCCTCCAGGCTCAGCGCCATGACGATGATCGAGTCAATCTTGCCATCGGTCAGCAGCGGAATGATGAACTGATTGCTCATCTTCACATATTCCGGCTGCTCTTCCGGCGGCAGAGGCTCTTCCTTGACCTCGGCATGGGCCTCTTCGCCTTCGGCCGCAGGCGCGGGGGGCGGGCGCAGGAACAGCCCGGCGCCGATGCCGCCACCGGCCCCGAGGAGGATCAGAAGGAGAGGCAAAAGAAAGCGTTTCATGGCACCTCAGAACGGCAGGAGGACATCGGTGATCTGCTGACCGTAGCGCGGTTGCTGCACATCCGTGATCTGCCCGCGACCGCCATAGGAAATGCGCGCGCCGGCGATCTTGTCATAGGTGATCTCGTTTTGGCGCGAGATGTCGACCGGGCGCACATAGCCCGAAACGATCAACTCCCGCAGCTCGAAGTTCACCCGGACCTCCTGCTGGCCTTCGATCCGCAACACGCCATTCGGCAACTCCTCGACGACGGTTGCGGCGACGCGCAGCTCCAGCTTCTCATTGCGCGACACACTGCCGTTGCCGCGATAGCTGGAGGCGGAAGAGGTGTTCACGGCCTCATCCATGCTGGCGCCCTCGGGCAGTTTTTCGTTCAACCGCTCGGGAATGCCAAACAGCGAGGGCATGCCCATCGTGTCGCTGCCAGCCCGCGTCCGGCCGGTGGAGTTGGAAATCTCGGCGCTGTCATCAATCTCGATCACGACCGTCAGAATATCGCCGCGACGCTGGGCACGGCGTTCGCCAAACAGGGAGGCCCGGTCTGCTGTCCAAAGCGATGAGGCATCGGTTGGCGTTTCTGCGGGAATGTCATCGGGCAGCGGGGTCGCATACATGGAATGATGCTGATAGCTGCCTTCGATCGGGGTGAAATCCGGGGCCTTGCCGACAGATTCAAGCCGACCGCAAGCCGCAAGCAGGCAGAGGGAGGAGAGCAAAAGGCGGCGCATCATGGTCCTTCAGGGTGCGAGGCCGACATGCACTGTGCCATCGGCGGCAATGCGGCCAGAAACGGTTGTGCGCGACGACAGGTTCATCACGCGGATCACATCGCCCACGCCACCCCGGGCCAAGGCGCGCCCTTCGGTCAGGATGCGCAGGCCGCCGGTCACGTAATTCAGCGGAACAATCTGGTTGCGGTCGATCAGCGCGGGGGCGCCAATGTCGGCGGGGCGAATGGGCCGGTTGGCATAAAGGGTGCTGCGCGCCTCCAGCCCGATGGCCTCCAGCGGGTCGGTCAAGGCACCAGGCGTGTTGCGGGCAATCACCGTCAGATCTTCGGGCGCGAGAATGTCCTGTGCCCGGATCGTGCGGGTCGGCACCAGCGTCTCGGCCCCGGCCGGAGCCGCAAGCGCCAGAAAGATGAGCGCCCGCCACATCAGCGCACCTGCGTGGTGGCAGCCAGCATTTCATCCGCCGCCGAGATCACCTTGGCGTTAAGCTCATATCCACGCTGGGCTTTGATCAGTTCCGTGATCTCACGCACGGAATCGACCGAGCTTTCCTCCAGATAGCCTTGCCGCAGGGTGCCGAGGCCATCCTGTCCGGGCGAGCCGACCAGCGCGGGGCCAGAGGCCGCAGTCTCGAGGAACATATTGCCGCCGATTGCCTCCAGACCCTTTTCATTGGTGAAACCTGCAAGGCTCAGCTGCCCCAGAAGCTGTGGCTGCACCTGATCCAGGAAATGCGCATAGACCTCGCCATCCGCATTGATCGTCACGCCACGGGCGTCGGAGGGGATCGTGACGCCGGGCGCTACCTGATAGCCTTCCGAGGTGACAATCAGCCCATCGGCAGTGCGTTTCAGCCCGCCATCCCGGGTATAGGCCGATGTGCCGGAGGGCAGTGTGATCTCCAGATAGCCGCGCCCCTCGATGGCCACATCCAGGTCGCCGCCGGTCTGGCTGAGCGGCCCTTGCGCCAGCACAACCGACACGGCGGCGGGGCGCACGCCGAGGCCCAGCTGCACGCCAGTGGGCAGCATGGAGCCATCTTCCGCCGAAATTGTGCCTGGCCGTGCAATTTGTTGATAATGCAGGTCGGCAAATTCGGCCCGGCGGGCATTGTAGCCGGTGGTCGACATGTTCGCGAGATTGTTCGAAACGACATCGACGCGCATTTGTTGCGCGGCCATGCCGCTGGCTGCGATCTGAAGTGCTTTCATCGTCGCCTCCTCAGCGTCCGAGAGTCTGGATGACGGTGCGCATCCGGTTGTCTTCGCGTTCCATGAAAGACTGCCCAAGCTCATAGGCGCGCTGCACGTCGATCATGCGTGAAATTTCCGAAAGGGCGTTCACATTGCTGCCCTCGATCTGGCCTTGCAGGATGACGCCCCCCTCCATCGGAACCTCGCCGCCATTGGCGGCAAAAAGCGTGCCGCCTTCGTGGATCAACCCGGTCGGGTCTTGCGGTTGCCAGAGCCCGATCCGCGCGAGCGGCTCGCCATTGGCGGAAAGCGTGCCATCCTTGGCCATCGAAACCTTACCCGCATCGGGGGGCACGAAAACCGGCGTGCCGCCCTGATCCAGCAGCCGATAGCCATCAGGATTGACCAGCTCGCCTTCAGCGGAAGGCGTGAAGCTGCCCATGCGGGTCAGGCGATTGCCGCGCGGGGTTTCGACCAGAAAGAACCCCTCGCCCTGCACGGCAAAATCGAAGCTGCCACCGGTTTCGCTCAGCTCCCCCTGGCTCAGATCGATATTGCGGGCCGAGGCGCGCGCCATCGACAGGGAGGGACTATCCTCCAGGCGGCTGACATGTTCGGAGAAAATCACGCCTTCACGCCGGAAGCCGCTGGTCGAGGCATTGGCGATGTTGTTGGCAATCGCCTGCATCTCTCGCATCAGGCCGGATTGGCGGGTCAGGGCGGTATAGCCGGCGGCATCCATCTCAGCCTCCCGAAATCTGGGGAATGATCTGGTTCTGGAAGAACCCGACCAGGGTTGCAGTCATGAAACTCATGCTGACCCAGAACATGATCAGCATGGCTGCGACCTTTGGAACGAAGGTCAGCGTCATTTCCTGCACCGAAGTGAGGGCCTGAAAGAGCCCGATCACCACCCCTGCCACCAAAGCCACGATCAGCAAGGGGGCAGAAATCTTTACGGCGATCCACAAAGCCTGGCGCAGGAAATCATAGATCAGATCGGTGGTCATACCGGCATCCGCAGGATTTCCTGATAGGCCTCCACCACCTTGTCGCGCACCGTCACCACAGTTTCGACGGCGGTTTCGCTGGCGGCCAAGGCCTGCACCAGCGCGTGAGGGTCCGCGCCGCCCATCATGGCGGCGCGGGCCGTTTCCTCTCCGGTTGCCAGAACGCTCGCGAAGTCTTCTGCCGCGGCGATGAACCCGTTTTCCTGATTTTGCCCGGTTCCGGGCTGCGGTGCCGCCGCATTTCGGGCGGTGGCATAGGTCTGGGTGGCGAGATTGGTGCGCATATCCATTCTGGATCTCCTTATTTGCGCAGAATATCGAACAGGCTTTGGGCCATTTGGCGGGCCTGATCGAACATCCGGAGGTTGGCTTCATAGCTGCGCTGCGCTTCGCGTGCGTCAGCCACTTCGGTCACCAGATCGACATTCGATCCATCATAGTGACCCGTCTCGTCGGCCAGCGGGTGGCCGGGGTCGTAAATGCGGGTCAGCGCCTTGCGGTCCAGCCTCACTGGCCCTGTCTCGACGCCGGTTCCATCCGCAAGCTCTTGAAAGGAAATTGTCTTGCGGTGATAGCCGGGCGTATCGGCATTGGCGATATTTTCTGAAACATGGCGCAGGCGGTTGGCCTGGGCCTGCATGCCCGAGGCGGCAAGAGAAAGCGAGGTGCCAAGATCAGACATGGTTACCTCCCACGGCCAAGGCTGCTGCGCAGGATGCTGGAGGTATTGCGATAGATCGCCAGCGCCATTTCATGCTGCTGACGCACCTCGACCGCTTTCACCATCTCGGCTTCCAACGAGACCGAATTTCCGTTCGGGGTGGCAGTACCCGACACCACACGCTCGGCGGTCTCGAACCCATCCTGCGCGGCCTGTCCCAGATGCCCCGCACGGGTGGCCCGCATCCCGTCGGGGCCGTCCTCATAGACGGACCCGAAGGGTTTCAGGTCTTGCGCCCGATAGCCGGGCGTGTCCGCATTGGCGATATTGCGCGAGATTTCGGCCTGCCGGGCACCGGCATGGGCGGCCATCGCTTGCGCCATTCTGACGATTTCAAGTTTTTCAAACATCGGGGCTTCTCCCTCGATCACCTTCACCAAGGCTTAAGGGTGATTCCTTTAGAAAGGGTAAGCAGCGCAGTGAGGGAGAATCCCATGACCAAGATTTTTGACGGTTTGCAGGCGGAAATTGATGCGATCCGCATCGCGGCCCGCGTCGGGCGGGTAGAGGAACTGGGTCGTGGGGCCATTCACGTGGGTGGATTGTCCGGGGATGTGGTGTTGGGGGACCGGGTGCTGATTCGCACCCGAAGCGCGGTGATTGGTGGAGAAGTGGTGCGCATTGCGCGCGATCAGATCTCGGTGCTGCCCGACCAGCCGCCGGAAGGCGCGGCCATTGGCGATGCAGTCGAGGTGCTGGGCCACGCGAATATCGCGCCCGATGACAATTGGATCGGTCGCATCATTGATCCTTATGGTCGGCCGCTGGACGGCCGCCCGATTTTCCGGGGCAGGATGGAGCGGCCCCTGCGCGCTGCCGCACCCGCTGCGGCACGTCGGCGGCGGCTTGGCGGGCGGCTGGCCACCGGCACGGCGGTTTTTGATACCTTGCTGCCGCTGGTGCGAGGCCAACGTATTGGCCTGTTCGCGGGGTCGGGCGTCGGAAAATCCTCGCTTCTGGCAAAGTTTGCGCGCGGGGTTGAGGCCGATGTGGTGGTCATCGCCCTGATCGGCGAGCGGGGCCGCGAGTTGCGGGAGTTCACGGAACGGGTTCTCGGACCGCAGGGCATGGCGCGTTCGGTGGTGGTGACTGCGACCTCTGACCAGTCGCCGCTTGCGCGCCGCCGCTGCGCCTGGACGGCAATGGCTGTGGCCGAGCATTTTCGCGATCAGGGGCAGCATGTCCTGTTGCTGGCCGATTCCATCACCCGTTTTGCCGAAGCGCATCGAGAGGTCGCCTTGGCCGCAGGGGAGGAGGGCAACCTGCGCGGTTTTCCACCGTCCACCTCTCATTTGATCATGTCTTTGGCCGAGCGTGCGGGCCCCGGTCCCGAGGGCCGGGGCGACATTACTGCCGTCTTCTCGGTTCTTGTTGCAGGTTCGGATATGGAGGAGCCGATCGCCGATATTCTGCGGGGGGTTCTGGACGGGCATGTGGTCATGGATCGCCGTATCGCAGAGCGGGGAAGATTTCCGGCGATTGATCTGTTGCGCTCTGTATCGCGCAGCTTGCCAGAGGCCGCAAATGATGCCGAGAACGGCATGATTTCCGAAACGCGCCGTCTTTTGGGGGCCTATGACCGGGCAGAAATGATGATCCAGGCCGGTCTTTATGCAGTTGGATCGGACCCTGTGACGGATCGCGCCATCAAGCTTTGGCCCGCATTGGACGCATTTCTTGCCGAAGATGCTCCGGAGGGAATCCCTGCCAGCTTTCGTCGCCTTTCCGCCTGCCTGAGCTTGCCCTAGAGGCGAATCGAGAGGCTTTGCGCAGACTGCAAGATCTGTAGGGCCGAGGCGCCTTTGGACGTGCTGGAAGTGCTGCCATTGGCAATCTCGGCGCGGACGATGTAGTTCCGCAGGAGCTTTTGCATAGCTGCGGGATCGGAGAATTGATCCACGCTCGCCGAACCGAACATGGCCTTGGCCTTTTTTTGCAGCGTCACAACCTGCTGGTCCACATCCAAGGTGCCGAACGCAGTCGGAAGGTTGAACACCGTCTGGAACATCGTCCGAAGCGGTTCAGAACCGATGACAGTATACCACTTTGTTGCCTGGCTTTGATTTTTTGCCGCAAGCTCTGGAAGGGACCGCTCGGCGTAAAGTGCGATCCGAAGGCTGCCATTGGCCTCGCCAACCGAGGTTTCAAACGTCTGCTGGCGATATTTGCTCAGCATGTCGTCTGCAAAGGTGGAGAGCTTCGTGTTGGGCGTAGCAAAGGTGCCAAAGCCAAACGCTTCGGCCATTTCCTTATAGCGCTTGTCCGAAAGCTTGTTGGCGAGAGATTTTGGCTCGAGCGCACTGCTTTCCAGCACTTTTCGGATGAAGAACTTGTTGTTGATGTCGCTTTCGAGGCCAAAGGCGCCCAAGGCAACCCCCAGCAACCGGCGGTCGGCAACCAATTCTTCGGCAGTGTCGATGCTGCCAATTTTTTCTCGGAAATAGGCCTCGTCACGCTGCTGCACGGTATTCTGAGACAGCAAGGCCTGCTGCTTTTCTTGCGTGCGCTTCAGAAAATTCCAACCTGCATAGCCGGAAAGCGGCAGCGTGACTGAGTAGGTCATGAGGGGCGCGCCCCGAAGAGGCGCTCTTCGCGCGGAAGCAGGCAGCGCAAAGCCTTCAGTGCCTGATAGTGCTGGTCATCCATGATGGCCCGCGTGGCAAGCGAGAGCTGAATGCGGCTGTCGTGATCCGTGAGAACCTGGCTCAGCTGTTCGACGCCGCGCAGCAATTGCAGGCGCGCATCTTCGGCCTCCACGTCGCCAGACAAAACCAGTTGCGCGATGTAGCAGACGCGCCGCACGGGCGTGTTCACCTCATCGGGTGCGATGGCATCCCTGAGCCGAAGGATATGGGCGTTGGGAGTCATGATGGCGAGGCGCGACCGGCGGTCGCCATTTTCGATGACGGCCCCGTTGATCAGGACCCGTTCATGGGGGCCGAGTTTCAAGACGAGGCCGGTCATGGCAGATCCCCCTCGCCGCGCAACCCGCGCATGATGGCCTTGTTGATGTCGATCAGCACTTCGGCCGAGGCTTCGTGCTTCATCACCTTCCGGCTGT
>NZ_JAEULU010000095.1 GCF_016792925.1 Gemmobacter sp.
GACTGGCGCCCGAAGAACTGGATGTTCCCGGCCGCCTGGACCACGATCTACCTGCTGTCGAGCCTCGCCGCCACGCGGATCGCGGCGCTGCCGGGCAATGGCTTTGCCATGGGATTCTGGGCCTTGCAGATTGCGCTGAACACGCTGTGGACCCCGACCTTTTTTGGCGCCCGGCGGATGGGGTTTTCGGTGGTGGTGATGGGCGCGCTGTGTTTCGCCGTGCTGGGGATGCTGTGGACGTTCTGGGGGCTGGATGGCTGGGCCTTCCTGCTGATCCTGCCCTATGCCGCCTGGCTTTCGCTGGCGGCGCCGCTGAACTGGCGGGTCTGGCGCGACAATCCCGGCGCCGCTTTCCGCGCGCCGGGGGCTTGAAAGATCACATTCGCGTCATATCTGTGAGGGGCGGACCGGGCCCCTCTGGCGATATTGTCATATCGTGATGTCGGACCGCATCGAGAACAAAACTCGATGTCAGCCCGGACGTGATGACGGCTGACCTCGTTGGGGAACTTGAGAGGTCATAATGGAATTCCTCGAATTGCTATGGTTGGGCAAGCCCGTCTGGATGTGGCTTGTCTTCATTTCCATCGTCCTGACATTGCTGGTGCTGGACCTTGGCGTCTTCCACAAGGAAGACCACGAAATCGGCGTGGCCGAGAGCCTGAAAATGTCGGCCTTCTATATTGCGCTCGGGCTGGGCTTTTCGGGCTTTGTGTGGTGGCAGATCGGCCCCACCGAAACGGCGCAATACCTGACGGCCTTCGTGGTGGAAAAGACGCTGGCGCTGGACAATATCTTTGTCATTGCGCTGATCTTCGGCTTTTTCGCGGTGCCGCGCCAGTATCAGCACCGGGTGCTGTTCTGGGGTATCCTGGGCGTGATCGTGCTGCGCGGCATCATGATCGGGCTGGGTGCCACCATCGTCGCGCAATATCACTGGGTGCTGTATATCTTTGCCGTCTTCCTGATCCTGACCGGGATCAAGATGCTCTTTTCCTCCGAAAAAGAGCCGGACCTGCACGCCAACCCGTTGCTGCGGTTTCTGAAAAATCGGTTTCATGTCACGGATGACCTGCATGGCCACGACTTTTTCGTGAAGAAACCGCATCCTGAAACCGGCAAGCTGGTGCGTTATGCCACGCCGCTGTTTCTGGCGCTGGTGATGATCGAATTTGCCGACCTGATCTTTGCGGTGGATTCGGTGCCTGCCGTCTTCACCATCACCACCGACCCGTTCATCGTCTATACCTCGAACATCTTCGCCATTCTGGGCCTGCGAGCGCTGTATTTCGCGCTGGCTGCGATTTTGCACCGCTTTGCCTATCTGAAATATGCGCTGTCGATCCTGCTGGTGTTCATCGGCTCCAAGATCTTCATCGCCGATCTGATGGGCTGGGAGAAATTCCCGCCGGCCTGGTCGCTGGGCATCACCTTTGCCCTTCTGGGTGCGGGCGTGCTGGTTTCACTGTGGAAGACCAAGGACAAACCCGCCGAGGCCTGACCCAAGGGCCTGACCCGAAGCAAGGCGCATGGCCCCGGCCATGCGCCTTTGCGCCAGAAGCCTTGCAATCCTGGGGCATCTTCGCTATATCCCCTTCAACAGAGGCGCTTGCGGGTCCAAACCGGAAGCCCACCGAATGATGCAAACGGGCCCTGTGAGCCCGTTTTTTGTTTTTGGAACCAAGGCATGACCGATCTCATCGCCAAGACCGCCATCGACCGGCGACTCGCCGATATCATCGCCCCCGTCATCGAGGGGCTGGGGTTTGAACTGGTGCGCATCCGCCTGATGGGCGGCAAGACGCGCACGCTGCAAATCATGGTGGATCGCCCCGATGGCGGCATCGAGGTGGACGAATGCGCCGCCTGCTCCACCGCGATCTCTGCCGTGATGGACGTGGAAGACCCCATCGAGGACAATTATATCCTTGAAGTGTCCTCGCCCGGCATCGACCGGCCGCTGACCCGGTTGAAGGATTTCGACATGTGGGTCGATTACGAGGCCCGGCTGGAAACCACCGAGCTGATCGACGGCCGCCGCCGGTTCAAGGGCGTGCTGCAAGGCACCGAAGGCGACGAGGTGCTGATCGAGATCGAGGAAGGCGGCGAGACGCTGACCATCGGTCTGCAATTCGACTGGCTGTCGGATGCCAAGCTGCTGCTGACCGACGAGCTGATCGCCGAGGTTCTGCGCCAGCGCAAGGAATCCGGCGTGATCGACGAATCGAAGTTCGACGAGATCGAAGAAACCGAAGGCGACGAGGATGAAGACCTCGAAGCTCCCGCGACCAAACACTGACCGACACAAAGGCCAAGAGGACAATCATGGCGATTACGTCTGCGAACCAGCTGGAACTGCTGCAAACCGCCGAGGCGGTGGCGCGGGAAAAGATGATCGACCCGGATCTGGTGATTCAGGCCATGGAGGAAAGCCTCGCGCGCGCCGCGAAGTCGCGCTACGGCTCGGAACTCGACATCCGTGTGAAGATCGACCGCAAGACCGGCCGCGCCACCTTTGCCCGTATCCGCACCGTGGTGGCCGATGAGGAATTCGAGAACCACCACGCCCAGCTGACGGTGAAACAGGCGAAATCCTACCTCGCCAACCCGCAACTGGGCGACGAGGTGATCGACGAGGTTCCGCCGGTCGATCTGGGCCGCATCGCCGCGCAAAGCGCCAAGCAGGTGATCCTGCAAAAGGTGCGCGAGGCCGAGCGGGATCGTCAGTTCGACGAATTCAAGGATCGCAAGGGCACCATCATCAATGGCGTGGTGAAGCGCGAGGAATATGGCAACCTGATCGTCGACATCGGCCGGGGCGAAGGCATCCTGCGCCGCAACGAAAAGATCGGCCGCGAATCCTATCGCCCGAATGACCGCATCCGCTGCTATGTGAAAGACGTGCGCCGCGAGACCCGTGGCCCGCAGGTCTTCCTGTCGCGCACCGATCCGCAGTTCATGGCCGAGCTGTTCAAGATGGAAGTGCCGGAAATCTATGACGGCATCATCGAGATCAAGGCCGTGGCCCGTGACCCCGGCTCGCGCGCGAAAATCGCCGTCATCAGCTTTGACAACTCCATCGACCCGGTCGGCGCCTGCGTCGGTATGCGCGGCAGCCGCGTGCAGGCCGTGGTGAACGAGCTGCAAGGCGAAAAGATCGACATCATCCCGTGGAATGCCGATACCGCCACCTTCCTGGTGAACGCGCTGCAACCGGCCGAAGTGTCGAAAGTGGTGTTCGATGAGGAGGCCGGCAAGATCGAGGTGGTGGTGCCCGATGAGCAGCTCTCGCTCGCCATCGGCCGTCGTGGCCAGAACGTGCGTCTGGCCTCGCAGCTGACCGCGCTGGACATCGACATCATGACCGAGGCCGAGGAATCGGCCCGCCGTCAGGCCGAATTCGCCGAGCGCACCAAACTCTTCATGGATGCCCTTGATATCGACGAGATGATGGCCCAACTTCTGGTGGCCGAAGGCTTTACCAATCTGGAAGAAGTCGCCTATGTCGATCAGGACGAATTGCTGTCCATCGACGGATTCGATGAAGGCACGGCGGCAGAGCTTCAGGCCCGCGCCCGCGATGTGATCGAGGAACAGAACCGCAAGGCCATCGAGACCGCGCGCGAGCTGGGGGTTGAGGACAGCCTGTTCAACTTTGAAGGTCTGACGCCCCAGATGATCGAGGCGCTGGCCAAGGACGGCATCAAGACGCTGGAAGATTTCGCCACCTGCGCCGATTGGGAACTGGCAGGCGGCTGGACCACCGAAAATGGCCAGCGCAAGAAAGACGACGGCGTGCTGGAGAAATTCGAGATGACGCTGGACGAGGCGCAGACCCTGATCATGACCGCCCGCGTCATGCTGGGCTGGGTCGACCCGACCGAGCTGGAGGCTGATGTGGCCGAAGACGAGGCCGAGGGCGACGAGGAGGCCGAGGCCTGAACATGACACGCGGTGGCCGCAAGGACGACAGCGAAGGCCCGGAACGGAGATGTATCGTTTCGGGCGAGGTTGGGCCGAAATCGGGCCTGATCCGCTTTGTCGCGGCCCCCGATGGCACCGTGTTGCCCGATCTTCTGGGCAAATTGCCGGGCCGGGGCTTCTGGGTGACCAGCAGCCGCGAGGCCCTGGATCGTGCGGCGGCGAAGGGGCTTTTCTCCCGCGCGGCCCGCGCCAGGGTGACGCCGCCCGCCGAACTGGCTGACCTCATCGAGGCGATGCTGGCGAAACGGGTGGTCGAACTGCTGAGCCTCGCCCGCAAGGCGGGGCTGGCGGTGACGGGATATGAGAAGGTGAAGGGGTGGCTGGTGGATGGCTCGGCAAAGGTGCTGATCCAGGCCAGCGACGGGTCTGATCGCGGCAAGGCGAAGCTTCGCCCGCCCGCGAAAACGGGGCTGTTTATCGGGTGCCTGACCGGGCAGGAAATCGGTTTGGCATTTGGCCGCGAAAGTGCCATACACGGCGCGCTTGCGGCTGGTGGACTCAGCGACCGTGTTGTAGAGGAAGCGGCAAGGCTGGCAGGGCTCCGGGGTGGAGTTGCAGGCCAGCATGACGGCGGCGAGACCGCCGGAGAGGATACGAAGACGGTATGAGCGATACGGACGGTAAAAAACCCCTCGGTCTTGGTGGCGGCGCGGGCAAACGCCCCGGGCAGGTGAAGCAAAGCTTCAGCCATGGCCGCACCAATACGGTGGTGGTCGAAACCAAGCGCAAGCGCGTTGTGGTGCCGAAGCCGGGTGCCTCGGGCACGGCAGGCACGGGCACGGCTTCGCATCTGGGCGACCCGTCGAAACGCCCGGCGGGCATTTCCGATGCCGAGATGGAGCGCCGTCTGGCGGCCCTGAAGGCGGCCAAGGCCCGCGAGGCCGAGGATAACGCGCGCCGCGCCGAAGAGGAGCGCCAGCGCGAGGAAGATCGCCAGCGCCGCCGCGAGGAAATCGAGGCCAAGGAAGCCGAGGAGCGCGCCCGTCTGGCCGCTCTGAAGGCCAAGGCCGAAGAGGAAGAGCGTGCCGCCCGCGCCGAGGCCGAGGCCAAGGTGGCCGCCGCCGCGCAGCGCAAGGCCGATATTCTGGGCACCAAATCGCGCGCCCAGATCCAGCGCGAGCAGGAAGAGGCCCGCGCCGCTGCCGAGGCGGCAAAGCCTGCGGCTGCCCCGGCGCGTGCCGGCAAGGAAGCCGCCGCTGCGGCTCCGGCCCAGCCCGGCGAAGATCGCAGCGCCAAGACCGGCGCCGCCAATCCCGCTTCGGTCATGTCGCGCAAGACCGACCGCGAGCGCGAAGAGCGTGAGCGCAGCGCCAAGGCGAACAAGGGCGACGACGGCCGCCGCTCGGGCAAGCTGACGCTGACCGCCGCGCTGGATGGCGAAGGCGGGCGCACCCGCTCGCTGGCCTCGATGAAGCGTAAGCAGGAAAAGGCCCGCAACAAGGCACTTGGCTTCGGCCAGAAGGCCGAGAAGCAGGCGCGCGACGTGCAGCTGCCGGAAACCATCGTGGTCTCCGAACTGGCCAACCGGATGGCCGAACGGGCCGCCGATGTGGTCAAGGCGCTGATGAAGATGGGCATGCTGGTCAATATGAACCAGGCCATCGACGCCGACACCGCCGAGATCATCATCGAAGAATTCGGCCACCGTGCCGTCCGCGTCTCGGATGCGGACGTGGAGCAGGTGATCGACACCGTTGAGGACAAGGCCGACGACCTGCAATCGCGCCCGCCGATCGTTACGATCATGGGCCATGTCGACCATGGCAAGACCTCGCTCTTGGACGCGATCCGCAAGACCAATGTGGTCACCGGCGAAGCCGGTGGCATCACGCAGCATATCGGCGCCTATCAGGTGAAAACCCCGAATGGCGCCGTGGTGTCCTTCCTCGACACGCCCGGCCACGCAGCCTTCACCAGCATGCGCGCCCGTGGCGCCCAGGTGACGGATATCGTGGTGCTGGTGGTGGCGGCGGATGACGCCGTGATGCCGCAGACGGTCGAGGCGATCAACCACGCCAAGGCCGCCAAGGTGCCGATGATCATCGCGATCAACAAATGCGACAAGCCCGGCGCGAACCCGCAAAAGGTGCGCACCGACCTGCTGCAACATGAGGTCGTCGTCGAGGCGATGTCGGGTGACGTGCAGGATGTCGAGGTTTCGGCCAAGACCGGCATGGGCCTGGACAACCTGCTGGAAGCCATCGCGCTGCAAGCCGAGATCCTGGAGCTGAAAGCCAACCCGAACCGCGCGGCGGCCGGGGCGGTGATCGAGGCCAAGCTGGATGTGGGCCGTGGCCCGGTGGCGACGGTTCTGGTGCAGAACGGCACGCTGAAGCGCGGCGACATCTTTGTCGTGGGCGAACAGTGGGGCAAGGTGCGCGCCCTGATCAACGACAAGGGCGAGCGCGTCGACGAGGCAGGCCCCTCGGTTCCGGTCGAGGTTCTGGGTCTGAACGGCGCGCCGCAAGCGGGTGACGTGCTGAACGTGGTCGAAACCGAGGCGCAGGCGCGCGAAATCGCGGATTACCGCGAGAAAGCCGCCAAGGACAAGCGCGCCGCCGCCGGGGCCGCCACCACGCTGGAACAGCTGATGGCGAAAGCCAAGGCCGACCTGAGCGTGGCCGAGCTGCCGGTGCTGGTGAAGGCCGATGTGCAGGGCTCTGCCGAGGCCATCGTGCAGGCGCTGGAGAAGATCGGCAATGCCGAGGTCCGCGTGCGGGTGCTGCATTACGGCGTGGGCGCGATCACCGATTCGGATGTGAACCTCGCCGAGGCCAGCAAGGCCCCGATCATCGCCTTCAACGTCCGGGCCAATGCCACGGCGCGCAGCTCTGCCCAGCAGAAGGGCGTCGACATCCGCTATTACTCGATCATCTATGACCTGATCGACGACATCAAGGCGGCGGCCTCGGGCCTGTTGAAGGCCGAAGTGCGCGAAACCTTCATCGGTTATGCGCAGATCAAAGAGGTCTTCAAGGTCACCGGCGTCGGCATGGTGGCGGGCTGTATCGTCACCGAAGGCGTGGCGCGCCGCTCGGCGGGCGTGCGTCTGCTGCGCGAGAATGTGGTGATCCACGAGGGCACGCTGAAGACGCTGAAACGCTTCAAGGACGAGGTGAAGGAAGTCATCTCGGGTCAGGAATGCGGGATGGCCTTCGAGCGCTACGAAGACATTCGCCAGGGCGATGTGATCGAGATCTTCGAGCGCGAGGAAGTGCAGCGCACCCTCGCCTGATCGGTGTCGGAATTTGGAAAAGGCCGGGCTTTTGCCCGGCCTTTTGCTTTGGCGAAGCGCGGCCGGGTGCGGCAATGGCAATGGTAAAGACAAAGGCCGGGCATTGGGCCCGGCCTTGTCGTTGCGCGATGCGGCGGCTCAGTGCGGGCGGGCCGCAGAAATCGGATAGCCGGTGAAGGTCTTGTCATCCACGCGGACGGTCATCTTGCCGTCGCTGGTGGTGCCCACAAGGATCCCCTGCACCGAGATGCAAGACCCCAGAGAAATCGTGCGCAGCATGTGTTCCCCCCTCATTGCTGTTTGCAACCTCAGGATGCCCACGATCGGTTAAAAAAGGAACAACAAAAACGCGATCCGCAGTGGCAGGGAACCAAAAAATCCGGGCTGTCAGAGCCAGTCCCGCAGGATCGGCAACAGCGGCAGATCGGCGGGGGGCATCGGATAATCGGCCAGTTTGTTGGCGCGGACCCAGGCGATTCGCTGCCCTTCGACACCCATCGGCACGCCCTCCCAGCGGCGGCAGGCGTAAAGCGGCATGAGCAGGTGGAAATCCTCATAGGCATGGCTGGCGAAGGTCAGCGGTGCGAGGCAGGATTTCCAGGTGTCGATGCCCAGTTCCTCTTTCAGTTCGCGGATCAGGCAAGCCTCGGGCGATTCGCCGGGCTCCACCTTGCCGCCCGGAAATTCCCAAAGCCCGGCCAGCGATTTGCCCTCGGGGCGCTGCGCCAGCAGCACGCGGCCATCGGCGTCGATCAGGGCCACGGCGGCGACGAGGAGGAGTTTCATGGCAGGCGCTCCGCTGGTGGCAGGCCCCGGGGGACTTCATGTCCCCCGGACCCCCTGTGGGATATTTTTGAACAGAAAATGACGATCAGGAGCGATAGTCGGCGTTGATCTCGATGTAGCGGCTGGTGAGGTCGCAGGTCCAGATCGTGCGTTTGCCGCGCCCAAGGCCGAGATCGACGCTGATGACAAGGTTTTGCTGTTTCATATAGGCGGCGCCCGCCTCTTCGCTGTAGCTGGGCGCGCGCCAGCCGTTTTCGGCCACAAGGATGTCACCAAAGCTGATGCGCAGCTTGTCGCGTTCGGCTTCGGCGCCGGATTTGCCGATGGCGGCAACGATGCGGCCCCAGTTCGGGTCCTCGCCCGCGACGGCAGTTTTCACCAGCGGGCTGTCGGCGATGGCCTTGCCAACGCGCAGCGCATCTTCGGGGCTGGCGGCGCCGGTGACGCGGATTTCCACGAATTTGGTGGCGCCTTCGCCATCGCGCACGACCTGTTGCGCCAGATCCAGCATGACGCCCCGCAGCGCGGCTTCAAACGCCTTCAGCACCGGGCCGGTTTTCACCTCTGCTGCCGGGCTTTGGCCGGTGGCGGCGATCAGCAGCGTGTCGGAGGTCGAGGTGTCGCTGTCGACGGTGATGGAGTTGAAGGTCTCATCGGTATTGCGCGCCAGCAGGCTTTGCAATTTGGCCGGGGCGATTTTCGCGTCGGTGAAGATATAGACCAGCATCGTCGCCATATCCGGCGCGATCATGCCCGAGCCTTTGGCAATGCCCGAGATATGGATCAGGCCGCCTTCGCCCTCGATCACCGCGCTGGCGCCTTTGGGGAAGGTGTCGGTGGTCATGATGGCCTCGGCGGCCATCTGGATGCCATCCTCGCGCAGGTCGGCGGCGAGGGCGGGCAGCACGGCGGTGATCTTCTCGAAGGGCAGTGGCTCGCCGATCACGCCGGTGGAGGAGGAGAAGACGCGGCTTGCAGGCACGCCGGTGGCAAGGGCGGCGGCGCCGGTCACCTCGGCCACGGCCTTGTCCCCCACGGCGCCGGTGAAGGCGTTGGAATTGCCCGAATTCACCACAATCGCGGCGCCGGCATCGGCGGGGGCTTTCAGGGCCAGTTTGCTCTGGCAATCGCGCACGCAACCCGAGCGGGTCGAGGAGCGGGTGAAGACCCCGGCCATGGCGGTGCCGGGGGCCAGATGCACCAGCATCACATCGCGGCGGTTCTGATACTTGATGCCCGCGCCGATGGCGGCGAAGGCGGCGCCCTTGATGATGGGCAGGGTGGGGAAGGCGGCCGGGGCCAGCGGCGAGACGGGCTTGGCGGGCTTCACCGCCGCCGCGACCGTCTCGACCACGCCATCGCGCAGCTGATCGAGTTCCGAGGTCAGCGCCTCGACCTTTTTCTTCAGCTTTTTCTTCAGCGCCTTGGCTTCGGCTTTCCAGTCGGTCTTGGCCATGGGCCGCCCTCCTCCGAGAGATTACTTGTCCAGAAGGGTTTCATCCTTCAACAGCGCCGGGTCAAGGGCCGCGCCGGGCTTTTCAACCTTGGCGGCCTTGGTCAGCGCCTCGACCTGGGCGGCGACGGCCTTTTGCTCCAGCTCGGCGGCCAGTTCGTCGCGCACGTCATCCAGCGCGGGCTTGCCGGCCTCGCGGGTTTCGATGAGCTGGATCAGGTGAAAGCCGAAATCGGTTTTCACCGGGCCTTTCATCTCGCCCGCCTTCATCGCAGTCACGGCATCCTCGAAGGGCTTCACCATCATGCCGGGGCCAAACCAGCCCAGATCGCCGCCAGAGGCCGCGGTGCCATCGGTGCCATGGGTCTTGGCCGCATCGGCAAACAGCACGCCGCCCTCGATCTGTTTCTTGATCTCATTGGCCTTTTCCTCGCTATCCACGAGGATATGGGCGGCGTGATATTCGGTGCCGGGTTTGAAATCCTTGAACTTCTCGTCATAGGCCGCTTGCAGCGCCGCATCGGTGACGGCGGTTTTCACGATCGCCTCCAGCGCGAAGGCCGAGATCGCCGAGCGTTGGTCATTGGCCAGCTGGATCTCCTGGCGCTTGGTCAGCTTGCCTTCGGTATCCTGCGCCAGCGCGGTCTGCTGCACCAGCTGATCCAGGATGCCGTTGAACAGCACATCATCGGGCAGCTGCTGATATTGCGGCGGCAGGCTGGCGCGGGTGGCGATCATCTGGCCCAGCGTGATCTCGGTGCCATTCACCGTTGCCACCACGGTTTCGGCGGTGGTTTCGGCCCGCAGCGGCGCGGCCATCAGCGCCGAGAGCGCCACGGCGCCCAGGAATGTCGTCATTTTCGCCATGATCACCGTCTCCTGATCGGGCGCCATACTGCGCCGCGTTGACTTGGGCGTCAGGCCCCCTTACATCGCGAAGGTCGCGCGAGACGGGGCACCTTTCCGCGCCTTTCCGGGTTCTTCTATGAAAGCTGGGTGAGGCGGGCAAGGGCCAGACGCCTGAAGCCTCGCACGATCCTGTCATAAAGACCTGCGGAGAAAACATGCTTGGTCTCGGAACGCTCGCGCGGAAGGTGTTTGGAACGCCGAACGACCGCAAGGTGAAATCGGTGCGCCCGCTGGTGGCGAAGATCAACGCGCTGGAGCCGGAGTTTCAGGCGCTGTCGGATGAGGGGCTGATCGCCCGCACCCGCGCCCTGCAAGAGCGCGTGCAGGTCAAGGGCGAAAGCCTTGACAGCATCCTGCCAGAGGCCTTTGCCAATTGCCGTGAAGGCGCACGCCGGGCGCTTGGCCTGCGCGCCTTTGATGTGCAGCTGAAGGCGGGCATCTTCCTGCATCAGGGCAATATCGCCGAGATGAAGACCGGCGAGGGCAAGACCCTGATGGCCACTTTCCCCGCCTATCTCAATGCCTTGGCGGGCAAGGGCGTGCATGTCGTCACGGTGAATGATTACCTCGCCAAGCGTGATGCCGAATGGATGGGCAAGGTTTATGCGCAACTGGGCCTGACCTGCGGGGTGGTTTACCCCTATCAGCCCGAGGGCGAGAAACACGCCGCCTATCGCTGCGACATCACCTATGCCACGAATAACGAGCTGGGTTTCGACTATCTGCGCGACAATATGAAAAGCAGCGTCGAGGAGATGAACCAGCGCGGCCATTTCTTCGCCATCGTCGACGAGGTGGACAGCATCCTGATCGACGAGGCGCGCACGCCGTTGATCATCTCTGGCCCCAGCCAGGACCGCAGCGACCTGTATATGCAGGTGGATGCGATGATGCCGGAAATCCTGCCCGAGCATTTCAAGCTGGATGAGAAGGCCCGCAGCGCCACCTTCACCGAGGAAGGCAATGAATTTGCCGAGGTGCGGCTGCGCCAGCTGGGCCTCTTGCCCGATGACCAGACGCTCTATGACCCCGAAAGCACCACGCTGGTGCATCACCTCAATCAGGCCCTGCGCGCGCATAAACTGTTCCACAAGGATCAGAATTACATCGTGCGCGACGGCGAGGTGATGCTGATCGACGAATTCACCGGCCGCATGATGCGCGGGCGCCGCCTGTCCGATGGCTTGCATCAGGCCATCGAGGCCAAAGAAGGCGTGCAGATCCAGCCCGAGAACGTGACGCTGGCCTCTGTCACCTTCCAGAACTATTTCCGCCTTTACAATACCCTGGCGGGCATGACCGGCACGGCGCTGACCGAGGCTGATGAATTCATGGAAATCTACAAGCTGGGCGTGGTGGAGGTTCCGACCAACCGCCCGGTCCAGCGGCAGGATGACCACGATCAGGTTTACCGTTCGGCCCGCGAGAAATATGCAGGCATCGTCAAGGCGATCAAAGAGGCCAATGTGAAGGGCCAGCCGATCCTTGTCGGCACCACCTCCATCGAGAAATCCGAGATGCTGTCGGAGCTGCTGAAGGCCGAGGGCATCGCCCATAACGTGCTGAACGCCCGCCAGCACGAGCAGGAGGCGCAGATCGTCGCCGATGCCGGGCGGCTTGGCGCGGTGACCATCGCCACCAACATGGCCGGTCGCGGCACCGACATCAAACTGGGCGGCAATGTCGAATTCAAGGTGATGGAGGCGCTGGCCGCCACCCCCGACGCTCACCCCGATGAAATCCGCGCCCGGATCGAGGCCGAACACAAGGGCGAGGAGGAGGCCGTGAAGGCTGCCGGTGGCCTTTATGTGCTGGGCACCGAACGCCACGAAAGCCGCCGCATCGACAACCAGCTGCGCGGCCGTTCGGGCCGTCAGGGTGACCCGGGCCGCTCGTCCTTCTTCCTGTCGCTGGAAGACGACCTGATGCGTATTTTTGGCAGCGAGCGGCTGGATTCCGTGCTGTCGAAGCTGGGGATGAAGGAAGGCGAGGCCATCGTTCACCCCTGGGTCAACAAATCGCTGGAACGCGCGCAGGCCAAGGTCGAGGGACGCAACTTCGACATCCGCAAGCAATTGCTGAAATATGACGACGTGATGAACGACCAGCGCAAGGCGATCTTCAGCCAGCGCCTCGAGATCATGCAGGCCGAGGATCTTTCGGAAATCGCGCAGGACATGCGCTATCAGGTCATCGACGATCTGGTCGAAGAATTCATGCCCGCCCGCAGCTATCCCGACACCTGGAACGCCGCCGGGCTTTATGCGGCGGTCATCGAAAAGCTGGCGCTGGATGTGCCGGTGATCGACTGGGCCAAGGAAGAGGGCGTCGATCAGGATGTGATCCGCGAGCGTCTGGAAAAAGCCAGCGACGAGCGCATGGCCGCCAAGCTGGAGGCCTTTGGCCCCGAGACCATGCGCTCCATCGAGAAGCAGCTTTTGCTGCAAAGCATTGATGGCAAATGGCGCGAACACCTGCTGCGGCTTGAACATCTGCGCTCGGTCGTGGGCTTCCGTGGCTATGCGCAGCGCGATCCGCTGTCGGAATACAAGACCGAGGCCTTCGCGCTGTTTGAAACCATGCTGAACGGGCTGCGGCTGGATGTGACCGAGAAACTGGCGTTGATCCGCCCGGTCTCGCCCGAGGAACAGCAAGAGGCGATGGCGCGCTATCTGGCGCAGCAACAGGCGGCGCAGGCTGCCGTGGATGCGGCGGCGGCCAGCGGGTCGCATGAGGCGGTGGAGCATGTCGCGGCGCCCGGCTTTGTCGAGGCCGACCCCACGACCTGGGGCAACCCCTCGCGCAATGACCCCTGCCCCTGCGGGTCGGGCGAAAAGTTCAAGCATTGCCACGGCAGGCTGGTGTGATGGCGGGGGCTTCGGCCCCCGTTTTCCTTAGGTCTCCCTTGGTGCTTGCTGGAAACATTCCCCGCTTTTGCCACGCATTGGCCCCAATCGGCGGCTATCCCTTGGGCAAGTGACCCGTGGAGTCCTCCGATGAACACGCAACGCCGTCTTGCTCTTGCCGTTTCGCTACTGGCTGTTGGCCTTGGCGCCGGGCATCTGGTGCAAAGTCGTGCCGCCAAACCGGCCGCCCCGCCTGCGGTTGAGCCCGTGGCCGAGGCCGATCTGAAGCCGAAAAATGTGCAGCAACTGGCTGCGGGCAGCGATGATCTGGCCTCGCCGCTGTCGGTTCTGCCGCCGGTGGACGGGCTTGACCCGTTGCCCGCCGCGCCCGCGCTGAAACCGGCAGAGCCAAAGGTTGTCACCGCACCCAAGCCGGCGGCGCTTGCCGCGGCAGATTGCGACATGTCGCTGGATCTGCTGGCCGACAGCAATGCCATGATCGGCATCACCGTGATTGCGCCTTGCCGTCCCAATCAGCGCGTCATGGTCAAGCATGGCGGGCTGGCTGTCACCGGTAAGACTTCGGCCAGTGGCACCATGTTCATGAACCTGCCCGCGATGGAGGTTCAGGCCAGGATCGAACTGAGCTTCCCCGATGGTGAAAAGCTCGGCTCCACAGTCGAGATGCCGGAAGTGGCCGCCATGCAACGCTTTGCCGTGCAATGGCTGGAGCGGGACGCATTCCAGCTGCAAGCCTTTGAAAACGGTGCAGATTATGGCCAGCCAGGCCATGTGTCGGCTGTCAAGCCGCAGACGCCCGCCCCCGGTCTGGCCGCTCAGGGTGGTTTCGTCACGCTTCTGGGCGATGAAACGGTCGATCTGCCGATGTTGGCAGAAGTATACACTTTCCCGGCCAAGGGTGAGGCTGAGGTGCTGGTCGAGGCGGCGGTGACCCCCGAAACCTGCGGGCGCGAATTGCTGGGGGAAACGGTCAGCGCCGTCGGTGGCAAGATCTCCGTGTCAGAGCTGACGCTGGCCATGCCCGAATGTGAGGCTGCGGGTGACATTCTGGTCTTGAAAAACCTCGTGCCGGAGATGAAACTCGCCGCCAGGTAACTTGCAGGCCAGGCATGCGTTTGAAATTTTGGGGCGCGGCGGTTTTCGCCGCGCTGTCGCTTTTTGCGGTCAGCGCCGAGGCGCAGGATGTGACCTTGACGGCCCGCGACGGCTCGCTGTCCATCGACGGGCAGCTGATTTCCTTTGACGGCGAATTTTATCGGGTCGACAGCCGCTATGGCCCGCTGACGCTGGATGGTGAAGGCGTAATTTGTGATGGCCCCGGCTGCCCGGACCTGACCGCCACGCTGGCGGTGCTGCGCATCACCGGCGCGGCAGAGCCGGGGAATCGCCTGCTGCCCGGATTGTTCGAGGCCTATGCCCGCACGCGCGGCTTGCAGATCGTCACCGCGGCGGAGGGCAGGGGCTTTCGCAGCGAAATCACCGATCCCGGCACCGGGCAGGCGCTGGCCCAGATCAGTTTTGCCCCCGCCGCGCCCGAGGCTGCCCGCAATGCGCTGATGCGCGGCGAGGCCGATCTGGCCGTGGCCCTGACTGCCGACAAGGGCTTTGGCGCGCGGTCCATGGCCCTGGACGCGCTGATCCCGATCGTGGCGAAAGACAACACCCACCCGCGCATTTCCACCCCCGAGCTGGCAGCGGCCCTGTCGGGCAAGGTGAAAAACTGGAAAGAGCTGGGCGGGCCGGACATGCCGATTGCGCTTCATGCCTTGGCGGGCGACACCTCGCTGCAAGAGGCCCTGACAGCCCGGCTCGGGCGGCGCGTGGCTGCGGTGGCCGAACATGCCACGGCGGAGGAACTGGCCGAGGCCGTGGCCCGCGATCCTTGGGCGCTGGCCATCACCGGGCAGGCGGCCAAGGGCACAGCGCGGGTCTTGCCGCTGACCGATAGCTGCGGCTTCCCGCTGCTGCCCGGTCGCGCCTCGGTCAAGGCCGAGGATTATCCGCTGACCCTGCCGGTGCAGCTTTTGACCCCGCGCCGCCGCCTGCCCTTGTTCGCGCGCGAGTTTCTCGACTTTCTCGATCACCCCGCCGCGCAAGCGCCCATCGCGGCGGCCGGCTATATCGACCGCGCGCCGGAAACCACCCCCATGACGGCCGATGGTCTGCGCCTGCTGAACGCAATCAAGGGGGCGGGGCCGGATGTGCCGCTGAAGGAGCTGCAAGATCTGGCCGATGTCATGCGCGATTCGAGCCGCTCGTCGCTGACTTTCCGGTTTGAGGATGGCACGACACAGCTTGATTCCCGCTCGCGCGAGAATCTGGAGCTTTTGGCGCAGATGCTGGCTGTGGATGCGTTCCGGGGGCAAGAGGTGATCCTCGCTGGGTTTTCCGATGGGTCAGGCAGTGCAAGCGCCAATCTCGATCTGTCCGAAAGCCGGGCCATCGGTGTCGCCACCGCTCTGTCCGATCAGGTGGCGGACCTGCCGGACGGCACGCGGATGCCGCGCGTGATGCCCTTTGGCGAGGCGCTGCCCATGGCCTGCGACACCACAGCGGCGGGCCGCCGGGCCAATCGCCGGGTCGAGGTCTGGCTGCGCCCGCTGGCCGCTACAGATAGTGATGCGCCCTGAAGCTCAGTTCACGCTCCTTTCCGATGATGAGGTGGTCGTGCAGCACGATCCCCAACACCTCGGCGGCGTCGCGGATTTGCATGGTCATGCTGATATCGGCATCCGAAGGGGTCGGGTCGCCCGAGGGATGATTATGCACCAAGATCAAGGCGCTGGCGTTCAGTTCCAGCGCCCGTTTCACCACTTCACGCGGGTAGACCGGCACGTGATCCACCGTGCCGCGTGCCTGTTCCTCATCGGCGATCAGCACATTCTTGCGATCCAGAAACAGGATGCGGAACTGCTCGGTCTCGCGATGTGCCATGGCGGTGTGGCAGTAATCCAGCAGCGCATCCCAGCTTGACAGGATGGGGCGCTGCATCACCCGCGCCCGTGCCATGCGCTGCGCGGCGGCCTCGACGATCTTCAACTCTTGCACCACCGAATCGCCCACGCCCTTCACGGCGACCAGACGCGCCACCGGCGCCGTCACCACGCGGTTGAAATCGCCGAATGTATCCAGCAACAGCCGCGCCAGCGGCTTCACATCCTGCCGGGGGATGGCGCGGAACAGCAGCAGCTCCAGCAATTCATAATCCGGCATCGCCGCCGCGCCGCCCTCCATGAACCGGCTGCGCAGCCTTTTGCGGTGATCGCTGATATAAGAGGGCAACCGCCCCGGCAGCACGTCACCAAACGCTTCATCCTCCGCGCCTTCGGGGGCGAACAGGGGCAGGGGCGCTTCGGCAAAGGCGGGGCTGCGATGCTTCATCCCGCCAGCCTGCGACCCAAAGGTAAACGCGCGGTTAACCGCCCCCATTTTCTGTTCAAAAATATCCTCAGGGGGGAGGCCGAAGGCCGTGGGGGGCGCGAGC
>NZ_JAEULU010000112.1 GCF_016792925.1 Gemmobacter sp.
GGCGCGGGGCCGAAGTGCCCCCCTCGGGCCGGGCCGGGCGGGCAGGTTTGGCGCCCTGCTGTTTGGCGCCCTGCGGCTTTGCCCCCTGAGGTTTCGCCCCCTGCGGCTTGCCGGGGCGGCTTTGCGGGCGCCCGCCGCCGGGATTGCCGCGGCGCTGGCCGGGCTTGGGTGCGGCGGCCACGGCCTCCGAGGCCCAGGGCGCGCCGCCCAACACCGGTACCGGCTTTTTCAGCACGGCCTCGACGGCGCGCAGCTCGTCCATCTCGGCCGGCGCGCAGAAGCTGACCGCAGCCCCATCCGCCCCGGCGCGCGCAGTGCGGCCAATGCGGTGAACGTAATTCTCCGGCACATTCGGCATGTCATAGTTATAGACGTGGCGCACCAGCGGAATGTCGATGCCGCGCGCGGCCACATCGGTGGCCACCAGCACATCGACCTGACCCGCCCGGAAATCGGCCAGCGCGCGCTCCCGCTGGTTCTGGCTGCGGTTGCCATGGATCGCCACGGCGTTGAAGCCCCAGCCGGTCAGGAATTTGGCAATCTTGTCGGCCCCGTGCTTGGTGCGCGAGAACACGATGGCGGCCTCGCCCGGATGCTTTTGCAGATAGCTTTCCAGCAGACGGCCCTTGTCGCCCTGAGGAATGAAATGCACGCCCTGGGTGATCTTGTCGGCGGGCTTGCCGGGGGGCGAGACCTGCACGCGGATCGGATCGCGCAGATAGGTCGCGGCGATTTCCTCGATATCCTTGGGCATGGTGGCGCTGAACAACAGGGTCTGGCGCTTGTGCGGCAGATGGCGGGCGATGGTGCGCAGGGCGTGGATAAAGCCCATGTCCAGCATGTGATCGGCCTCGTCCAGCACCAGATAGGTGCAGCGCTCCAGGCTCACATCGCCGCGCTCCAGCAGGTCGATCAGGCGGCCCGGCGTGGCGATCAGCACATCGGTGCCCTTGGCCAGACGATCCGACTGGCGGTTGATCGAGGCGCCGCCGACGACCATGGTGATCTTCACCGGCGTGCCACGGGTGAAAGCGTAAAGATGTTCGTAAATCTGCTGCACCAGCTCGCGCGTGGGGGCGAGGATCAGCGAGCGCACATTGCGCGGCCCGGCGGGATGGGTCACGTCCAGAATGCGCGTCAGCAGCGGCAGGCCGAAAGCGGCAGTCTTGCCGGTGCCGGTCTGGGCAAGGCCCATCAGATCGCGCCCGCGCACCACATGCGGGATCGCCTCGGCCTGAATGGGGGTGGGGGTGGTGAAGCCCGCAGCGGGCAGGGCGGCCAGCAGCTTGGGCGAAAGGCCCAGATCGGCAAAAGAAACAGTCATGTCATCATCCTTCACGGCCAAAGGCCGTTCCGGCGCCATTGGCGCCACAGGGGCGGAACCGCCTCGCAGCAGGGGTCATCCCCCGATGCCGTCAGCCCGCGGCGCCCCTGCGTGAAGGTGGGAACCAGTGTCCGGGCTGCAAAATGGCTCACGCGGCCGAGCGGCGGACCTGTCGCAGATGGGCGCTGCGCGTGCAAATGTCAAGCCTGCTGTGGCCGGGCAGGGGGCGCTCGCGCCCCCTCGGCGCGTGCCGCGCCTCACCTCAAGGGGGGCGTGAAGCGCCCGCCCGGCCCTGAGGATACTTGGGAACAGAAAATGGGGAAGAGCCCTTTCATTTTCTGTTCCCAAATATCCTCGGGGGTGCGGGGGCAGACAGCCCCCGCGCGACGGGAGGGCAGGCGTTCCGTTCGGGCCGGATTGGCGCTATAACGGGGCATGAGCCGCTTCATCTCGCCCTATCACGCCCCCGACTTCATCCCGCAGGCCCTTTCCAAGGGTCAGCACCGCGCCATCATCGGTGGGCGGTGGGAGGAGACCGGCTGGCAGCAGATGCGGCTGCTGATCGCCGAGGGACTGCGGCCCAAGCACAGCCTGCTTGACGTTGGGGCCGGGCCGTTGCGCACCGGCTGCCGGGCTGTGCCTTACCTCAACCCCGGCAATTACTGGGCCACCGACATTTCGGGGGATCTGCTGCGCCAGGGCTATGCGCGCGAATTGACCGAAAGCGACCGCGCGCGCTTGCCGCGCAGCCAGTTGATCGAGGACGGCGCCTTTGACCTGCCGGGGGTGCCGCGCGAGGTCGATTATGTCCTGTGCTTCGCCGTCTTCACCCATTTGCCGCTGAACCATCTGCGGCGCGGGCTGTTGCGGGTGGCGGGCCATGTCACGCGCTTCGAGAAGTTCATCTTCACCGTTTTCATGGCCCCCGATGCGCAGGCAAGCCTTGGCCCGGTGCGCCAGCCCGACGGGGTGGTGACGCATGACATCCGCCCGCCCTATCATGTTCTGGCCGAGGATGTGCGCTCCTTTGCGGCGCAGGCGGGGTTGCGGCTGGAAATCCGGCCTGACCGTCTGCCTCGCGGGCAGGTTTTGTGTCTCGCGACTCGGGGCTGAGCAGATGCGGCAGCGCGGCGTTTCCGCAAACAGTCCAGCTTTGTGATCACAGTTTTTCTGGCTGTGATCACAAAAGCGATTTTTCTGCTTCAAAAGCCCGGTAACCCGCAAATCGCATTTTGAACACGCCTTTTTCTATGGCATCACGCCCGCAAATCAGCAGCGATGGGACATGATCCATGAACATCCATGAATACCAGGCCAAGGCCCTTCTGCGCAGCTATGGCGCGCCGGTGTCCGATGGCCGCGTCGTCTTGAAGGCGGATGAGGCCAAGACGGCGGCGGGCGGTCTGGAAGGCCCGCTCTGGGTCGTCAAGGCGCAGATCCATGCAGGTGGCCGCGGCAAGGGCAAGTTCAAGGAGCCGGAAGCCGGCGAAAAGGGCGGTGTCCGTCTGGCCAAATCGGTGGAAGAGGCCGAAGCGCTGGCCAAGCAGATGCTGGGCCGCACGCTGGTGACGCATCAGACCGGCCCGGTGGGCAAGCAGGTGAACCGCATCTATATCGAAGCGGGTTCGGACATCGCGCGCGAGCTGTATCTGGCGCTGCTGGTTGACCGTCAGACCTCGCGCATTTCCTTCGTGGCCTCCACCGAAGGTGGCATGGATATCGAGGAAGTTGCGGCGCAGACCCCGGAAAAGATCATCAGCTTCTCGGTCGATCCGGCCTCTGGCCTGTCCGATTTCCATGGCCGCCGCGTGGCCTTCGCCCTCGGGCTGGAAGGCGCGGCCGTCAAGCAATGCGTGGCGCTGGTCAAGACGCTCTATAAAGCCTTCACCGAGAAGGACATGGAGATGCTGGAGATCAACCCGCTGATCGTCATGCCCGATGGCAACCTGAAGGTGCTGGACGCCAAGATTTCCTTCGATGGCAACGCGATCTACCGCCATGCCGACATCGCCGCCCTGCGCGACGAGACCGAGGAAGACCCGAAGGAACTCGCCGCGTCGAAGTTCGATCTGAACTATATCGCGCTGGATGGCGAGATCGGCTGCATGGTGAACGGCGCGGGCCTTGCCATGGCCACGATGGACATCATCAAGCTGTATGGCGCTGAACCCGCCAACTTCCTCGATGTGGGCGGTGGCGCCACCAAGGAGAAAGTGACCGAGGCCTTCAAGATCATCACCTCTGACCCGAATGTCAAAGGCATCCTCGTGAACATCTTCGGCGGCATCATGCGCTGCGACGTGATCGCGGAAGGCGTGCTGGCGGCGGTGAAGGAAGTGGGCCTGAAAGTGCCGCTGGTCGTCCGTCTGGAAGGCACCAATGTGGAGCTGGGCAAGGACATCATCCGCAATTCGGGTCTCAATGTCATCGCGGGCGACAACCTCGCCGATGCGGCACAGAAGATTGTGAAAGCGGTGAAGGGCTGAATGCTTTTTGCAGAGGCGTGCTTTGCGCGTCTCTGCCACTCGGATGGTAAAAGCATGATGGAAACAGCAAAGATCGATACAACACAGGTAATCAGCATCGAGAGATCGAGGCTGAAGGTGGTATTTCTCTTTGCTGGCACATTGGCGCTTATCCTAGTGTCTTGGTGGCTGGTTCTAGGTCCAAGAGAAAGTTTCCGTGCTGGCGCGCTGTTTTGGGGTGTGATCGGGATGAGCTTTTTTGGCCTTTGCCTGATGGCTTTGGTCTGGCAACTTTTCACGGTCCCCAAGTTTGTGCTTACGCTTTCGCCTCAAGGACTTCGCGATATGCGCTTGTCGCGCAGCGAGATCCCTTGGGAGGCAGTGCTTAACGTTAGGTCCGACAAGAAGTACAAGATGCTAATCCTTGATCTTGCAGCGGGAACCCATTTGCAACTGACGTCGCTCTCGAACGCGATGCTAAGGCTCAATAGGGCCTTTGGTCACGATTTCTGGGTAAACGCCGGGGACCTGAAGCTGAGCTTTGCCGAGCTAAATGACTTGGTTCACGCTTACTGGCGTGCCTATGGACCTGAAAAAATCAACGACGGGCAGAGCCCAACAGTAGAAATCAGAGGAGCCTGATATGGCCGTTCTCGTAAACGAAAATACCAAGGTGATCTGCCAGGGCTTCACCGGCTCGCAGGGCACGTTCCACTCGGAGCAGGCGATTGCCTATGGCACCAAGATGGTCGGCGGCGTGACCCCCGGCAAGGGCGGCACCACGCACCTGAACCTGCCGGTGTTCAACTCGGTGCATGAAGCGCGCCATGTGACCGGCGCCAATGCGACCGCGATCTATGTGCCGCCGCCCTTCGCCGCCGACTCGATCCTCGAGGCGATCGACGCCGAGATGGAGCTGATCGTCTGCATCACCGAAGGCATCCCGGTGCTGGACATGATGAAGGTGAAGCGCGCGCTGGAAGGCTCCAAATCGCGGCTGATCGGGCCGAACTGCCCGGGCGTCATCACCCCCGGCGCCTGCAAGATCGGCATCATGCCGGGCCATATCCACCAGCGCGGCAGCGTCGGCGTGGTGTCGCGCTCGGGCACGCTGACCTATGAGGCGGTGAAGCAGACCTCTGATCTGGGTCTGGGCCAATCCTCGGCCGTGGGCATCGGCGGCGACCCGATCAAGGGCACCGAACATATCGACGTGCTGGAAATGTTCCTGGCCGACCCGGAAACCCATTCGATCATCATGATCGGCGAAATCGGCGGCAGCGCCGAAGAGGAAGCCGCGCAATTCCTGGCGGATGAGAAGAAGCGCGGGCGCTGGAAGCCGACCGCCGGTTTCATCGCGGGCCGCACCGCGCCGAAAGGCCGCCGCATGGGCCATGCCGGGGCCATCGTGGCCGGTGGCAAGGGCGATGCGGAATCGAAGATCGAAGCGATGAAATCCGCTGGTATCATCGTGGCTGACAGCCCTGCCCATCTGGGCGAGGCCGTGATGAAGGCCATCGGCAAGTAACGATATGTCAACGCTCCCCGGTGCAAACCGGGGGGCACAAACTTTCGGGCGGCGTGTGCCGCCCGCTCTCCCTGACCCTTTCCGGCCCCGACCATCCTCAAGGATAAACGCCGATGACCGATCAATCCCCCAACAGCGCGGCCCATGCCCAATCCTATCTGGATGGGGCCAATGCCGAATATATCGACCAGCTTCAGGCCCGTTTCGCCGCCGATCCCAATTCGGTGGATGCGGGCTGGGCGGCGTTCTTTGCCGCCTTGGGCGAAAGCGAGCTGGACGCCAAGCGCGCCGCCGCCGGCCCGTCCTGGGCGCGGGCCGATTGGCCGCCGAGTGCTGCGGATGACCTGACAGCGGCGCTGACCGGCGAATGGCCGCTGGTGCCGAAAGAGGCCAAGGGGGCAGGCGCCAAGATCGCGGCCAAGGCCGCCGATGCAGGCGTGGCGGTCAGCCAGGAGCAGATCCAGCGCGCCGTGCTGGACAGCATCCGCGCCATCATGATCATCCGCGCCTATCGCATCCGCGGCCATCTGGCTGCCGATATCGATCCGCTGGGCATGCGCGACGCCTCCGCCCACCCGGAGCTGGACCCGAAATCCTATGGCTTCACCGAAGCCGACATGGATCGCCCGATCTTCATCGACAATGTGCTGGGTCTTACCCATGCCTCGATGCGCCAGATCCTCGACATCGTGAAGCGCACCTATTGCGGCACCTTCGCGCTGCAATACATGCATATCTCCGACCCCGAACAGGCCAGCTGGCTGAAAGAGCGGATCGAGGGCTATGGCAAGGAAATCGCCTTCACCCGCGAGGGTCGCAAGGCCATTCTGAACAAGCTGGTCGAGGCCGAGGGCTTTGAGAAATTCCTGCATGTGAAATACATGGGGACCAAGCGCTTCGGTCTGGACGGGGGCGAAGCCCTGATCCCGGCGATGGAACAGATCATCAAGCGCGGCGGCAATCTGGGCGTCAAGGAAATCGTCATCGGCATGCCGCACCGGGGCCGTCTGTCGGTGCTGGCCAATGTGATGGGCAAGCCCTATCGCGCCATCTTCAACGAATTCCAGGGCGGCAGCTTCAAGCCCGAGGATGTGGACGGGTCGGGCGACGTGAAATATCACCTCGGCGCCTCGTCGGATCGCACTTTTGACGGCAATACCGTCCACCTGTCGCTGACCGCCAACCCCTCGCACCTTGAGGCGGTGAACCCGGTCGTGCTGGGCAAGGTGCGCGCCAAGCAGGACCAGCTGGGCGATATGGACAAGCGCAGCGCCGTGCTGCCGATCCTCTTGCATGGCGATGCGGCCTTTGCCGGGCAGGGCGTCGTGGCCGAATGTCTGCAATTGTCGGGCATCAAGGGCCATCGCACCGGCGGCTGCCTGCATATCGTGGTGAACAACCAGATCGGCTTCACCACCGCGCCGCATTTCTCGCGCACCTCGCCCTATCCGACCGACATCGCGCTGATGGTGGAAGCCCCGATCTTCCATGTGAACGGCGATGATCCCGAGGCCGTGGTACATGCCGCGCGCGTGGCCATCGAATACCGCCAGAAATTCGGCAAGGATGTCGTGCTGGACATCTTCTGCTATCGCCGCTTTGGTCACAACGAAGGCGATGAGCCGATGTTCACCAACCCGGTCATGTATAACCGGATCAAAAAGCACAAAACCACGCTGCAACTTTATACCGAGCGGCTGGTGAAGGATGGCCTGATCCCGGAAGGCGAGATCGAGGATATGAAGGCGGCCTTCCAGGCGCGCCTGAATGAGGAATTCGAGGCCGGTCGCGAGTTCAAGCCGAACAAGGCTGACTGGCTGGATGGCCGCTGGAAGAACCTCTCCAAGGAGGGGATCGAATATACCGCCGGCAATACCTCGATCAAACCCGAGACCCTGGCCGAGATCGGCGCGGGCCTGACCCGCGTGCCGGAGAATTTCGACATCCACAAAACCGTCGCGCGCCAGCTCGACGCCAAGAAAAAGATGTTTGAAACCGGCGAGGGTTTCGACTGGGCCACCGCCGAGGCCATGGCCTTCGGTTCGTTGCAGGTCGAGGGCTTCCCGGTGCGTCTGGCCGGGCAGGATTGCACGCGCGGCACCTTCTCGCAGCGCCATTCCGGCCTGATCGACCAGTCGACCGAAGAACGTTACTACCCGCTGAACCATATCCGCGCCGGTCAGGCGAAGTATGAAGTCATCGACTCCATGCTGTCGGAATATGCCGTGCTCGGCTTCGAATACGGCTATTCGCTCAGCGAACCCAACGGCCTGACGCTGTGGGAGGCGCAGTTCGGCGATTTCGCCAACGGCGCGCAGATCATGTTCGACCAGTTCATCAACTCGGGCGAGTCGAAATGGCTGCGGATGTCGGGCCTTGTCGTCCTTTTGCCGCACGGGATGGAAGGCCAGGGGCCGGAACATTCCTCGGGCCGTCTGGAACGCTTCCTGCAACTCTCGGCCGAGGACAACTGGATCGTCGCCAACTGCTCCACCCCGGCGAACTACTTCCACATACTGCGCCGCCAGATGCACCGCGACTTCAGAAAGCCGCTGATCCTGATGACGCCGAAATCGCTGTTGCGTCACAAGCGTGTGGTCTCGACAGTTGAAGAACTCGGTCCAGATAGCTCCTTCCACAGGCTGTTGTGGGACGACGCTCAGATGGGCACCGCCTCGA
>NZ_JAEULU010000198.1 GCF_016792925.1 Gemmobacter sp.
CTCGGGCGCCACATCGGCCTTTTGCCGGGCCAGCTCATAGCCCACCAGCAACACGCATTGCGCCAGATTGAGCGAGGGGAAATCCGGGTTCACCGGCACCGTGATGATGGCATTGGCATGCACGATGTCCTCATTCTCCAGCCCGGCGCGCTCGGGGCCGAACAGGATGCCGACGCGCTTGCCCTCGGCCATCAGGGCCCGGGCATAGTCCATCGCGCGTTCCGGCGTCATCACCGGCTTGGACAGCTCGCGCCCGCGCGCCGTGGTGGCAAAGACGAAATCGCAATCGGCAATCGCGGCGGGCAGATCGGCGAATAGCCCCGCCTGATCCAGCACCCGCCCCGCGCCCGAGGCCATGGCCACCGCCTTGGGGTTGGGCCAGCCATCGCGCGGATCGACAATCCGCATCCGGGTGAGGCCGAAATTCAGCATCGCCCGGGCGGCGGCGCCGATATTCTCGCCCATCTGGGGCCGCACAAGGATGAGGGCGGGGTCGGTCTGAACGGTCATCTGGGCAGTCTCCGGCGGGTCTGGCTCTGGCTCTGGCTTGCGCTCTGGCACTGGCATCGGCAGAACTGGCCGCCCCATACGCCGAAAACCGCGCCCCGGCAACATCGGCGCCGCCCACAGCCCTCAGCGTGCCAGCGTGTCCACCGGATAGGCGGTGGTGAACTTGATCCGCTCCATCGAGAAATGCGAGGTCACATTCTTGATCGGCACGGCATCGGTCAGCCGCCGATACAGCCGGTCGAAAGCATCCATATCGGCCACCGCGATGCGCAGCAGATAGTCGATTTCGCCCGCCATGCGGTAAACCTCCATGATCTCGGGGATGGCATGGGTCGCCTTGGCAAAGGCCTCGCGCCATTCGGCGGAATGGTCGGGCGCCTCGATCGCGGCAAAGACCGTCAGGCCGAAGCCCAGCTTGCCCGGATCGGCCAGCGAGACCCGGCGCATCAGCACGCCGGTGCCCTCCAGCTTTTGAATGCGCTTCCAGCACGGGGTTTGCGACAGGCCCACCTTGTCGGCGATCTGGGCCACCGGCAGCGTGGCATCGCGCATCAGCTGCGCCACGATCTTGCGGTCGATCAGGTCAAGCTCGGTCATCTTCCGTCTCCTTTGCGGGCACCGGGCGGTCGGGCCGGGGGGGCTGCTGCCCCGCCTGTGGCCCGGCCCATCTGGCATCTGATCTCAGAATGCCGCAAACCGGAGAAATGTCTACTATATTTATCGTTATTTATTGCCCCGCGTCGCCACGCCAGCTTTCTCCATGAAATCAAGGCGCTGTGGCGCTGCGGTAGAATTTTCCTTGCTGCAAAAGGCCCTGCGCAGCGCTTTCCCGCTGTGGCGGGGCAGGGGCGCGAAAGCGGACGGAGAAGAATCTTCCACAATCACGACCATCTTTAGCGTGAATTTTCCTTTGCAATACTCGACTGATCGTGTCGTTATTATGGGGCAAGGGCCGCACCAGCGCCGCCCCCCAGCCAAGGAGATCGCAAGATGACCGCATATGCCCCCACGCCCTTCGGGCTGACCCAGGCCATGCCGCGGATGCACGCGCATCCGTCCGGGGGCGATCACCCCACCTGTGCCGTCCGGCTGGTGGACCGCCGCACCGGCGCGCTGCACCGGATCAACGGCACGCCGCTGACCCTTTACACCCGCCGCCCGCAGGAGGCCGCCGCCGAGCTGCTGGCCGGCCGCGATCCCGCCCATTGGGAGGCGCGCATCGAACAACTGGGCAGCCGGCAGCCCGAAGCGGGGAGGGCGCCGCGATGACCGCCTTTCCCGCCCTGCTTCTGGGCCTCTCGCCCATCTTCCCGCTTTTTCCGCGCGCCACCGCGCCGCGCCGTTCCCAGAAAGACACCGACATGCTGACCACCATCAAACTCGCAGGCGAAACCCTGGCTCAGGGCGTCAAGGTTCAGGACCATCTGGATGGCCGCGTGACCATCGAAACCGGGCGCGAGCGGCTGACCGGCTGGCCGGTGCCGCGCTATCTGCGCGGCGCGCTTTCGGTGCTGGCGCTGGCCCTGCTGGGCCTTGGCGCCGCGCCGCAGGCACAGGCCGAGGCGCTGCTGAATGTCAGCTATGACCCCACGCGCGAGCTGTATCGCGAGTTCAACGAGGCCTTCGCCGCCCATTGGCAGGCCGAGGGCAACCCCGCGCCCGAGATCGAAACCTCGCATGGCGGCTCGGGCGCGCAGGCGCGCTCGGTGATCGACGGGCTGGGGGCGCAGGTGGTGACGCTGGCGCTGGCCAGCGACATCGACAAGATCGCCGCCACCGGCAAACTGCCCGCCGATTGGCAGGGCAAGCTGCCGCACAACTCCTCGCCCTATACCTCCACCATCGTGTTTCTGGTGCGCGAGGGGAACCCCAAGGGCCTGAAAGACTGGGGCGATCTGGTGGGCGAGGGGGTGGAGGTCATCACCCCCAACCCCAAGACCTCGGGCGGGGCGCGCTGGAACTATCTGGCCGCCTGGGCCTGGGCCGAGAAAAACGGCCAGGACCCCAAGGCCTTTGTGGGCGAGCTGTTCAAACATGTGCCGGTGCTGGACAGCGGCGCACGCGGCGCCACCACCACCTTCGCGCAGCGCGGCATTGGTGACGTGCTGCTGGCCTGGGAGAACGAGGCCTATCTGGCGCTGAAAGAGCTGGGCGAGGATGAGTTTGACATCGTGGTGCCCTCGGTCTCGGTGCTGGCCGAACCGCCGGTGGCATTGGTGGAGGGCAACATCACCTCCGACGATCAGCGCAAGCTGGCCGAGGGCTATCTGAACTACCTCTATTCCCCCGAGGGGCAGGCCATCGCCTTCAAGCACTTCTACCGCGCCTGGGATGCGAGCAAGGCCGCGCCGGAAGATGTGGCGCGCTTCCCCAAGCTCGAGCTGGTCGACATCGCCCATTTCGGCGGCTGGGCCAAGGTGCAGCCCGAACATTTCGGCGATGGCGGCATCTTTGATCAGATCTATGTGAGCAAGTGACATGCGGCCGCTGATCCACCGCTCTCCCATGCCGGGGCTTGGCCTTTCCATGGGGATCACGCTGACGATGCTGACCATCGTCGTCTTGCTGCCCATCGGCGCCCTTCTTGTGAAGGGCGCCACTTTCGGCCCCGGCAATGTCTGGGAGGTGGTGAACCGCGAAAGGGTCTGGGCCGCGCTGTTCCTCTCGTTCCGGCTGTCGCTGCTGGCGGCGCTGTTCAATCTGGTCTTTGGCGTGCTGCTGGCCTGGGTGCTGGTGCGCTATCCCTTTCCGGGGCGGCGGCTGCTGGATGCCGCCGTCGATCTGCCCTTCGCCCTGCCCACGGCGGTGGCGGGCATCGCGCTGACCGCGCTTTACGCGCCCAATGGCCTCTTCGGCGGGCTGGCAAAAGAGGTGGGGCTGAAGATCGCCTATACCCAATGGGGCATCTTTCTGGCGCTGGTGTTCGTGGGCCTGCCCTTCGTCACCCGCACCGTGCAGCCGGTGATCGAGGAGATCGACCGCGAGGTCGAGGAGGCCTCGGCCACCCTCGGCGCCACCCGCTTTACCACCCTGCGCCGCATCATCCTCCCGATGCTCGCCCCCGCCGCGCTGACGGGCTTTGCCCTCTCGCTCGCCCGCGCGGTGGGCGAATATGGCAGCGTGATCTTCATTGCCGGAAACATCCCGCTGGTCACCGAAATCGCGCCGCTGCTGATCGTCATCCAGCTGGAGGAGTTCAACTATGACGCCGCCGCCGCCATCGGTATCGCCATGCTGACCCTCAGCTTTGCCATGCTGCTGGCCATCAACCTCATCCAGATCTGGAGCCGCCGGAGAATCGGGCATGTCTGACACCACCCTCCCTTTCCGCAACCCCACCAGCGAAACCGTGCTGGCCCGGCGCAGCCTGATCGCGCTCGCGGTGCTGGGCATGGCGCTGCTGGTCGGCGCACCGCTGCTGATGGTCTTTGCCGAGGCGCTGGCCAAAGGCCTCGGTGCCGCGCTGGAAAGCCTGGGCAACCGGGACGCGCGCGCGGCCATCCAGCTCACGCTGATCATCACCGCCATCGCACTGCCGCTGAACGCCATGTTCGGCATTGCCGCCGCCTGGTTCATCACCAAATTCGATTTTCGCGGCAAGGCCTTCCTGATCACCCTGATCGACCTGCCCTTCTCGGTCTCGCCCGTGGTGGCGGGGCTTTGCATCGTCTTGATGTTCGGGGCCAATTCGCTGATCGGCGGCTGGCTTGTGGCCCACGGCCTGCCCATCGTCTTTGCCCTGCCGGGTATCGTGCTGGCCACGCTGTTCGTCACCTTCCCCTTTGTCGCGCGCGAGCTGATCCCGGTGATGATCGAACAGGGCCGCGCCGAGGAGGAGGCCGCGCTGACGCTGGGCGCCTCTGGCTGGCGCGTGTTCCGCACCGTGACACTGCCGAATATCCGCTGGGCGCTGCTTTATGGCGTGCTGCTTTGCAATGCCCGCGCCATGGGCGAGTTCGGCGCCGTCGCCGTGGTCTCCGGGAAGATCAGGGGCCAGACCGCCACCATGCCGATCACCATCGAGATGCTGTACAACGAATACCTCTCGGTCGCCGCCTTCTCCATGGCCGCGCTGCTCACTGCCTTGGCGCTGCTCACCCTGCTGCTGAAAACCCTGCTGGAGCTGCGCCACGCCGACGCGCTGGCCGCCACGCGCCGCCATTGAAGCGAGTAGGCCGCCTGTCGCGCCCCACTCATTTTCTGTTCAAAAATATCCCGGGGGTCCGGGGGCAGCGCCCCCGGCCTTGTTGAAAGGGCAACCCATGCACATCGAAATCGACGAGATCACCAAAGCCTTCGGCGCCACCGCCGCCCTGCACCCCGTCTCGCTCGCCATCCCCTCCGGGGCGCTGGTGGCGCTGCTCGGCCCTTCCGGCTCGGGCAAGACCACGCTTCTGCGCATTCTGGGCGGCTTGGAATTCGCCACGGCGGGCCGCGTGCTGTTTGACGGGCAGGATGCCACCGGCCTTTCGGTGCAAGACCGCCGCGCGGGCTTTGTGTTCCAAAGCTATGCGCTGTTCCGGCATATGACGGTGTTTGACAATATCGCCTATGGGCTGACCGCGCGCCCCCGCGCCAGCCGCCCGCCCAAACCCGAGATCGCCCGCCGCGTCACCCGCCTGTTGGAGCTGATCCAGCTGCCCGAGATCGGCAGCCGCTTCCCCAGCCAGCTGTCCGGCGGCCAGCGGCAGCGCGTGGCCCTGGCGCGCGCGCTGGCCATCGAGCCGCGCATGCTCCTGCTGGATGAGCCCTTCGGCGCGCTGGATGCCAAGGTCCGCAAGGAATTGCGGCAGGGCCTGCGCGACATTCACGATGAAACCGGCCTCACCACCATCTTCGTGACCCATGATCAGGAAGAGGCGATGGAACTGGCCGATCTGGTGGTGGTGATGTCGATGGGCCGCATCGAACAGGTTGGCAAACCGCAAGACATCCGCGCCCGCCCGGCTACGCCCTTCGTGCGCGATTTCCTGAACGCCTGAGGCCCTGCGCCGCGCCGGTGGCGGTCAATCCCGCCGCCGGTCCGCCGGGTAGACGCCGAGCACGTTCAGCTCGGTGGTGAAATAGCGCAGCTCCTCCAGCGCGCGGGCCACCGGGGCATCCTCGGGATGGCCCTCAATATCGGCGTAAAACTCGGTCGCGGTGAAGCTGCCCCCCACCATATAGCTTTCCAGCTTGGTCATGTTCACGCCATTGGTGGCAAAGCCGCCCATGGCCTTGTAAAGCGCCGCCGGAATGTTGCGCACCCGGAAGGTGAAGGTGGTGATCATCTCGGGGGCGCGGCGGCTGTGATCGGGGTCGCGGCTCATCACCAGAAAGCGGGTGGTGTTATTGGCCTGATCCTCGATATGGCGGGCCAGCACGTCCAAGCCGTAAATCTCGGCCGCCAGCTCGCTCGCCAGCGCGGCGCGGGCCGGATCGCCCGCCTCGGCCGCCTCGCGCGCGGCGCGGGCATTGTCGCTGCTGACCACGCCCTTGATGCCATGGCCGCGCAGGAACAGCGCGCATTGCGGCAGGATCACCACATGG
Source organism: Gemmobacter sp. (assembly GCF_016792925.1). GTDB lineage: Bacteria > Pseudomonadota > Alphaproteobacteria > Rhodobacterales > Rhodobacteraceae > Gemmobacter. Next base: position 6,040 of record NZ_JAEULU010000198.1, read on the forward strand.
CCATGCGCCTCGCGCACCTGCTCCAGACGCGCGCCCTTCACTCCCAGAAGGTTCACATGCACCCGCACAAAGGCCTCGTCCACGATATGCAGGCCCGCGCGCGGCAGCAGGCTATGCACATCCGCCACCCGGCCATAGGTCGAATTCTCGACCGCCAGCATCCCCAGATCCACCTCGCCCGAACGGGTCTTTTCCACCACATCCTCGAAAGTGGTGCAGGGCACCGGCTCGAAACCGGGGCGGGCCTGCGCGCAGGCCTGATGCGAATAGGCGCCCAGTTCCCCCTGAAAGGCGATGCGTCCTGCCATCTTGTCACACTCCGCGGGCAATTCGCCGCATTTGCACAGTTTGTCGCGCTACTACACCTTGAAAACCGCAGGGGGAAGCGGATAGAAGCCCCTCAGCTTCATGCCAAGAACGGGACGCGACATGTTCGACACGATGACAATCACCAAGGGTCTGGGCGCCGTCTGCGGGTCGCTCCTTGTGTTCATGCTGTTCAACTGGGCGGGCGATGGCCTGTATTCCACGGGCGGCGGCCATGGCGGTGAAGAAACCCAATCCTACTCCATCGCTGTCGAAGGTGGCGCCGCCACGGCGGAAACCGCCGAAGCCGGCCCGGATTTCGCAACCGTCTTCGCCGCAGCCGATGCCGCCAAGGGCGAAAAGGTCTTTGCCAAGTGCAAGGCCTGCCACAAGGTTGACGGCACCGATGGCACCGGCCCGCATCTGAACGGTGTGGTGGGCCGCGCCAAGGCCTCGATCGCGAGCTTTGGCTATTCCGACGCGCTGAAGGCCATGGCGGCTGACAGCTGGACCCCGGAAAACCTCGAAAAATTCCTGACCAATCCGAAAGGCTATGCGCCGGGCACCAAGATGTCCTTCGCCGGTCTGCCGAAAGTGGATGACCGCGCGAACCTCATCGCCTGGCTGGCCACCCAGCAGTAATCTGCGCGCCATCCGGCGTGGCAAGGGCCGTCCCGCCGGGGCGGCCCTTTGCTTTTGCACCCCTGCTTTCACGCAATCGCGCCCCCCCTTTCACGCAATCGCGCCTTGAGGGGGCGTGTTTTTCCGCTACTCTCTTGCCCAGACCGCCGCAGAGCGGACCCAGACAGGAGTAGCCATGCCCAAATCCCGCGCCACCGCCCTTCGCCGCCCGCAACCCGCCCTTCCCGGTCTCGCCCTCGGCGTTGGTATCGGGCTTGCGGCGCTTCTGGCAGCACTGGGCAGCGCGCGGGCGGAAGGGCAGGTCATCACCGCCCATGGCATCTCCAGCTTCGGTGATCTGAAATACCCCGCCGATTTCAAACATCTGGATTATGTGAACCCTGCCGCCCCCAAAGGCGGCGAGATCGTGGAATGGAGCATGGGCGGCTTTGACACGCTGAACCCCTTCACCGTGAAGGGGCTCGGCGCCGCGCTCTCCACCGTGATGCTGGAATCGCTGCTGACCGGCACCGCAGACGAGATCGGCGCGGCCTATTGCCTGCTTTGCTCCAAGATCGAATATCCCGAAAGCCGCGATTGGGTGATCTTCCACCTGCGCCCCGAGGCCAAGTTCTCCGACGGCACGCCGCTGACCGCCGAGGATGTGCTGTTCAGCTATGAAACCTTCCTGGCCAAGGGCCTGTCGGATTTCCGCGCCGTGCTGGCGCAGCAGTTGGACAAGGTCGAGGTGCTGGACCCGCAGCGCATCAAGTTCACCTTCAAACCCGATTACCCCAAGCGCGACCTCATTCAGGATGTAGGCAGCCTGAACGTGTTCTCCAAGGCGCAGTTCGAGGCGGAAAAGATCGACCTTGAGGAACCGCGCCTGCAACCCTTCATCGGCTCCGGCCCCTATATGTTCGACAAGATGGAGCCGGGCCGCTCCATCGCCTACAAGCGCAACCCCGATTACTGGGGCAAGGATCTGCCGATCAATCTGGGGCGCAACAATTTCGACCGGCTGCGCATCGAATATTTCGCCGATACCACCGCCGCGTTCGAGGGGTTCAAATCCGGCATCATCACCTTCCGCAACGAGAATTCCTCGCGGCAATGGGCCACCGGCTATGATTTCCCGGCGCTGCAAGCGGGCCATGTGGTGAAGGCCGAGCTGCCCTCGGGCGCCAAGGCCAGCGGTCAGGCCTACCTGTTCAATCTGCGCCGCGAGAAATTCGCCGACCCCCGCGTGCGCGAGGCGATCGGGCTGATGTTCAATTATGAATGGTCGAACCAGACCCTGTTCTACGGGCAATACAGGCGCATCAATTCCATCTGGGACAATACCGATCTCGCCGCCACCGGCGCCCCCTCGCCCGAGGAGGTCGCGGTGCTGCAACCCCTTGTCGATGCACAGCTTTTGCCCGCATCCATCCTGACAGACGAGGCGGTGATGGCCCCGGTTTCCGGCGCGCGGCAGCTGGATCGCGGCAATCTGCGCCGCGCCTCCGCCCTGCTGGACGAGGCGGGCTGGCCGGTGGGCGAGGACGGCATGCGCCGCAATGCCAAGGGGCAGATGCTGACGGTCGAATTCCTCAATGACGATCCGACCCTCGACCGCGTGCTGAACCCCTATGTCGAGAACCTGCGCGCCCTCGGGGTCGATGCCCGCAACACCAAGGTGGACCCGGCGCAGTTTGAAAACCGCACCCGCCCGCCGCAATATGATTTCGACATCATCAGCGGCCGCGCTTTGTCGGAATACATCCCCTCCTCGGGGCTCAAGCAATATTATGCCAGCACCAGCGCCGACAATTCGGCCTTCAACCTGATGGGGCTGAAATCGCCGGCGGCGGATAAGCTGATCGACCAGCTGATCGCCGCCAAAACCCGCGAGGAGATGACCATTCTCACCCGCGCGCTGGATCGCGTGCTGCGCGCCGAACGCTTCTGGGTGCCGCAATGGTTCAAGGATAGCCACACCGTCGCCTATTACGACCAGTTCGCCCATCCGGAGGCCCTGCCGCCCTATGCTCTGGGCGAGATGGATTTCTGGTGGTATGACGCAGAAAAGGCGGCGCGGCTGAAGGCGGCCGGCGCCCTGCGATAACAAGAACAGGCAGACGCACCCCATGGGCGCCTATATCCTTCGACGGCTTCTGCTGATCATCCCGACGCTGTTCGGGATCATGCTGGTGAACTTTGCCCTCACGCAACTGGTGCCCGGCGGCCCGATCGACCAGATCGCCGCGCAGCTGGAGGGCAATGGCGATGCCTTCGACGCGGTGTCGGGCAGCGGGGCTGACGCGGGCGTCTCCGACGAGGCCGACAGCAGCTATATCGGCGCCCGCGGCCTGCCGCCCGAGCTGGTGGCGAAGCTGGAGGTGCAGTTCGGCTTTGCCCGCATCACCTGCGCCCCCGGCTTCACCGGCACACCCGACCTCAAGGCGCCCGAATGCAGCAAAGAGATGATCCCGGCCTGGGAGCGCTTTTTCATCATGATGGGCCGCTATCTGCGCTTTGATTTCGGCGACAGCTATTTCCATTCGCGCAGCGTGGTGGATCTGGTGATCGACAAGATGCCGGTCTCGATCTCGCTGGGCCTGTGGTCCACCCTCATCGCCTATATGGTCTCGATCCCGCTGGGCATCCGCAAGGCCGTGCGCGAGGGCGACCGGTTTGACACCTGGACCTCCACCCTGATCATCGCGGCCTATGCCATTCCCGGTTTCCTGTTCGCCATCATGCTGATGGTGGTCTTTGCCGGGGGCACCTACTACCAGTGGTTCCCGCTGCGCGGCCTGACCTCCGACAACTGGGAAAGCCTCAGCCTCTGGGGCAAGGTCACCGATTACCTCTGGCACATGGTTCTGCCGATCACCGCCTCCACCATTGCCAGTTTCGCCACCATGACCTTGCTGACCAAGAACAGCTTCCTCGATGAAATCCGCAAGCAATATGTCATCACCGCCCGCGCCAAGGGCCTGTCGGAGGCGCGGGTGCTGTATGGCCATGTGTTCCGCAATGCCATGCTGATCGTCATCGCGGGTTTCCCGGCGCTGTTCATCGCGGTGTTCTTCGGCTCCTCGATGATCATCGAGACGATCTTCAGCCTCGATGGCCTGGGGCGGCTGGGCTATGAGGCGCTGATCAAGCGCAATTACCCGGTGGTTTTCGGCACGCTTTACGCCTTTTCGCTGCTGGGCCTGCTGGTCGGCATCCTGTCGGACCTGACCTATACCCTGGTCGATCCGCGTATCGACTTTGAAAAGCGGGGGTAACCCATGGCCCTGTCGCCGCTCAACCAGCGCCGCTGGCGCAATTTCAAGGGCAACCGCCGGGCCTGGTGGTCGCTCTGGCTTTTCGCCGCGCTGTTTGGCCTCTCGCTCTGCGCCGAGCTGCTGGCCAATGACAAGCCGCTGCTGGTCAGCCACAAGGGCGGCTTCTACACCCCCTTCCTGACCTTTTACCCCGAAACCACCTTTGGCGGCGATTTCCGCACCGAGGCGAATTACCGCGAGCCAGAGGTGCAATGCCTGATCGTGGCGCAGGGCTCCGAGACCTGCTGGGATGACCCGGAGGGCGTGTTGGCACAGGCGCAACAAAGCCCCGATGCGGGCTGGATGCTCTGGGCGCCGATCCCCTACAGCTATAACACGATTAATGATCTGGGCCGCGCGGCCCCCTCGCCCCCCGATGCGCAGCACTGGCTGGGCACCGATGACACTGCGCGCGATGTGGCGGCGCGGGTGATCTATGGCGTCCGCATCTCGGTGCTGTTCGCGCTGATCGTCACCAGCCTCACCAGTGTCATCGGCATTGCGATGGGCGCGGTGCAGGGCTATTTCGGTGGCTGGGTTGACCTGATCGTGCAGCGCGTTCTGGAAATCTGGGGCGCGACCCCCACGCTTTATGTCATCATCATCGTCGCGGCGGTCTGGCGGATGAATTTCTGGCTGCTGGTGGCGATCATGGTGACCTTCGGCTGGACCTCGCTCATCGGCGTGGTGCGGGCCGAGTTCCTGCGCGCCCGCAACTTTGAATATGTCCGCGCCGCCCGCGCGCTGGGCGTGCCGGATCGGGTGATCATGTTCCGTCATGTGCTGCCCAATGCCATGGTTGCCACCCTCACCATGCTGCCCTTTCTGGTCACCGGCGCCATCAGCACCCTGGCGATGCTGGATTTTCTGGGCTTCGGCCTGCCTGCCTCCGCCCCCTCGCTGGGCGAGCTGACCCAGCAGGCCAAGCAGAACCTGCAAGCGCCCTGGCTGGCCTTCACCGCCTTTTTCACCTTCGCCATCATGCTGTCGCTGCTGGTCTTCATCTTTGAAGGCGTGCGCGATGCCTTCGACCCGCGAAAGACCTTCCAATGAGCCTGCTGTCGGTCGAAAACCTGCATATCCGCTTCCGGCAGGAGGGCCGCCTGATCCATGCGGTGAAGGGCGTCAGCTTCCATGTGGACAAGGGCGAGACCGTGGCGCTGGTGGGCGAAAGCGGCTCTGGCAAATCGGTCACCGCGCTGTCGGTGGTGCGGCTTCTGGCCGATAATGCGCAACTGGAGGGCAGCATTCGCTGGCAGGGGCAAGAGATGACCGATGCCGCCGAACCCGCGCTGCGGGCGATGCGCGGCAATGACATCAGCTTTATCTTTCAAGAGCCGATGACCAGCCTCAACCCCTTGCACACGATCGAGAAACAGATCGCCGAAAGCCTTGCCTTGCATCAGGGCCTGCGCGGCGAGGTTGCGCGCGCCCGCATCGTGGAGCTGCTGGCGAAGGTTGGCATCCGCGATGCCGAAAGCCGGTTGACCGCCTATCCGCACGAGCTTTCGGGCGGGCAGCGCCAGCGCGTGATGATCGCCATGGCGCTGGCCAATGGCCCCGAACTGCTGATCGCCGACGAGCCGACCACCGCGCTGGACGTGACGATCCAGGCGCAGATCCTCGAGATGCTGGCCGAGCTGAAGGCCCGCGAGGGGCTGTCGATGCTGTTCATCACCCATGATCTTGGCATCGTGCGCCGCATTGCCGACCGGGTTTGCGTGATGCAGGGCGGCGAGATTGTCGAGCAGGGGCCTACGGCCGAAATCTTTGCCAATCCGCAGCACCCCTATACCTGCAGCTTGCTGGCCGCCGAGCCGAAGGGCCGCCCCGATCCGGTGCCCGCCGGCGCGCCGGTGGTGGCCGAGGCGCAAGACCTGCGCGTCTGGTTCCCGATCAAGACCGGCCTCATGCGCCGCGTCACCGGCCATGTGAAGGCGGTGAATGGCGCCAGTTTTGCCCTGCGCGCGGGTGAAACCTTGGGGATTGTGGGCGAAAGCGGCTCGGGCAAGACCACGCTGGCGCTGGCCCTGCTGCGCCTGATCCCCTCGCAGGGGCGCATCGTCTTTCTGGGCCACCGCATCGACGATCAGCGCGGCGGGGCCTTGCGCAGCCTGCGCCGCGATCTGCAAATCGTGTTCCAGGACCCTTATGGCAGCCTTTCTCCGCGCATGACGGTGGAGGAAATCATCGCCGAAGGCCTCGGCGTGCATGGGCTGGAGCCGGGGCGCGACCGGACGCAGATGGTGGCCGCCATCATGCAGGAAGTCGGCCTCGACCCGGCCATGATGGGCCGTTACCCGCATGAGTTTTCCGGCGGCCAGCGCCAGCGCATCGCCATCGCCCGCGCCATGATCCTGCGCCCCAAACTGGTGGTGCTGGACGAGCCGACTTCGGCACTGGATATGACGGTGCAGGTGCAGATCGTCGAATTGCTGCGCGACCTTCAGCGGAAATGGGGCCTGGCCTATCTGTTCATCAGCCATGATCTGCGGGTAGTGCGGGCGCTGTCGCATCAGGTTCTGGTGATGCGGGCGGGCGATGTGATCGAGGCGGGCGAGGGCGCGCAGGTCTTCGAGGCCCCGCGCGAGGCCTATACCCGCGCCCTGGTGGCGGCGGCGCTTGGCCAGCCCGGCGGCGATTTGCAAGGTTGAATGATGAAAATCCTGTTTGTGCATCAGAATTTCCCCGGCCAGTTCCTGCATCTGGCCCCGGCCTTGCAGGCGCGCGGCCATGATTGCGTCGCGCTGACCGATGTGACCAACAGCCGGACAAGCCCGATCCAGACGGTGAAATACCGCCATTCCGCGCCCAACCCCGATCCGGCGGCCTGCCGTCTGGGGCGCAATTTCACCCAGATGAGCGATCGCGGCGTCACCGTGGCGCGGGCCTGTCTGCAACTGCGCGACAAGGGCTATGTGCCCGATGTGATCTTTGGCCATTCCGGCTGGGGCGAGACGCTGTTTCTCAAGGAAATCTGGCCCGAGGCCAAGCTGCTGGTCTATAGCGAGTTCTATTACAAGGGGCGCGGCGCCGATGTCGGTTTCGACCCCGAATTCGATCAGCCCAGCTTTGATCAGGTGATGATCGCCCAGGGCCGGGCGGCGCATCTGGCGCAATCGCTGGTCCATGCCGATGCCGGCCTCTCGCCGACCCGGTGGCAGGCCAGCACCCATCCGCCCGCGCTGCGCAACCGGATCGAGGTGATCTTCGACGGCGTCGACACCGCCGTCATGTGCCCCAACCCGCAAGCCACACTGACCCTGCCGAATGGCCGGGTGTTGCGCGCGGGCGACGAGGTGCTGACCTTCGTGAACCGCAACCTGGAACCCTATCGCGGCTATCACAGCTTCATGCGCGCGCTGCCCGCGATTCTGGCCGAGCGGCCCGAGGCGCAGGTGGTGATCGTGGGCGGCGATGATGTTTCCTATGGCCGTCCGGCGCCGGAGGGGCAGAAGTGGAAAGACATCTATCTGGCCGAGGTCGCCGACCGGATCGACCTCAGCCGGGTGCATTTCCTCGGCAAGGTGCCCTATCCCAGCTTTGTCGCGCTGATGCAGGTCAGCCGCGTGCATGCCTATCTCACCTATCCCTTCGTCCTCAGCTGGTCGATGCTGGAGGCGATGAGCGCGGGATGTCTGGTGATCGGCTCGCGCACCGCCCCGGTGCAAGAGCTGATCGAGGATGGGGTGAATGGCCGTCTGGTCGACTTTCACGATGTGAAGGGCTGGTCGCGGCTGATTTCCAAGGCCCTGGCGCGGCCCGAGAAATTCACCGCCATGCGGCAGGCCGCGCGCGAAACCATCGTGCGGGGCTATGATCTGCAAACCGTCTGCCTGCCGCGCATGATCGGCTGGGTCGAGAGCTTCGGCCCCGACAAGCCCTGACGCATTAAGGCCCGACCCTTTGCGCAGGCCAAGGCCGATCCACAGCAGGATCGGCAGCAGGCCCGCGATCAGTGTCAAAAGCGCCGTCACCTTGCCCCCTCATGGCCGTTGCGGGGTGCATGGGCCGCCCGCAGCGGCAGATTGGCGCAAAGACGTGAACGAAGGATGAACTTTTTGCCGCCCCGCCTCAGATGGCTGCCGAATGCTGGGCCTTGCTTTGGTCATAGGCATCAAAGGCCCGCGCCACCATCCGGGTCAGCGGGCGGGCGCGCGGCGGGATCGCGAGGCCCTCTGCCGTCAGCTCCACCATCTCGCCGAATTGCGCCTTGGCGGCGGCAAACATCGGGGCCAACTGCGCCTCGGTCGCGCCGAAATCGCGCTGCAACTCGGCCAGAGACACCCGGAAATCGCACATCAGCGCTTCAATGATCCGGCCGCGCAGCCGGTCCTCGGCGGTGAAGGCATGGCCGCGATGGGTGGTGAACTGCCCGGCGCGCACCGCTTTGGTGTAATCGGAGGTGCGGGCGGCATTCTGCGCAAACCCCTGCGGAAAGCGCGAGATGCTGGAGGCGCCAAGCCCGACCAGGACCCCCGAGACATCATCGGTATAGCCCTGGAAATTGCGCCGCAACTGCCCCTGCCGCGCCGCCACCGCCATGCGGTCCTCGGGCCTCGCGAAGTGGTCGATCCCGATGGCCTCATAGCCATCCCATTGAAAAAGCTTGGCCGCCGTCTCGAACAGGCGCAGGCGTTCCTGCGGGGTCGGGATCGCATCCGACGGGATCATCTGCTGGCGGCGGCTCATCCAGGGCACATGGGCATAGCCGTAAAGCGCCACCCGGTCGGGCGCGAGGCTGAGCAGTTTCTGCACCGAATCCGCGATGCGCGCGGGCGTCTGGAAGGGCAGCCCATACAGAATATCGGCGTTCAGGCTATGCACGCCGCGCTCACGGATCATCTGCGCCACATCGCGCGTCAGCTCATAGGGCTGGATGCGGCCGATGGTCTTCTGGATCTCCGGGTCGAAATCCTGCACCCCGATGGAGGCGCGGTTCATCCCCGCCGCTGCCAGCGCATCCAGCCGGGGGGCGTCAACCTCGTCGGGGTCGATCTCCACCGAGAACTCGGCCCCCTCTGCCAGCGGCACCACGTCAAACACCGCGCCGGCCAGATCGCGGATCAGGCCGGGCTGCAACAGCGTGGGCGTGCCGCCGCCCCAATGCAGGCGCGAGAGCCGCACGCCGGGGGCCAGATGCCGCTTCAGCATGGCGATTTCGGCTTTCAGAACCTCGACATAGGCGATGACCGGATCATCGCTGGAGGTGCCCTGCGTGCGGCAGGCGCAGAACCAGCACAGGCGGCGGCAAAACGGCACATGCAGGTAAAGCGAGATTTCCGCCCCCGCCGGGATCGTCTCGATCCATTGCGCAAACAGCGGCGGGGTGACGCCCTCGCCGAAATGCGGGGCGGTGGGATAGCTGGTGTAGCGGGGCACCCGGGCGTCGAACAAACCGAGCCGGGCGAGTTGCGATTCCTGTTCCATGCGCCTAAACTGGCCGGAACGCCGCGCGAAGGCTTTGATGTAAATCAAGATCAGGAAAACCCGGATGCCGATGCAGGATATGCACCATGTGCATCACGAGTGTGGAGATTGCCCCATCCGTCACCGTGCCGTCTGCGCCCGCTGCGAGGCGGATGAATTGGCACGGCTGGAGCAGATCAAGTATTATCGCAGCTTTCAGGCCGGGCAGACGGTGATCTGGTCGGGCGACCGGATGGATTTTGTGGCCTCGGTGGTCACCGGCATCGCCACGCTGACGCAGACGCTGGAGGATGGGCGGCGGCAGATGGTGGGGCTTTTGCTGCCGTCGGATTTCGTGGGGCGGCCCGGTCGGGCCACGGCGGCCTATGATGTGACCGCGACGACCGATCTTGTGATGTGCTGTTTCCGCAAGAAACCCTTTGAAGACATGATGATCACCACGCCGCATGTGGCGCAGCGCCTGCTGGAGATGACGCTGGACGAGCTGGATGCGGCGCGGGAATGGATGCTGTTGCTGGGCCGCAAGACGGCGCGGGAAAAGATCGCCTCGCTGCTGGGCATCATCGCGCGGCGCGATGCGACGTTGAAGCTGAAGGCGCCGAAAGGGGCCGTCACCTTTGATCTGCCGCTGACGCGCGAGGAGATGGCGGATTATCTGGGCCTGACGCTGGAAACCGTCAGCCGCCAGATGTCGGCCCTCAAGCGCGACGGGGTGATCCTGCTGGAAGGCAAACGCCACGTCACCATCCCCGATTTCGACCGCCTGATGGAAGAGGCGGGCGATGACAGCGATGGCGGGATGCTGGGGTAACCTGGCCGCGATTGACCGAGGCCATTGCCGAGGTCATGTGGAAACGCTTCCACATCGGGCCGGTGGCCCGAAGCCACCGGCCAGCGCCCGCCCTCCGGGCGGCGGGCGCTTTCGCGCCCACCGGGCAGGCTCTGGCCTCTGTCAGCCCT
>NZ_JAEULU010000169.1 GCF_016792925.1 Gemmobacter sp.
TTGATGGGCCAGGGCGGGGGGCTACACCCCCCCGGACCCCCGTGGGATATTTGGGTCAGGTTGAAATGGCAAGGTGATGTGCTGCCGCAGCCTTGGTCTTCAACCTGATGAAAATATCCCGGGGGTGCGGGGGCTGGCCCCCGCTGGTTTCGGGTTGCTTTTGGCGGATCAGGCCGCCGGTTCCTTCATCTCGAAGCCTTCGGCCAGTTTGTCGGCGGGGGGGATCGGGTATTCGCCGGAGAAGCAGGCGTCGCAGAATTTGGGGGCTTTCGGATCGCGGCCCTGCGCCTCGCCTGCGGCGCGGTAGAGGCCGTCGAGCGAGATGAACTTGAGGCTGTTCACGCCGATCCAGTCGCGCATCTCATCTTCGGACATGGTGGCGGCGAGAAGTTTGGAGCGTTCGGGCGTGTCCACGCCGTAGAAGCAGGGCCAGGCGGTGGGGGGCGAGGCGATGCGGAAGTGGACCTCCGCCGCGCCGGCATCGAGGATCATGTCCTTGATTTTGCGCGAGGTGGTGCCGCGCACGACCGAGTCGTCCACCAGGATCACGCGTTTGCCCTGAATGAGCGCGCGGTTCACGTTCAGCTTCAGCCGGACGCCCATGTTGCGGATCGCGTCGGTGGGTTCGATGAAGGTGCGGCCCATATATTGATTGCGGATGATCCCCATGGCGTAGGGGATGCCGCTTTCCTGGCTATAGCCGATGGCGGCGGGGGTGCCGCTGTCAGGCACCGGGCAGACCAGATCGGCCTCTACCGGGGCCTCTTTCGCCAGTTCCACGCCGATTTGGCGGCGGGTTTCATAGACCGAGCGGCCCATCAGGATCGAGTCGGGGCGCGAGAAATAGACCTGTTCAAAGATGCAGAACCGCGAGGCAGCGGGTTGGAAGGGCCGGGTGGATTGCACCTTGTTGCCTTCGATCACCACCATTTCACCCGGCTCGATCTCGCGCACGAACTCGGCCCCCACGATGTCCAGCGCGCAGGTTTCCGACGACAGGCACCAGCCGCTATCGCCCAGACGCCCCAGCACCAGCGGGCGCACGCCATGCGGATCGCGCACGCCGATCAGTTTGGTCCGGGTCATGGCGACCACCGAGAAGGCGCCCTCGACGCGGCGCAGCGCGTCCTTGATGCGTTCCGAGATATTGGTCTGGATCGAGCGCGCCATCAGGTGAATGATGCATTCGCTGTCCGACGAGGATTGGAAGATCGAGCCGCGCTCGATCAGTTCCTTGCGCAGCGCCGCCGCATTGGTGAGGTTGCCGTTATGGGCAATCGCCGCACCGCCCATCGAAAACTCGCCGAAGAAGGGCTGCACGTCGCGGATGGCGGTGGCCCCTTTCGACCCGGCGGTGGAGTAGCGCACATGGCCGATGGCCAGCGGGCCGGGCAGGGTGGCCATCACATCGGCGCGGGTGAAATTGTCGCGCACATAGCCGAAGCGGCGGGCAGAGTTGAAGCCTTGCTCGGGGTCGTGGCTGACGATGCCACCGGCCTCTTGCCCGCGATGTTGCAGGGCGTGCAGGCCGAGGGCCACGAAATTCGCCGCATCGGCCACGCCGATCACGCCGAAGACGCCGCATTCCTCTTTCAGCTTGTCCCCATCCTCGAAGGCATCAAAGGGGGTACCGGGGATGGCGCGCATGGTGGCTCTCCGAATCCGAAAGGGGGGCATTGGCCCCCCTTTACTGCCTTGTCGCCAGACTGTCACGCCCGGAAGCGCCGCGTTGCAGCAGGCTGCGACCGCGCCTCAGCCGTTGGTGGCCGGTGCGGCGGGGGCTGCGCCCGGCGCTGCCGGGGTGCTGGGGGTGACCGGCGCGCCGCAGACCGACACGAGGCCTTCATATTTGCTGACGATCCAGCCCGGCGCGTCGCTGGGCAATTGATCGTCGATATTGCCCTGGAACGAGGCAAAGACTTTGGCCGCGCGCGAATTGTCCACCATGGGCACGGTGTCGCCCGGCAGGGCGCGATCATAAACGATGAAGGCCACCGCCACCAGAATCACCCCGCGCGCCACGCCGAACAGGAAGCCAAGCGCCTGATCGAGGCCGCCCAGGATCGACTGGTTCACCCAGCTTGACAGCAGCGGCGTGAACAGCGCGGCAATGACGAGGCCGATGGCAAAGACAGCGGCAAAGGCCACCACGATCGACAATTCGCAGCTGTCACCGATCACCTTGGAGAGGACCGGGATCTCCTTCACCAGCGGTTGCGCCTGTGCGGCAAAGGCATAGGCCAGCACAGCCGCGCCGATCCAGCCCGCGATGGCCATGATCTCGCGGATTAGGCCGCGCGAATAGGCGAGGATCGCCGACAGCACGATGACCGCAGCCACCACGCCGTCAATGATGGTGAAACCTTCCATTCCGTTCACTCCCTCGGGTGCGTCAGCCCGCCCCGAACATTTCGCCCACGAAAGCCGTTAGATCGGCCATTTCCCGCAGGCGCATCCCCTCTGCCAGCCCCGCCTTGGACCGGCTGGGCAATACCGCCTGTGAGAAACCAAGTTTCGCGGCCTCTTTCAACCTGTTTTCGGTCTGGCCCACCGGGCGCAGCGCGCCAGACAGCGAGATTTCCCCGAAAAGCACCATGTCAGGCGGGATCGCCACATCCTCGCGCGCGCTGAGAAGGGCGGCGGCGATGGCAAGATCGGCGCCGGGTTCCGACACGCGCATGCCGCCCGCCACGTTCAAAAACACATCCAGCCCGGTGAAGGGGATGCCGCAGCGCGCCTCCAGCACGGCCAGAATCGTCGATAGCCGCCCTGAATCGATGCCCACTACCGTGCGGCGCGGCGTGCCGAGATTGGAGGGCGCGACGAGGGCCTGCACCTCGGTCAGCACGGGGCGGGTGCCCTCGATGCCCGCAAAGACCGCCGAGCCGGGCGTGGCGGATTCGCGGTCTGACAGGAACAGGGCAGAGGGGTTGAGAACTTCCGACAACCCGTCGCCCGTCATCTCGAACACACCGATTTCATCAGCGGGGCCGAAGCGGTTTTTCACCGCGCGCAGGATGCGGAACTGGTGGCCGCGCTCGCCCTCGAAATACAGCACCGTATCGACCATATGTTCCAGCACGCGCGGGCCTGCGATGGCGCCCTCTTTGGTCACATGGCCGACGATGACCACGGCCACACCCTTGCGCTTGGCGAATGTGACCAGCTCATGCGCGGCGGCGCGGACCTGCGACACCGAGCCGGGAGCGCTTTCGACGTTATCGAGCCACATGGTCTGGATCGAGTCGATGATGGCCAGTGCCGGGCGTTCGGCATCCAGCGTGGTGAGGATGTCGCGCAGGTTCGTTTCGGCCCCAAGCCCGACAGGCGCGTTTTGCAGACCAAGTCGCTGCGCGCGCATGCGCACCTGGGCGGCGGCTTCCTCGCCCGAGATATAAAGGCATTTCAAGCCATTGCGGGCGAAACTTGCCACAGCTTGCAGCAGCAGCGTGGATTTGCCGATACCCGGATCGCCGCCCACGAGAATGGCCGAGGCGGGCACGAGGCCGCCGCCCAGCACCCGGTCCAGCTCGCCGATGCCGCTGCTGGCGCGGGGGGGCGGGGTGTCTTCGGTGGCCAGATCGCTGATCGGGATGGTGCGGCCCTTTTGCGTGGGGCGCGGGCCGGAGGAGAGCGCGGCTTCCTCGACAATGGTGTTCCAGGCGCCGCAGGCGTCGCATTTCCCCGCCCAGCGGGGGGTGACATTGCCGCAGGCGGTGCAGGAGAAATTGCGTTGTTTGGCCATCAGCGCCAAGCCTCTGCTGTCAGGGAAAGCGAGCGCTGGCGCGCCGCGAAATCATGGGTGTCGGTGACGAGGATCAGCTCATTCGCGCCGGTTTCCTGCGCGATGCCTTGCAGCGCTTCGCGGACCTGGGCCGGTGGGCCCACAGCGCTGCACGCGAGCATGGCGGCCACCTGCCGTTCCTCACGCGGGGTCCAATCCAGCGGGCCGGGGGGCATCTGATAGCGGCGATTGCCACGGATCAGCCCCAGAAAGCCCTGCTGCATGGTGGTGAACAGGTGTTGTGCCTCGGCCTCTGTCTCGGCGCAGATCACATTCACCGCGACGATGGCATGGGGGCTTGCGAGCCGGGCCGAGGGGCGGAAATGGCTGCGATAAACGTGCAGCGCGTCATACAGCTGGGTGGGTGCGAAATGCGAGGCGAAGGCGAAGGGCAGGCCAAGGTGCCCGGCCAGCTGCGCGCCAAACAGCGATGACCCCAGAATGAGCATCTCCACCTCGGCCCCGGCGGCGGGAACGGCGGTGATGCCAAGGTCATTTTCGGGCGCGAACCAGCCCATCAGCTCCACCACGTCCTGCGGGAATTGCTCGGCCCCTTGCGGGTCACGGCGGAGCGCCCGGATCAGCGTGGCGCCATCGGTGCCGGGGGCGCGGCCAAGGCCAAGGTCGATGCGGCCGGGATGCAGGCGGGCCAGGGTGCCGAATTGCTCGGCCACCTGATAGGGCGCGTGATTGGGCAGCATGATGCCGCCCGCGCCGATGCGAATGCGGCGGGTCTGCGCAGCCACATGGGCCAGCACCACCGGCACGGCGGCAGAGGCGACACCGACCATATTGTGATGCTCGGCCACCCAATAGCGTTTGAACTCAAGCGCTTCGACATGGGCGGCGATGCGGGCGGCATTGTGCAGCGCGACGCCCGGCCCCTGATCCTCGCGCACGCGGGTGAGATCGAGCAGGGAAAGCGGGATCATTGCGGGCTCCGCAGAAAGATCGAGGTGAGGATGCAGGCGGTGAACAGGTAAAGGCCCCAGGCGGTTTCCACCGTGCCAAGGCCGATGCCCTTGGCGATCACCACATAGAGCGCGATCAGGAAGATGTCGGCCATGGCGAGTTTGCCCAGAAGGGCCAGCGCGGGCTCGGCGCGCGGGTCCAGCAGGCCGAAATCGCGCAAGGCCCGGCCCAGAACCTTCAGGATGGGGGCGAAGATGGCGCAGAAAGTGACAAGGAGCGCGAGGATCGGGTCACTGTCCCAGAGCGATTGCAGGCCAGAGATGACCGAGATTTCCGACAGGCCGAACAACGGCAGAAGCCCCGCGCGCAGGAGGGGCGCGAACCACGCAACCGGGAAGGCCAGCAGCAGCGCGAGGTTGAGGTATTTCGGGAGGGTGTTGGACATGGCCGCGATCCTGCGGCGAAAGCCGGGCAGGTGCAAGGGGAGGGGGCGCGGTGACGGGGGGGCGGACCAGAAACCACATCGCGTGACCTCGGCGATGGACACGGCAAGTTATGTGCTGTGCGAAAGGGCACGTGGCTGCGGGCCAACCGCAAGAGTAGCGAAGGATGTGGTCAA
>NZ_JAEULU010000170.1 GCF_016792925.1 Gemmobacter sp.
GAAGGGATTCCCATGCCCCATGCTCACCTTGGCCCTGCCGATGCCCCCGGCTTCTGGCTGGATCATCCCGCGCATCGTGCCTTCCTGCGGGCCGAGGCCGCGCGGCAATTCGCGTTTTTTGCTGCCAGCCCAAGGCGTTACCCGAATGCGGCGCCGGGGTTTCATGTGCTGGATCATGACGGCGCGCCCCTGCCGGAGACCCTGCAAGAGCTGCATACCACGACCCGGCTTGTGCATTCCTATGCGCTTGGTGTGGCCTCGGGCATCCCCGGCGCGGGCGAGATTGTCGATCTGGGCATGGAGTATCTGTGGTCGCATCACCGGGATCGCAGCCATGGCGGCTATGTCTGGGGCATGGCGGGCGATGCGGTGGCGGATGGGCGCAAACTGGCCTATGGCCATGTTTTCGTGCTGCTGGCGGGGGCTTCGGCCAAGATGGCGGGCCATCCCGATGCCGACCGCCTGATGGCCGATGTGGCAGAGGTGCTGGACCGGCGGTTCTGGGAAGAGGGCCCGGGGCTCTTTGCCGATGAGTTCAACCGCGACTGGACCCCGTTCTCGGATTATCGCGGCATGAATGCCAATATGCACGCCACCGAGGCGCTGTTGACCGCCTATGAGGCGACGGGCGAGGCGCTGTATCTGGCGCGCGCCGGGCGCATTCTGGCGTTTTTTCTGGGCCGGATGGCGCCTGCCCATGGCTGGCGCATCCCCGAACATTACCGCGCGGATTGGTCGGTGGATGCGGGCTATGCGGGCAATCCGATGTTCCGCCCGGCGGGCACCACGCCCGGACATTCCTTTGAATTCGGGCGTTTGGCCCTGCAATGGTGGGATTTGGCGGGGCGGCCCGCCGATGGCACCCCCGCCCGCGCCCGCGCGCTGATCGAAGAGGCGCTGAAGGCCTGGCTGCCCGAGGGCGGGTTTGCCTATACGCTGGGCTTCGACGGCGCTGTCGATGTGCGCAACCGCTATTGGTGGCCAGTGACCGAGGCGATCGGCGCGCTGGCCGCGCTGATCAAGCTGGAGCGGCGAGCCGAGGATGAGGTCTGGTATCGTCGCCTCTGGGCCTTTGCCGATACCAGCCTGATCGACCATGCCCGGGGCGGCTGGTTCCCCGAGTTGGATGCGGCCGGGGCGCCTGCGGCCACCCAGTTTGCCGGCAAGCCCGATCTTTACCATTCGGTGCAGGCCGCGCTGTTCCCCCTCGCGCCGGGCCTCTCGCGCGCGGCGCGTGGCTTGCAGCAGGTTGAGGCGGATTAACGCTTTCTCAACCTTTGGCAGGCAGAGTTCCTGTTGACGGATGCCCGGCATTGCGTTCTCAATCGGGAAACAATGATCGGAAAGATCGCTGGCAGGGGGGATCATGGCAACCAAAACGGGAAGCGGACAACTTCGCAGCGGCTGGTGGATCTTGCCGTCCATTTCGCTTGGCACCGGCGTCTGGGCCTTGATCGGGGTGGCGCTGATCTGATCCCCCTGCCCGATCTGTTTTTCGCGCGCGATGTCGTGCAGGTGGCGCGCGATCTGGTCGGCGCCTGGTTGCAACTGGGTGCCTGCGGCGGCTGGATCACCGAGACCGAAGCCTATGCCGCCGATGATCCCGCCTCGCACAGCTTTCGCGGCCAGACTCCCCGCAATGCGGCCATGTTCGGCCCGCCCGGCACGGCCTATGTCTATCGCAGCTATGGGCTGCATTGGTGCCTGAATGTCACCTGCCTGCCCGGAAGCGCTGTGCTGTTCCGATCCATGGAGCCTGTGGCGGGGCTTGACCTGATGGTCAGCCGCCGACAGGGCGCCCGCCCTCTGGCGGCAGGCCCCGGCCGGTTGGGGCAAGCGCTTGGGGTCAGCGCCGCCTTGAACGGCCAACGCTATGCCACGCAAGAGCTGTTGCTGGCCCCCGGCCCTGTGCACGAGATCGTCTGCGGCCCCCGCATCGGCATCCGTCAGGCGGCGGATCGGCCCTGGCGCTTTGGCCAGGCGAAGTCTCCGTATCTGTCGCGCCCCTTCCCGGCAGCCTGATCATTTGCACCCGCACCGCATTCACCCTGCCGGATGTCGCATTCGGCACATGGTGGATGTCGCTTTTGTCCTAGCGTCAACAAGCAAGGTGCCGCTGGCGACAGCGGAGAATTGGGAAGCCGGTGGAACTCCGGCGCTGCCCCCGCAACGGTGACGGGAGAGTGCGGCGAATGCCACTGGGCAACCGGGAAGGCGCCGCACAGGGCCGCAAGGCCACTCTCCAGCCCGGAAACCAGCCTTCGCATGCGAAACGCGCAAGCGCGGGTTCGGGGAACGGTGTGGAGAGGCACCGCCGGACAAGAGCTTGCCTCAACAGGAAAAATCCTGCGCGGGGAGGCGCAGGACAGCGAGGGAACGAGATGCTCAGCCAGTCCGAAATGCTGGCGCGCCTTGGTGCGCGCCGTGAAAACTATTCGCTTGAACGCGACCTGTACTGCGACGAGGGGGTGTTGGCCCACGACCTCGACCAGATCTTTTACAAGGAATGGCTGTTCGCAATTCCATCCTGCGAGATCCCGAAAACCGGCAATTTCGCCACGCTGCAAGTGGGCGCCTATCCGGTGGTGATCACCCGCGGCACCGATGGCATGATCCGGGCGTTTCACAATGTCTGTCGTCACCGGGGCCAGCGGCTTTGCGCCAAGGAAACCGGCTCGACCCCGAAGCTGGTCTGCCCCTACCACCAATGGACCTATGATCTTGACGGCAAGCTGATGTATGCCCGCGACATGCAGGACGGCTTTGATCTGGCCGCGCATGGATTGAAAAAGGTGCATTGCGTCGATCTGGGCGGGATGGTGTTCATCTGTCTGGCCGAAGTGCCGCCCCCCATTGCCGATCTGGCGAAAGCCGTCACCAGTTACCTGGCCCCCTCGGGTCTGAAAAAGGCCAAGGTCGCCCATAGCTCGACCATCATCGAGAAGGGCAACTGGAAGCTGGTGATCGAGAACAACCGCGAATGCTATCACTGCGGCGGCTCGCACCCCTCGCTGTGCCGCACCTATTCCGACAATCCGCGCATGACGGCGATGGAGGGCCCCGATGCCGCCAGCCCCGATATTCTGGCGCATTGGGCGCGTTGCGAAGCGGCGGGCCTGCCCTCGCGCTTCATCAATCACCCCAGGATGCAATGGCGTCTGGCGCGCCTTCCGCTGCTGAACAATGCCGAAAGCTATACCCTGTCGGGCAAGGCGGCGGTGAAGGGCAAGCGCATGGGCGAGATGCCGTTCAATGATGCGGGCAGCCTGCTGTTCTTCCACTATCCGAACACCTGGAACCATTTCCTCGCCGATCATGCCATCGTGTTCCGCGTGCTGCCGATCTCGGCCACCGAAACGCAGGTGACGACCAAATGGCTGGTGCCCGAGGATGCGGTGGAGGGCGTCGATTACGATCTGGCGGATCTCACGACCGTCTGGATGAACACCAATGACGAGGACCGTCAGGTGGTCGAGGAGAACCAGAAGGGCATCCTGTCGCCCGCCTACGAGCCCGGCCCCTATTCCACCATTCAGGAGGAAGGCGTGATCCAGTTCGTCGACTGGTATTGCGAGACCATGACCACCCGGCTGGCGCCCAAGCCCGCCCTCGCAGCGGAGTGAGCGGCATGGCCAAGACACGCGCCAACTGGACGGCAGAATCGTGGAAAGACAGCGAGTTGCTGGAATGCGCCATGGTCGTGCCGGAAAATGACGACACTGCCAGCTTTACCTTCCGCGCGCCTTCGGGCGCGTGGTTCGACTATCAGCCGGGGCAGTTCATCACGCTGGATCTGCCAGTGGACCCGAAGAATGTGCCCGGCGGCAATGTGCAGCGCACCTATACCATCAGCTCCAGCCCCTCGCGGCCCCTGTCGATCACGGTGACGGTAAAGGCGCAGGCGGGCAGCATCGGCACGCGCTGGATGCTGGACCATCTGAAACCGGGGGTGAAGATCAAGGCCTATGGCCCCAACGGCATCTTCACCTCGCACAAGCATCCGGCGAAGAAATACCTGTTCATCTCGGCAGGCTCCGGCATCACGCCAATGATGTCCATGACGACCTGGGCCTGGGATTCGGGGCAGATGCCGGACATCGTGTTCGTCCATGCCGCGCGCCGCCCGTCGGAGATCATCTTCCGCGAGCGGCTGGAGCAATTCGCCAACCGGGTGCCGGGGCTGCAATTGCGCTTCACCGTGGAGGAGGCCGACCCGTTCCGCGTCTGGCCCGGCTACAAGGGGCGGCTGAGCCAGATCATGCTGGGGCTGATGGCCCCGGATTATCTGGAACGCGAGGTGTTCTGCTGCGGGCCGGAGCCCTTCATGCAGGCCGTGCGCGACATGTTGAACGCGCTTGGCTTTGACATGAACCACTACCATCAGGAAAGCTTCGGCCTTGCCGTGGCGACCGAGGCGGAAAAACCGGCGCTCACCGATGTGGTGCCGTCGGAGGCCGGGGCCTCGATCAGCTTCACCGCCTCGGGCGTCACCGCGCCTTGCACCGAAACCGACACGGTTCTGGCCGTGGCGAAACGCTCGGGCCTCAACATCCCCTCGGGCTGCACCTTTGGCCTGTGCGGCACGTGCAAGGTGAAGAAAACCGCAGGCGAGGTGCATATGGTGCATAATGGCGGCATCTCGGACGAGGATGTGGCTGAGGGCTTCATCCTGGCCTGCTGCTCGCATCCGATGGGGGCGATCAGCGTCGAGGTCTGATCCCTGGCTTTGGCGCCGCAGGCCTTGCCCTGCCGCGCCAAAGCGTGTAAGCGGCTGCCCTTGCCCTGGAGCGTCTCCGGCCCCTCTGATTGAAACGGGTCGTCGCAGGTGATACCATGGCATGCAGATGACCCCGGCGCCGGGCGATGGGCGCGCTTACTGGAGGACGATGTCCTGTCTCATTCTGATCCTGCGACCGGGCTGCCGGTCGGACCGAGGGCCGCGCGCATGACCGATGCCGACCCGTCGAGCGAGGTTCTTCTCGCAGCCGTCATCGCCTCGCTGGAGGATGACAAAGCCGAGGACATCGTGCAGATCGACCTGCGCGGGC
>NZ_JAEULU010000020.1 GCF_016792925.1 Gemmobacter sp.
CCCCGTGCCAAATGCAAAAAGGCCCCGGAAAACCGGAGCCTTTTCTGTTGGTCGGGTCACCAAGCCTTAGTGGCTGTGCGACTTGTCCCAGTCCTCACGCTTCGGCAGCTGCTCGAAGGTATGCTCCGGCGGCGGGCAGGGCAGGGTCCATTCCAGCGTGTCGGCATATTCGTTCCAGTAGTTGTTCTCGGTCACCTTGCGGCCGAAGAACAGCGAATAGAACACGATACCGATGAAGAACACCAGCGAGGAGAAGGCCAGGAACGCGCCCATCGACGAGATCTTGTTCCAGTAGGCGAAGGCCTCCGGATAGTCGATATAGCGGCGCGGCATGCCCTGACGGCCCAGGAAGTGCTGCGGGAAGAAGGTCAGGTTCGCACCGATGAAGAACATCGCGAAATGCAGCTTGCCTGCCCATTCCGGATAGTGCTTGCCCGACATCTTGCCGAACCAGAAGTAGACGCCTGCGAAGATACAGGAGGCTGCCCCCAGCGACATGGTATAGTGGAAGTGCGCCACGACGTAATAGGTGTCGTGATAGGCGCGGTCCACCCCGGCCTGGCTCAGCACGATGCCGGTCACGCCGCCCACGGTGAACAGGAACAGGAAGCCCAATGCGAACAGCATCGGCGTCTTGAACTCGATCGAGCCGCCCCACATGGTCGCAATCCAGGAGAAGATCTTGATGCCGGTGGGCACTGCGATCACCATGGTGGCGGTCATGAAATAGGCCTGCTGGGTCAGCGACATGCCGACGGTATACATGTGGTGCGCCCAGACGACGAAGCCCAGAACACCGATGCCGACCATGGCATAGACCATCGGCAGATAGCCGAAGATCGGTTTGCGCGAGAAGGTGGCGATCACCTGCGAGGCGATCCCGAAGCCCGGCACGATCACGATATACACTTCCGGGTGGCCGAAGAACCACAGGATGTGCTGATAGAGGATCGGGTCACCGCCGCCCGAGGGCTGGAAGAAGGTGGTGCCGAAATTCCGGTCGGTCAGCAGCATGGTGATGGCGCCCGCCAGAACCGGCAGCGACAGCAGGATCAGCCAGGCGGTGACGAACACCGACCAGGCGAACAGCGGCACCTTGTGCATGGTCATGCCGGGGGCACGCATGTTCAGGAAGGTGGTGATGATGTTGATGGCGCCCAGGATCGACGACGCACCAGACAGGTGGACGGCGAAAATGGCGAGGTCCATCGCATAGCCGCCTTCGCTGGTGGACAGCGGCGGATACAGCACCCAGCCCACGCCCGCGCCCAGCTGGTCATTGCCGCCAGGCGAGAACACGCTGGCCACGGCCAGCGAGGTGCCGGCGAAATACAGCCAGAAGGACAGGTTGTTCATGCGCGGGAAGGCCATGTCCGGCGCACCGATTTGCAGCGGCATGAAATAGTTGCCAAAGCCGCCGAACAGCGCCGGAATGACCACGAAGAACATCATCAGCACGCCATGCGCGGTGATCGAGACGTTCCAGAGGTGGCCGTTGGGGGTGCAGGTCTGTGCGGCATCGGCAAAGAGGCGGGTGCCTTCCATGCACATGTGCTGCACACCCGGCTCCATCAGTTCAAGCCGCATGAAAACGGTGAACAGAACCGAAAGCAGGCCGGTCAGGCCTGCGACGAAAAGGTAAAGGATCCCGATATCCTTGTGGTTCGTCGACATGAACCAGCGGGTGAAGAAGCCCCGCGTGTCGTGGTGTTCGTGGCCATGAATGGCTGCGTCTGCCATCGGCTCCTCCCGTTATGTTGCGTTTCAAGGGCGGTCGGGTGGGAATCCCGCCGCCTGATTAGGCATCTCTAGTGCGCGACCGCAGGCGCGGCAATCGCAGACTTTGATCTGTATCAAGAAAACCGGCCCCCGGCCACCATGCCGCTGCGGCGAAGTGACGCATCCGCCTTGCGCGGGGCGCACGCCGCGCAGGTCCGGCCATGCGAAAGGGGCGCCCTTGCGGGGCGCCCCTCTGTCTCGTGCCGTCTTGCGAGGCTTACTTCTTGACGGAGGCGAGATAGGCCGCCATGTCCTCGCCGCCCTTGGCCAGCTTGAAGGTCATCTTCGATTTGGCGGCGGCATCGCCGGTCTGCTCTTTCAGCCATTTGCCGGGATCGGCCACATAGGCGGCCAGCAGGGCCTCATCCCAGACCACGCCCTTGGCGCCCACGGCGACAATCGATTCGCCGTATTTGTAATCGGCGACACCCGCCACCGGGCGGCCGATGACGCCATAAAGGTTCGGGCCGGTCTTGCCGCCTTTCTGGATCTCGGTGCCATCATCGGCCACGATCATGTGGCAGGCCTTGCATTTCTTGAAATCGGCCTCGCCCTTGGCCGCATCGCCTGCGGCAAAGGCCGGGGCGGCAAGGGCAAGCAGGGCGAGGGAAGTGGTGAGGATGCGGGTCATCTGAATGTCCTGGCTGTTGCTTGAACGTTGGGTGGTGGCCCCCGAGGGTCCGGCAAAAGCCGCAACGGGCCCTGCCGGATCATCGCGACCGTCATCGGGCATCCAGTTTGCACGGCGCCCGTCGCCTCGCAATGGGACAGCCTGTCACGCCTTGCCTTGACTTGCGTCAAGACTGCGACAGGCGGGGTGTGAAATTGCAAAGGCTACGATTGTGTAGCCTGTCGGAGCCAAAGCCGCAGCTTCGATCTGCATTCTGTATCTCGCGCTGCGGGTGTCCTGCGCGCATGCTCTGCCTTGGCGGGCATGCCTTCAAGGGGCCGTGCCGCCACAGGCGCAGGGAGCGGGACCGCGAAGGCACAGGCAAAGAAGGAACATTGGGGGCGAGGGCATCATGCCAGAACCGGTGGAGGACAGAATGTTGAAAACATGCCCGGGCTGCCCCGGTCTGCCGGGCCAAGGGCCACAAGACCCCGAACTTGTTTTGTCGCGGCTGATCGCGGCCTCGGCGGCGGTGGAAAGCCTGGCCTGCGATCTGGTCGGGCAGGTGCCGGCGGCCCGGGTGCTGCGCATCCTGCTGCTGACGCAGGATATGGAGCGGCTGGTGCAAGACTTGCAGACCATCCTGCATTCTCCCGCCGGAAAAAACGTCTTCCCCGCCTTTCAGGGGATAGTCAGGACGCCGCTTCCCCACTAGCGTGCGCAGCGCGTGGACGCGGGCAGCTTTGCCCGGGGGGGTAGAGTGGTTCTGGGCGTTTTTGCCGCCAATCTGCGGCGGTTGTGCAGCAGTCGCGGCGTCACTCTGGCGCAGGCGGCGCGCGATCTCGATCTGGGCAAGGTGCAGTTTCAGCGGTTCTTGCGGGCGGAATCCTTTCCCAAACCCAATCTTTTGCATCGCATCTGCCTGTATTTCGGCACCGATGCCCGCATCCTGACCGAGGCCTGGCCCTTTGCTGCGCCCCCGCCGCCGCCCGCAGAGGCGCCCCCGCTGGCGGGGCTGGTGCAGGCCGCGCGCTATGCCGGTTTGAGCCCGGCCTATTTCGACCCCGATCCCGGTTTGCCCGACGGCCATTACACGTTCTTCCGCCGCTCCATGAGCCTCGGCGGCCATATCGCGCGCTCGGTGGTGCAGATCAAGACGCTGGAACAGTGCCGCATTCTGCGCGCCTATGACGTGCCGGTGGCGCCCGCGCCGGGCTGGCCCCCGCGCCGCCTGCGCGACCGCGAGTTTCGCGGCATGGTGTTGCGTCAGGCTGTCGGCACCACCATCCTGCTGGTGCATGAGGCCTCGCAGGCGCTGTCGTCGATCTATTTGCAGCCGCAGACCTCGCATTTCGCGGATACGCGCTATTACGGCGTCACGAATTATGGCCGGATGAGCCAGCCAGAGGTCACCAATACCACCCGCGTGGTCTGGATCGCGGTGCCGCCGCGCCTGTCGCTGATCTTGCGGGCGCATCGGGCGCGCGGGCTATACAAGCCCGACGCCGTGCCACAGGACATTGCCGATTTCCTGCTGCACCCGCTCTAGATCAGCGTTTGCAGGCAGGCCCCTCGGCCATGCTTGGCTCGAAGGTCGCCATCAGCGCCGCATCCAGATCGGCCATCGTCACCGGCAGGCCCAGATCGACAAGGCTGGTCACCCCGTGATCGCGGATGCCGCAAGGCACGATACCCGAGAAATGCGACAGATCGGGTTCCACATTGATCGAGATGCCGTGAAAGCTGATCCATTTGCGGATCTTGATGCCAAGCGCTGCAATCTTGTCCTCGGACAGGCTGCCATCGGGCAGGCGCGGTTTGTCGGGGCGCGGCACCCAGACGCCGACACGGCCCTGCCGGATCTCGCCCGCCACGTTGAACTCGGCCAGCGCCGCGATGACCCAGCGTTCCAGCGCCCGCACGAAACAGCGCACATCGCCGCCGCGTTGCTTCACATCCAGCATGCAATAGACGATGCGCTGCCCCGGCCCGTGATAGGTATATTGCCCGCCGCGCCCCACCGCATGCACCGGAAAGCGGTCCGGCTCCACCAGATCCTCGGGCCGGGCCGAGGTGCCGGCGGTGTAAAGGGGGGGATGTTCCAGCAGCCAGATCGCCTCATCCGCCTCGCCGCGCGCAATGGCATCGGCGCGGGCCT
>NZ_JAEULU010000208.1 GCF_016792925.1 Gemmobacter sp.
GGCCACGCCCGGCCAATTGGCCCGCGCCTGTGTGGAGCTGGCGAAAGACTGGCGCATGGACAAATACCTGCGCAATCTGGAGGCCATGCTGATCGTCACCGACGGGCGCGATCTTCTGGTGCTGACGGGCGCGGGCGACGTGCTGGAGCCGGAACATGATGTGGCCGCCATCGGCTCGGGTGGCAATTTCGCACTGGCGGCGGCGCGGGGGCTGATGGCAACCGATCTGGATGCCGAAACCATCGCGCGCAAGGCCATGGCGATTGCCGCCGATATTTGCGTGTACACCAACGGCAATCTGACGGTGGAGAGGATCTCGAAATGACCAGCCTGACCCCGCGCGAGATTGTCTCGGAACTGGATCGCTTCATCATCGGGCAGGCAGAGGCCAAGCGCGCCGTGGCCGTGGCGCTGCGCAATCGCTGGCGCCGCAAGCAATTGGGTGATGACCTGCGCGACGAGGTTTACCCGAAGAACATTCTGATGATCGGACCCACCGGTGTCGGCAAGACCGAGATCAGCCGCCGTCTGTCGCGGCTGGCCAAAGCGCCCTTTCTGAAGGTGGAGGCCACCAAATTCACCGAAGTGGGCTATGTCGGCCGCGATGTGGACAGCATCATCCGCGATCTGGTGGATTCCGCGATGATAGAGACGCGCGAGCGGATGCGCGACGAGGTGAAGGCCCGCGCGTTGAAGGCTGCGGAGCATCGGGTGATCGAGGCCATTGCGGGCAGGGACGCGCGCGAGCAGACGCGTGAGATGTTCCGCAAGAAGCTGAAAACCGGCGAGCTGGACCAGACCGTGATCGAGCTGGAGGTGCAAGACAGCCCGCCGCTGCCGATGATGGGCGGCAATGGCATGGAAATGCAGATGCAGGGCCTGCAAGACCTGTTCAAAGCCTTTGGCACCCGCTCCAGCCGCAAGAAGATGACCGTGGCCGACAGCTATGACATCCTGCTGGGGCAGGAGGCGGACAAGCTGCTGGAGGATGAGGCGGTGAAGGCGGCAGCGCTGGAGGCGGTGCAGCAGAATGGCATCGTGTTTCTGGATGAAATCGACAAGATCTGCGCGCGCAGTGACGCGCGCGGCGCCGATGTCAGCCGCGAAGGCGTGCAGCGCGACCTGTTGCCGCTGATCGAGGGCACCACGGTTTCCACCAAATATGGGCCAGTGAAAACCGACCATATCCTGTTCATCGCCTCGGGTGCCTTCCATGTGGCAAAGCCGTCGGACCTGCTGCCGGAATTGCAGGGGCGGCTGCCGATCCGGGTGGAACTGAAGCCGCTGACCGAGGGCGATTTTGTCCGCATCCTGAGCGAAACCGACAATGCGCTGACCCGGCAATATGCGGCGCTGATGGCCACGGAACAGGTGACGGTGCGCTTTACCGAGGATGGCATCGCCGCCCTGGCCCGCATCGCGGCGCAGGTGAACCAGAGCGTCGAGAACATCGGCGCGCGGCGGCTTTACACCATTCTCGAGCGCGTGTTCGAGGAGCTTTCCTTCACCGCACCCGACCGCAGCGGCGAGGACGTTACGGTTGATTCCGCCTTTGTAGAGACGCATGTGGGTGCGCTGGCGGCCTCGGCCGACCTGAGCCGTTACGTGTTGTGACGGCTTGGCGCTGCCCCGGAAATCGGTCAATGTGCGTTGACCATCAACTGGGGGTTTCGGGTGCGTCATCTGTTGGTTTTCTGCGCGCTGGCCGCGCTGGCGGCCTGTTCGCCGCGCGGCGCGGTCACGGTTGATCCCTCTGCCGCCCGGGTTGGCGCGGTGGAGGAGATCTTTGTCGGAACCACCCGCGACATCGACCCGGAAACCGGGCGGTTCGGGCGCGGACGCTCGGAGGAGGAGCGCTTTGCGCGCTTTGCCATCTCGGTGCCGCCCGAGCGCGAGGCTGGCAGCATCGAGTTTCCGCCCAAGCGCGGCAAACCTGATCCGCGCAAGCATTTCCTGACCACGGAAGCCGAGATTCACGCCAATGCGGCAGAGTTTGGCGCAGATCTGCGCCACAGCCTGCGCGCCCTGCCGCGGGGCAAGCGCGATGCGGTGGTCTATGTGCATGGGTTCAACAATACCTTTGCCGAGGGCCTGTATCGGATCGCGCAACTGTCGCATGACCTCGACATGCCGGGGGTGACGCTGCATTACAGCTGGCCCTCGGCGGGCAATCCGCTGGGCTATGTGGCAGATCGCGACAGCTCGATGTTCGGGCGGGACGGGCTGGAGCGGCTGTTGCAGGAAGTCTCGAATGCCGGGGCGGAACGCATTGTCATCGTGGCGCATTCGATGGGATCGGCGCTGACGATGGAGACGTTGCGCCAGATTGCCATTCGCGGCGACACCCGGCTGAAAGCCAAGATGGCCGGGGTGATCCTGATTTCACCGGATGTGGATGTGGATCTGTTCCGCATGCAGGCCAAGGCCTATGGGCCGCTGCCGCAGCCCTTCCTGATCTTCGGGTCAGACCGTGACACGCTGCTGAACCTTTCGGCCACGCTGACCGGCCAGCCGGAGCGGCTGGGCAACCTGTCGGATATCAGCCGGGTTGCCGATCTGAAGGTGACCTTTGTGGATACCAAGGCCTTCAACGAAGGTTCGGGCCATTTCAACCTGGGTGACAGCCCGGCGCTGCTGGCGCTGATGGGCCGGATTGGCGATGTGAACGCGGCCTTCGGCGCCGATCAGCGCGGGCGCGTCGGTCTGCTGCCGGGCGTGGTGCTGACCGTGCAGAATGCCACACAGATCGTGCTGGCGCCGGTGACGGTGGTGGCAGACGGGCTGAACCGCTGATCAGCCATGGCGGCGCAGGTAGACGTAATAGGCGCCTGCACCGCCATGTTTCAGATGCGCCTCAGTCACTTGCAGCACACAGGGACCGAGCGGCGGCAGGCGCAGCCAATGCGGCACCTGATGTTTCAGCACGCCATAGCGGATCGGGATCGGGCCATGATCGGGGCCTTGCTTGCCCTTGCCGGTGATGACCAGCACCAGCCGCAAGCCGCGTGACCAACTGTTCAGAACAAAGCGGATCAGTTCCGGGTGGGCCTCGGCCACGGTCATGCCGTGCAGGTCGATCCGGGCTTCGGGCGAGAGCTTGCCCCGGATCATGCGGGCGTGGTTCTTGGCATCCATCAAGACCGGCGCCTGCGCCAGACGCTCGGGCAGGGGGGGCAGAATGTCGTGCTGCTCGGGCGCTTTCAGCCGCTCGCCCACGCGAAAACGGTTCAACTTGGGCTCGGGGGGCGCGGGGGTGACCTCGGGCCTGTGAAAGACTGAAGGTGCCTCGGGCTCGGGCTTGGGCAGCGGCTGCGCGGCATGCATCGGGCGCAGGCTGCGCGCCACATTAGCCCAAAGCTCGGCCTCATCAGGGCGAAGGGTGCGACGGCGGGCCATGGCTCAGCCGTCAGGGTTCATCGCATAGGCCAGATCAATCGGCAGCAACAGCAACATGCGCCCACCATCCTTGACCGTGCCTGCCGCATCCCCGGCCTCGGCGCCGGTGCCAAAGAAGATGTCGGCGCGCTGCGCCCCCTTGATGGCACCGCCGGTATCCTGCGCGATCATCACCTGCCGCAGCGGATTGCGGCCATCCTTCTCGATCCAGACCGGGGCGCCCAGCGGGTTGTAGCGCGGATCAATGGCAATCGAACGCATGCCAGTGATCGACCGGCCCATGGCGCCGATGGGGCCTTGATCCGCGGCCAGATCAGGCAGGCGGCGGAAAAAGACGTAAGAGGGGTTGGTATCCAGCATGGCATGGCCGGGGCCGGGATTGGAGCGCACCCAGGACCGGATCGCCTGGGCTGAGACCTGATCCGGCGTATGGGTGCCGCGCCGCACCATCTCTTGCCCGACGGAACGATAGGCATGGCCGTTCTTGCCGCCATAGCCCACGCGCAACGTTTTGCCATTGGTCAGTCGAATGCGGCCAGAGCCTTGAATATGCAGGAAGAAGACCTCGACCGGATCGTCAAGCCACGCGATTTCCAGACCCCGGCCCGAAATTGCCCCGGCCTCGATCTGGCTGCGCGAATGATAGACCATGCCGTCGCGCAGCTCGGGTGGGCGCGCATAGATCGGATAGCGATAGCGCGCGGTGCGGGTCAGCGAGCCATCCAGAACCGGCTCGTAATAGCCGGTGAACAGGGCGGGCGGGGTGCCGACCAGCACCGGGCGATAGAACAGCTCGAAATAGGCGCGGGCACTTTCCGGGCTTTGGCCCGCATCGCGGGCCAGCCCGCAAAGCGGCGCCCAGACCGGGTCTTTCAGCATGTCGCAGGTTGCAAGAAACGCAGTCAGCGCCGGGCGCGGGTCATCCTCGGTCCAGCCGTCCAGCTCCTCGAAGGTCATGACCTGCGCCCGGGTTTCCTCGGGCGCGGTCATCAGCAGGGCCAGAAGGGCGAGGGCAAGCCGCATGGCAGGCTCATTCCCCGGTCGCCACGAGTTGCCAATTCGGATCGGCGCTGCCCATCTTGCGGGCAAAGGTCCAGACATCGCGCTGGCGCTTGATCTCGGTGGCGGAGCCTTCGACCACCTCACCGGCCTTGTTGCGGATCAGCGAGGTCAGCTCTCCACCAAAGCGCACCGTCACCTCGCCCTCGCGGGTGGCCGGATTGAACTCGGCAGCCACGAAGCTCATTTCGCGGAGCCCCACGAAATTCGCCTCGACGGTCAGACCCTGGGCCTCACGCGCGGCGATGGCCTCGGCAAAGGTTTCGGCGACTTCCGGGCCGAGGAAGGCGCGGACCTGCGACAGATCCCCGCGCTCGAAGGCCATCAGGATCATCTCATAGGCGCCGCGTGCACCTTGCAGGAAGGTGGTGAGCGAAAAGCCCGGCTCGGCCTGTTTCATCGCGGCCAAAGCCAGCGCAGAGGGGCTGCCCTCGGGGGCGTGATCCAGAATGTCGCGATCCGGGCCGCTTTCGACCACGGTGAGGTTCGGGGCAGCGGCGCTGCGCTCGGTGACCGGCACGGGCGGTTTTTCATAGCCTTCGCGCGTTCCCAGAACCGAACGCAGCTTGATCACCAGAAAGACCGCGATCCCGGCAAGCACGAGAAGTTGGATCATGGTGTCGTTCATGCGGACCTCTGTTGTGGAAACGGTGAGCTTGTGCCCCTATGTAGGGACAGGGTGTGGACAAGTCCACCTTTCGAGCGCGGAGAGAATGAAGATGCGGCTGTTTGGCCCGATGATTGTGCTGATGCTGGTCGAAATCGCCCTGTTTATCACGCTGGGCGGGGCGATCGGGCTGCTGGCCTCGCTGGGTATCATCCTTGGCACCGGCATTCTGGGTTCCGCAATCCTGCGGCAGACCGGGGCAAATATGGCGGTCGAGATGCGCGCGGCGATGAGCGGGGGTGCGCTGCCGGGCATGGCGGGCGATCACGGCTTGCGGATGCTGGCAGGCGTTTTGCTGATCTTGCCGGGGTTTCTGGGGGATATGCTGGGCGGGCTGCTGCTGATCGGGCCTTTGCGCCGCTGGATTGCCGGCAAGGCTGCCAACCGGTTGCGGCCCACCGCCGGCTTTGGCGTGCATCCGCGACCGGATGTGGTGATTGATGCCGAGTTCATCGAGCTTGACCCTTCGGAGACGCCGCCACGCGGCCCCTCGGGCTGGACGCGCCATTGAGGCAGCGATGTTTGCCTGCTAGGAATGGCCCGGTAGAGGCCGATTTTGGCGGGAGATTGCAATGTCGGAAGAAAACGCGGCGGCGCCGCAAGTGAAGATGAGTGTGCTCGCACAATTCGTGCGCGACATGTCGTTCGAGAATGTCGTGGCACAAAAGGGCCTGAACGGCGCCGATGTGCAGCCGGATGTGCAGGTGGCGGTGAGCCTCGACGCGCGCAAGCGCACGACGGAAAACCAGTATGAGGTGCTGAACAAGTTCCGCGTGACCTCCAAAAACAAGACCAATGGCGATACGCTGTTTCTGCTGGAGCTGGAATATGGCGGTATCTTCCATGTGGAGGGCGTGCCGGAGGAACAGTTGCATCCGTTCCTGCTGATCGAATGCCCGCGCCTGTTGTTTCCGTTCATCCGCCGCATCATCTCGGATGTGACGCGGGATGGTGGCTTCCCGCCGCTGAACATCGACACGGTGGATTATCTGGCCTTGTATCGCCAGGAACTGTCGCGTCGTGCGGCGGCGCAAGCTGAGGCGCCGCAGCCGGTTCAGTGAGTTTCTTGCGAAATTAGAGACTATTTCTGGCGTTTCAGCCAGATTGAGCCGTCGCCCATTTTGGCCACAAAAGCCGCATGGGCGGCGGCTTCTTCATTGGTAAGGCGCGCGGGCAGAGGCTCGGGCCGCGGGCGAGGCCGCCAGTTGGTGTCGACCTGAACCTGAACCTTCTGAGTGGGCTGCGCGGGCGCGAGAACAAGATCGGGCTGACGGCCGCCGATCAATTCCAGATAGACCTCGGCCAAAATCTCGGAATCGAGCAGAGCGCCGTGCTTTTCCCGTCTGGAATTGTCGATGCCGAAACGGCGGCAGAGGGCGTCCAGCGAGGCGGGGGAGCCGGGAAACTTGCTGCGCGCGATGTGCAGCGTATCGAGGGCCTGAGTTGTGGGGATTGTGGGGAAGCCATGGGCCTTCAGCTCCCAGTTCAGGAACTTCATGTCGAAGGCCGCATTGTGGATGATCAGCTTTGAATCGCTGATAAAATTCAGAAAATTCTGCGCTTCTTGTTTGAACAGCGGCTTGTCACGCAGGAAATCATCGCCCAGACCATGCACCTCGAACGCCTCTTTGGGCATCGAGCGT
>NZ_JAEULU010000270.1 GCF_016792925.1 Gemmobacter sp.
GTTCGCGCGGCGCCATGGCGGCACGGTCATGGCGCTGGAGGCCATTCCCGACAGTCTTGTCACCCTCGCCAGCCCGGCGCTGGCCGAGGATCCCGATTATGAAACCCGTCTGCGCGCCTTGTCGCAGCAAGCCGGAGGCTAAGCCATGCTGACGCGCCGTCGTTTCCTGACCCTCACCGCAGCCCTGCCGCTGGCCTCGGTGCCAGCGCATCGGGCCGGGGCCGCGCCGCTGCATGTCGCCACTGGGCACGCCCTGGGCGCCCGGGCCACGCTGCGCCTTGCCCATCCCGATGCCCCGGCGATGGCCGCGCGGGCCTTTGCCGAGATCGCCCGGCTGGAGGATGTGTTCAGCCTCTATCGCCCGCAATCGGCGCTGATGCGGTTGAATGCGGCGGGCTTTTTGCCTGATCCGCCCTTTGAGCTGCTGGAATGCCTGACCTTGGCGGGCCGCGTTCATGCAGCCAGCGGTGGGCGCTTTGATCCGACGGTGCAGCCGCTTTGGGCGCTGCATGCCGCGGCAGCGGTCACCGGGCGCCTGCCCGACCCAGCCGCGCTGGCCGCCGTGCCGCGCGGCTGGGCACGTGTCGCGCTGGCGACGGATCAGATCCGGCTGGAGCCCGGCATGGCGCTGACCCTGAACGGCATCGCGCAGGGCTATATCGCCGACCGGATCGCCGCCCTGCTGGAGGCCGAGGGCCTGAGCGATGTGCTGATCGACACCGGCGAATTGCGCGCGCCGGGCAAGGGCGCGCAGGATCGGGTCTGGCCGGTGCGGCTGCCGGATGGCCGCAGCCTGCCGCTGCACGGGCGGGCTCTCGCCACCTCGGCGCCCAAGGGGACCACCTTTGACGCTCAGGCGCAGCGCAGCCACATTCTCGATCCGCGCAGCGGCAACCCGACGGCCGCGGCCTGGCGCGCCGTCTCCATCGCCGCCCCGAGGGCCGCGCTGGCCGATGCGCTGTCAACAGCGGCCTGCCTCATGCCGCAACGCGCCGAAATCGAGGCACTATGCGCGGAATTTGACGGCTGCGCCATGGTGGCGCTGGTGTAGGTCGCGCCGCCGCCTTGGGCTGCGTTGCCCGCCCAAGATTGTTTGTATAGAAACAAAAAATACTTGAAATTCAATATCTTGCAAATTTCAGCGCGCCGCTGTAGCTGTGGCGCGCTGCGCCTTGCTTGCCCCACTCTTGCCGAACGGATGCCCCATGTCACCCAGCCTGCCCGACATCCGCGCGACCTTGCAGGGCGCCTATGACCTCGCCCCCTCCATGGCCGCGGCCGAGGCCACGCGTGACCTCCATGCCCGCATGGCGCGGGTGGTGCCTTTGGCCGATTGGGCCCGCCATGCCCCCTATGTTCTGGCGATCAACCGCCTGAAACAGCAGCGCGGCGCGGTGGTGCTGGCGCATAATTACATGACGCCGGAAATCTATCACGGCATCGCCGATGTGGTAGGCGACAGCCTGCAACTCGCCATTGCCGCCACAAGGGTCGAGGCGCCGGTGATCGTGCAATGCGGGGTGCATTTCATGGCCGAGACCTCGAAAATCCTCAACCCGGGCAAGACCGTTCTGATGCCCGATATGGGCGCGGGCTGTTCGCTGGCCGAGGCGATCACCGCAGAGGGCATCGCCGAGATGCGCGCCCGCCATCCGGGGGTGCCGGTGGTCAGCTATGTGAACACCACGGCGGCGGTGAAGGCGGCCTCGGATGTGTGCTGCACGTCCTCCAACGCGGTGCAGATCGTGCGCGCCCTGCCCGGCGATACGGTGATCATGACGCCAGACAAGCATCTGGCACAGAATGTGGCGAGGTTGGTGCCCGAGAAACGCATCATCTGGTGGGATGGCGCCTGCATCGTGCATGAGCGTTTCACGGCACAGGATCTGCGCGAGTTCCGCGCCTTCCAGCCCGATACCACCATCATCGCCCATCCCGAATGCCCGGCGGATGTGGTGGCCGAGGCCGATTTCACCGGCTCGACCGCCGGGATCATTGATTTCGTGGCGCGCCAGCGGCCCGCCAAGGCGCTGCTGGTCACCGAATGCTCCATGGCCTCCAATATCGCGGATGCGCACCCGGATGTGGAGTTTGTCGGCCCCTGCAACATGTGCCCCTATATGAAGATGATCACGCTGGAGAAGGTGCTGTGGTCGCTGCACAGCATGACCACGCCGGTCGAGGTGGCGCCCGAGGTCATCGCCCCGGCGCGGGCGGCGGTGGAGCGGATGATCACGCTGTCCAGCGCGCGGTCGGCGGCGTGATGGCGGCAGAGGCGCAGCATACGGGCCGCATTGTCATTCTGGGCGCTGGCATCGCCGCGCTGACGGCGGCGCTGCGGCTGGCCCCCTGCCCGGTTCTGGTGATCTCGCCCGCGCCTTTGGGGCAAGGTGCCGCTTCCGCACTGGCACAGGGCGGTGTGGCGGCGGCCTTGGGGGCGGGCGACAGTGTGGCGGCGCATGTCGCCGATACGCTGGAGGCCGGGGCGGGCATCGTGGATGGCCTTATGGCCGGGATCGTGGCCGAGGCGGCGCCCGGGTGCGTGGCGGCCTTAGCGGCGGGCGGCGTGGCGTTCGACCGGACACCCGCCGGCGATTACGCCCTGTCGCAAGAGGCTGCCCATAGCCAGCCCCGCGTCGCGCGGGTCGAGGGCGACCGCACCGGCGCGGCCATCCTTTCGGCGCTGATTGCGGCGGTGCGCCAGGCGCCTTCGGTGCAGGTGGTCGAGGGCCTCGCGGCCGAGCGGCTGGAGGTGACGGCGGGAAGGGTCACCGGGGTCTGGCTGGGCCAGCCGGGCCGGGTGGCGCGGCTGATCCGGGCGCCGGCGATCCTGCTCGCCTCGGGCGGGGCTGCCGGGCTTTACACCGTCACCACCAATCCGGGCCATATACGCGGCCAGGGGCTTGGCATGGCGGCGCGGGCGGGGGCGGCGGTGGCCGATGCCGAATTCGTGCAGTTTCACCCCACCGCCCTGCATGTCGGCGGTGATCCGGCCCCCCTGCTGACCGAGGCGCTGCGCGGCGAGGGCGCGCGGCTGGTGAACCGGCTGGGCGTCCCCTTCATGGCGGGCCAGCACAAGGCCGCCGAGCTGGCCCCGCGCGACATTGTGGCCCGCGCTGTCTATGCCCAATCGCAGGCCGGGCTGGCGCCTGCGCTGGATGCCCGCGCGATCTTTGCGCCCGGCGGGCCTGCGCATTTCCCCACGGTCAGCGCCGCCTGCGCCCGCGCCGGGCTTGACCCCGCGCGCGATCTGCTGCCCGTCGCGGCGGCGGCGCATTATCACATGGGGGGCGTGGCCTGTGATGCGCAGGGCCGCAGTTCGCTGCCGGGGCTTTGGGTGGCGGGCGAGGTCGCCTCGACCGGGCTGCATGGCGCCAATCGCCTGGCCTCGAACGGCTTGCTGGAGGCGATGGTGATGGCCGGGCGCGCGGCGCAGGACATTGCCGCGGAACGGGCTTGGTCCCCGGAACCCGAGCTTGCCGTCCCGCCGCTGCCCCCGGCGGCTGCGCTACCCGACGAGGCCCCGCTGATCCGCCGCCTGCGCGCGCTGATGACCGAGGGCTGTGGCGTGATCCGCGACGGATCTGGATTGCGCCATGCGCTTGACGCTTTGCGCGCGCTGGACCAGCAGGCCCAGACCGACTCTGCGAAGAACATGGTGGCCGCCGCCACCCTGATTGCCGCCGCCGCGCTGCTGCGCTGCGAAAGCCGGGGCGGCCATTTCCGCGCCGATCACCCCCAACCCGACCCCGAACTTGCCCGCCGCAGCCGCCTGTTTCTGGCCGATGCCCTGGCGCTGCGTGATGAAAAGGTGCCTGCTGATGTTGCCTGACCTGCTGCTGGAACCCCTTGTGCGCCATGCGCTGACCGAAGATCTTGGGCCGATGGGGGATGCCACCGTGGCCGCCGTCATCGCCCCCGGCCTGCGCTATGCGGCGCGGCTGAATGCGCGCGGGGCGGGCGTGGCCTCGGGGCTGCAAGTGGCGGCGATGGCCTTCCGGCTGGTCGATCCCGGCTTGCAGATCACGCCGCTGGTGGCCGATGGCGCTCCTTTCGCGCCGGGCGAAACCCTGATGCGGATCGAAGGCTCTGCCGCCTCGATCCTGATGGCCGAGCGGGTGGCGCTGAACTTTGCCGGGCGGCTGTCGGGCA
>NZ_JAEULU010000275.1 GCF_016792925.1 Gemmobacter sp.
GTGGGGGGCAGACAGCCCCCCGGACCCCGCTTGACGCAGGCATGGCGATAGCCCAGCCTGCGCGCATGTTTCCGATCCGCGATCACAACCCTTCGGGCCGGGTGCCCCATGTCACGCGGCTTCTCGTCGCGCTGAATGTGCTGATATTCCTGGGCTACTGGTTTCTGCTCCCCTCCGATGCCGCCTTGGAGCGGTTTTTCTTTGACTGGGGGCTGGTGCCGGGGCGGGCGGTTTATGAGGGGGCCTGGGGCGGGGTCTTGACCTCGATGTTCCTGCATGCAGGTTGGGCGCATCTGTTGGGCAATATGCTGTTCCTGTGGATCTTTGGCGACAATCTGGAGGATCAGTTCGGCCCGTTGGGGTTCTTGCTGTTCTATCTGGCCTGTGGCGCGGCGGCGGCGGGGGCGCAGATTGCGGCTGATCCGGGGTCTGGCATTCCCATGGTCGGCGCCTCGGGGGCGATTGCCGGGGTGATGGGGGGCTATCTGCTGCTGTTCCCGCGCGCGCGGGTCGATGTGCTGTTCTTTTTCCTGATCTTTTTCCGCATCTTCGCCATTCCCGCCTGGGCGGTGCTGGGCTTTTGGTTCGGCAGTCAGGTGGTGGCGGGATTGGCCACGCCGGTTGATCTGGGCGGTGTCGCCTATTGGGCGCATGCCGGGGGCTTTGTCGCGGGGCTGCTGCTGGTGTTGCCGCTTTGGCTGCGGGGCGGCGGGGTGCGCTTTTGGCAGCGCAGCGCGGGGCATCCCGCGCATCCGCCGGTGGTTTATGCCCGCACGCGCATTCCGCTGGTGCGGCGGGGCTGACCCCCAAGCCCCCGCCTGAAACGCAAAACGCGCGCCAAGGGGCGCGCGTTTCCGGGCGGTGGCGGCGGTTTCACTCGCCGCGGATGATCTTGCGGAAGGGCTCGAACAGGGCCTCGTTGCCGCAGATGACCGAGCCGCTCTCCAGCGGGTCCTGGTCTTCGCGGATGCCGGAGACGAGGCCGCCTGCCTCGCGCACCAGCACCAGACCCGCCGCCATATCCCAGGCATTCAGGCCACGTTCCCAATACCCGTCATAGCGCCCGGCTGCGACATAGGCCAGATCGAGCGCGGCGGCGCCCCAGCGGCGTACCCCGGCGCAGACCGGCATCAACTGGCCAAGGTCTTTCAGCGTGGCCGGCAGCGGGCCGCGCCCGGCAAAGGGCACGCCGGTGGCGAAGATGCCCTCGATCATGTGGCGGCGCCCCGATACCCGCAGGCGTTTGTCATTCATCCAGGCGCCCGCGCCTTTCTCGGCCCAGAACAGCTCGTCCTTGGCGGCGTCAAACACGACGCCCGCGACGATCTCGCCCTTGTGTTCCAGCGCGATGGAAATCGCCCAATGCGGCAGGCCGTGCAGGAAGTTGGTCGTGCCATCCAGCGGATCGACGATCCAGCGGCGGGTCGGGTCGGCGCCCGCCGTCTCGCCGGTTTCCTCGCCCAGCCAGCCATAGGTCGGGCGGGCGGCCATCAGCTCTTCCTTGATGATCCGTTCCGCCTCGCGGTCGGCTTTCGACACGAAATCGCCGGGGCCCTTGGAGGAGACCTGAAGGTTCTCGACCTCGCGGAAGTCCTTGACGAGGCTGCGCCCGGCCTTGCGGGCCGCCTTGATCATCACATTCAGATTGGCGCTGCCCTGCATCGGCTTTCCTCGTCGCGTTCGGTCATGTCGGGTGTTCAAACGGGGCTTCTAGCCGGAAAGGGCGCGGAAGGAAAGGGGGCGCGGGGCCGGGTCTTCGGCGGTTGTGGAGGGGCGGTGTTACCAGACTGTTACCTCTCTGTGGTTTGGCTGGCGGCAGGAAACAGGAGGCATGCGATGCGGGATGATGAGTTGGACCTGCCGGGGCGCGACTGGCTGGCGGCAGAGCTGGCCGATGCGCTGGACGAGGAATACGAGCTGGAGATCGAGGATGCCGCGCTCTCTGAGGAAATCGCGCGCATCTACAAGGAAAAGCATCCCGATGCGCTGGACCGTGCCACCTATATGCATGCGCTGATCCGGTTGCAGTCAGAGCTGATCAAGTTGCAGGATTGGGCGGTGCATCACGGGGAAAAGGTGGTGGTGCTGTTCGAGGGGCGCGATTCCGCGGGCAAGGGCGGCGTGATCAAGCGCATCACCCAGCGGCTGAACCCGCGCGTGGTGCGCACCGTGGCCTTGCCCGCGCCGACCGAGCGCGAGCGCAGCCAGTGGTATTTCCAGCGCTATGTGCCGCATCTTCCGGCGGCGGGCGAGATCGTGCTGTTCGACCGCAGCTGGTACAACCGCGCGGGCGTGGAGCGGGTGATGAGCTTTGCCACCGAGGATCAGGTGGAGGAGTTCTTTCGCGA
Organism: Gemmobacter sp.; assembly: GCF_016792925.1. Classification (GTDB taxonomy): domain Bacteria; phylum Pseudomonadota; class Alphaproteobacteria; order Rhodobacterales; family Rhodobacteraceae; genus Gemmobacter. The sequence continues at coordinate 2,349 of NZ_JAEULU010000275.1, forward strand.
CGTGCCGGAGTTCGAGCGTATGCTGGTGCGTTCGGGCGTGCGGCTGGTGAAATACTGGTTCTCGATCACCGATGAGGAGCAGCAATTCCGCTTCCTCATGCGCATTCACGACCCGATGAAACAGTGGAAACTGTCGCCGATGGACCTGCAAAGCCGGGTGCGGTGGGAACAGTATACCAAGGCCAAGGAGGAGATGTTCGCCCGCACGAATATCCCCGAGGCGCCGTGGTATATCGTGGAAGGCAATGACAAAAAGCGCGCGCGGCTGAATTGCATCGACCATTTCCTCGCGCAATTCCCGTATGCGCCGGTGCCGCATGAGGAGATCGCGCTGCCCGACCGGGTGTTCAACCCCGATTACGAACGCGCCGTGCTGCCGCCCGAGCTGTATGTGCCGGAAAAGTATTGAGCGACGAAGTCTTGAACGGCTGAGGCACAGAAAAAACGCCCGGTCCCGCTGCCGTGGGACCGGGCGTCAGTTTGCCGGAAAAGGGCCTCAGGCGACCTTTTCCAGCGCCACCTCCGGAGAGAGGCCAAGGGCGTGGCACACGTCACGCGTCAGATGCGGGCGGTTGAGGGTGTAGAAGTGCAGATCCTCGACGCCCTCGGAAATCAGCGTGTCGCACAGCTCGGTGCAAAGCGCGACCGAGAGCAGATCCTCGCGCCCGTCGCGCTTGGCCACGGTGAAAGCATCATCGAGCCATTGCGGCACTTGCGCGCCGCAGCGGGCCGAGAATTTCTTCACACCGGCAAAGTTTTCGATCGGCAGGATGCCGGGGATGATCGGGGCGGTGATGCCTTCCTTCACGCAGAGATCGCGGAAGCGCAGGAAGGTTTCGGCCTCGAAGAAGAACTGGGTCAGGGCGGCGGTGGCGCCCGCGTCGATCTTGCGCTTCAGCCAGCGCACATCTTGCAGCGTGTCGGCGGCATCGGGATGCGGCTCGGGGTAAGCGCCGACGCGCAGGGTGAATTTGCCGGTGGCGGCCAGCGCCTCGATCAGCTCGACGCTATGGGCAAAGCCCTCCGGGTGGGCGGTGAAACGGGTGGCGCCCTTGGGCGCATCGCCGCGCAGCGCCACGATGTCGGTGATGCCATTGGCGGCGTAGGCCTCAGCGATCTCCAGCGTTTCGGCCTTGGTGGCATCGACGCAGGTGAGGTGCGCGGCGACGCGCAGCCCGGTATTCTTGGCAATCGTCGTCACCGCATCATGCGTCAGCTTGCGGGTGGTGCCGCCCGCGCCATAGGTGACCGAGACGAATTCCGGCGCCAGAGGTTGCAGCATCTGCACCGTTTCCCACAGCTTGAACGACGCATCGAGCGTCTGCGGCGGGAAGAATTCAAAGGAAATGCGCGGTGCAGTCATCGGCTCGGCTCCTGTTTCGGATGCCCTCTTGTGCCGGAAAATGCGATGTGAGACAAATTCATAATGCTCATCATGATTATGAGGAAGTCTCATGTATTTCGACATTCGCCACCTGCGCAGCATCAAGGCGATCCAGGATTGCGGCGGCCTGGCGCGGGCGGCCGACATGCTGAACATGACCCAAAGCGCGCTGAGCCATCAGGTGAAGGCAATGGAGGATCAGGCCGGGATGGAGCTGTTTGTGCGGCGCTCCAAGCCCATGAAGCTGTCGGCGGCAGGGCAGCGCATGTTGCGGGTGGCCGAACGGGTGCTTCCCGAGATGGAGGCGCTGGAGGAGGAGTTCCGCGCCCTGCTGGCAGGCAAGACCGGGCGTCTGCATATCACGCTGGAATGCCATGCCTGTTTCGACTGGCTGTTTCCGGTTTTGCAACAGTTCCGCCATGCTTGGCCGGATGTGGATGTGGACATCCGCACCAGCCTCGCCTTTGACGCGCTGCCCGCGCTGGACCGCGAGGAGGTCGATCTGGTGATCTCCTCCAACCCGCTGACCCTGCCGGGGATCACCTTCACGCCCTTGTTCGACTATCACCCGACATTGGTGGCCTCCAGCCTCAACCCCCTGGCGCAAAAGCCCTTTGTCGAGGCCGAGGATTTTCGCGACCAGACGCTGATCACCTATCCGGTCAGCCGCGACCGGCTGGATGTCTTTACCGAACTGCTGAC
>NZ_JAEULU010000316.1 GCF_016792925.1 Gemmobacter sp.
GGTGAACCAGGTCATCAACTCGGGCAAATCCGAGACCGCGATGTAGGGCGACTTTGAGCGCATCTTTGCGAAATACGCCGATGTCGGCGCCATTGCGCGCTCGGCGCTGGGCCCTTCGGCGCGCAGCGCCTCGGCGGCGCAGATGAAGGCCTTCACCGCCGCCTATCAGGGCTATATCAGCCGCAAATATGGCCGCCGTTTCCGCGAATTCATCGGCGGCAAGATCGAAGTGACCGATGCCAAGCCGCTGAAAAGCTATTTCGAGGTGATCTCGATTGCCCGGCTGCAAGGCGAGTCGCCCTTCGATCTGCGCTGGCATGTGTCGAACAAATCGGGGCGCGATTTGTTCTTCAACATCATCATCGAGGGCGTGAACATGCTCGCCTCCGAGCGCGAGGAAATCGGCGCGATGTTGAAAAAGCAAAAGGGCGATCTGGATGCGCTGGTGGCGGCGCTGAAAACCGCCTGAGCCATTGTCAGAAAAGATCAAGGGCGGTCCCTCTCGGGGCCGCCTTTTGCTTTGGAAAAAGGCCGCGCCCCGAGGGGCGCGGCCAGGTCACAGGCCGGGGGGATGGGGCCTTGGAAGCAGGGTCAGCCGTAGCTGCGGCGGTCTTCGATCACCTTGCCGTCATTGGGCAGGCTGCCGGGCGCGACGATCTCGACCCGCCCGCGCAGTTTCAGCGTTTCCAGCACCGAGCCTTCGTAAAGCGCGGGGTTGGAGGCGCGGCTTTCCACCTGCACGGTCATGGCATCCATCTCGCCCTCGCGGGTGGCGATGACGCGGGCGCGCGCCACCTCCTCGTGCCGGGCGACGAATTCGGCCACCTGTTCGGGGCGCACGAACATGCCCTTGATCTTGGTGGTCTGGTCGGCGCGGCCCAGCCAGCCCTTGATGCGCAGATTGGTGCGACCGCAGGGCGATTGCCCCGGCATCAGCGCCGAAAGATCGCCGGTGGCAAAGCGCACCAGCGGGTAATCGCGGTTCAGCGTGGTCACCACCACCTCGCCCACCTCGCCCATCGGCACCGGATCGCCGGTGCCGGGGCGCACGATCTCCACGATCACGCCCTCATCCAGGATCATCCCCTCCATCGCCGCGCTTTCATAGGCGATATTGCCCAGATCGGCCGTGGCATAGCATTGCAGGGTGAAGATGCCGCGATCCGCATATTCGCGGCGCAAGCTGGGGAACAGCGCCCCGCCACCCACGGCGGCGCGGGTGATCTTCAGCCGCTCGCCCATCTCGTCGGCGCGGTCGAGGATGATCTTGAGGTAATCCGGCGTGCCCGCATAGGCGGTGCTGCCCACATCCACCGCCGCGCGCACTTGCAGATCGGTCTGGCCCGTGCCCGCAGGCAGCACGGCAGCCCCCACCGCCCGCGCACCGGATTCAAAGATCATCCCGGCAGGCGTCAGGTGATAGCCAAAACAGTTCTGCACAATATCGCCGGGCCCGACACCACAGGCATGCAGAAAGCGACCCATGCGCCACCAGTCATGGCTGGTGCGGCCAATCTCGTAGATCGGGCCGGGCGACTGGAACACATGTTCAAACCGCCCGCCCGTGGGCAGGAAGCCCCCGAGCGGCGGGTGCCGCTTTTGCGCACCCGAGAGGTCAGCCTTGCGGATCACCGGCAGGCGCGCCAGCGCGGCGAGGCTGGTAATCTGCGCGGCCTCCACCCCGGCCAGGCTTGCCGCCATGGCGGGGGCGCTTTGGGCATGGGCGATCAGCGCGGGCAGGTCGCGCGCCAGATCGGCTTCGCGTTGATCGGCAGAGCGGGTTTCGAGCGCGTCGAAATGGGGCATGGCCGTCTCTCCCCTCACGCCAGCCACCGCTTGCGGCGGCGATAGCTGCGCACATCACGGAAGGATTTCCGGCCCTTGTCGGACATGCCGAGGTAGAATTCGGCCACATCCGGGTTCTCGCGCAGCTCTTGCGCGCTGCCCTCCATCACCACCCGGCCCGATTCCAGAATATAGCCGGTATGGGCATAGCGCAGCGCGACATTGGTGTTCTGTTCGGCCAGCAGGAAGGTGACGCCTTCGCCCGCATTCACCGCTTTCACGATCTCGAAGATCTGCTCCACCAGCTGCGGCGCCAGACCCATCGAGGGCTCGTCCAGCAGGATCATCTCGGGGCGCGACATCAGCGCGCGGCCCATGGCGACCATCTGCTGCTCACCGCCCGAGGTATAGCCCGCCTGGCTTTTGCGGCGTTCCTTCAGGCGGGGGAAGTATTTGTAGACCATCTCAAGATCGGCGTTGATGGCCGCCTTGCCATCGGTGCGGGTATAGGCGCCGGTCAGCAGGTTTTCCTCGACCGTCAGATGTTCAAAGCAATGGCGGCCCTCCATAACCTGAATGACACCCATCTTCACCAGCTCGGCCGGGTTGAGGTCTTGCACCCGGCTGCCGCGATAGGTGATCTGGCCCTTGGTCACCTCGCCGCGTTCGGAATGCAGCAGGTTGGAAATGGCCTTGAGCGTGGTGGTCTTGCCCGCGCCATTCCCGCCCAGAAGCGCGGTGATGCCGCCCTTCGGCACCGAAAGGCTGACACCTTTCAGCACGAGGATGACGTGATTGTAGATCACCTCGATATTGTTGACCTCCAGCAGGGTCTCGCCTGCATTCGGGGCTTTGGAAGGGGCGGTTCGGGTCGCGTCAAGCATGGCTCTGGCCTCGCAGCATGGGGTGCGGGGGCGGGCGGTGTGCCGCCCCCGCGGCGCATCAGTTGCAGCGCTCGGTGATGGTGTTTTCCTTGGCGAAGGCGGCGCTGTCCTCGGCCACCAGCGGGTTCAGCACCTCGTCATCCGGCGCGATGAAGCCGGTGATCAGGTTCCATTTCTTCGCCGCCGCATCCCATTGCTGGATCATCGCAGCACCGGGGCCGCCGTGATCGGCGCAAGAGGCCGCGAAGGGCTGGCCAAAGTTCGGCAGGCCCAGCTCGACCATGCGCGCCTCGGTGATCTCCAGCTGCTCGAAGCCGTCGCGCACCTGTTTGGCGTTCACCGCGGCCGTGCCGTGGATCTCTTGCGCCTTGCGGATCGCCTCGGCGATGACCATGGCCGCATACATGCCGCGCGAATACAGCACCGAGCCGACCTGATCGCCCGCGCCCGCCGCCTTGCCCGCGTCGATCACATATTTCTTCAGATCGGCATAGACCGGGTAATCCATCCCGGTGCCGTGCATCGCCAGCGATTTATAGCCATTGGCGCCCTCGCCCGCCGGGGTCACGTCATTCTCCGAGCCCGACCACCAGATGCCGATGAAATTCTCCATCGGGAAGCGGATATTCGCGGCCTCCTGAATGGCGACCGAGTTCATCACGCCCCAGCCCCAGAACAGCACGTAATCCGGCTTGTCGCGGCGCACTTGCAGCCATTGGCTTTTCTGCTCCTGGCCGGGGCTGTCGATCGGCAGTTCGGCCAGCGTGAAGCCATGCTTTTTCGACAGCTCTTGCAGGGTGCGGATCGGCTCCTTGCCATAGGCGGAGTTGTGATAGAGCAGCGCGATCTTCTTGCCTTCCAGGCTGCCGCCATTCTGGTCCAGCAGGTGTTTCACCGCGACGCTGGCGCCATCCCAATAGTTCGCGGGATAGTTGAACACCCATTCAAACACCTTGCCATTGGCGGCAGAGGTGCGGCCATAGCCGGGGGTGTAAAGCGTGATGCCATCGGCGGCGACCTTGGGGATCAGCTGATAGGTGATGCCGGTGGAGAGCGGGTTGTAAACCAGCGCGCCCTGGCCCTTGGTGGCCTCATAGCATTCCACGCCTTTTTCGGTGTTATAGGCGGTTTCGCATTCCGGCACCTGCACCTTTTCGCCGCCGATGCCGCCATCGCGCTCGTTCAGCAGGGTGAAGTAATCCATGAACCCATCCGCATAGGGAATGCCGCCGGCGGCAAAGGGGCCGGTGCGATAGCTGAGGTTCGGCACCACCAGATCGGCGGCCGCAGGAGTGGCAAAGCCCGCGCTTGCGGCAATCGCCGCCGCCGCCAGCAGGGTGAAGGTCTTTTTCATCTTGGGTTTCCTCCCGTTCGAGATGATCCCGGCGCCTCCCCGCGCCGGGGTTTCAGATCGGCCCGCCGCTCAATGCGGGAAGGGCCAAAGGCGCAGTTTCTCTTTCGCCACGCGCCACAGCTGCGCGAGGCCATGCGGTTCAAGGATCAGGAAGGTGATGATCAGGCCGCCGACGATCATCAGCTCGATATGGGCGGCCAGATCGGTGGGCCAGCCCAGCCCCCCCACCAGCACATTCTTGAGGAACACCGGCAGCAGCACCAGAAACGCCGCCCCGGCAAAGGAGCCGAACATCGACCCGAGGCCCCCGATGATGATCATGAACAGGATCAGGAAGCTTTTCTGGATGCCAAAGGCCTCGCCCACCTCTGCCGCGCCCAGATAGACCGCGAAGAACAGCGCGCCCGAAACCCCGATGAAAAAGCTGGAGATGGCGAAGGCCGACAGCTTGGTGGTCAGCGGGTTCACCCCGATGATCTCGGCGGCGATGTCCATGTCGCGGATCGCCATCCATTTGCGCCCCACCATGCCGCGGGTCAGGTTGCGGGCCAGCCAGGCCAGCGCCACAAGGATGACGAGGCAGAACAGATACTTGGCCCAGGCCGGGGTATTGGCGCCGGTGACGGCGATGCCGAACATGCTGCGCTCGGGCGCGGTGATCTGACCCGAGGCCGAATAGTTGTAGAACCACGGCACCTTGTTGAACAGCCAGACAAGGAAGAACTGCGCCGCCAGCGTCGCCACCGCAAGGTAGAAGCCCTTGATCCTGAGCGAGGGCAGGCCGAACAGCACCCCCACACCCGCCGTCACCCCGCCCGCCAGCAGCACATGCAGCAGCACCGGCACCTCGGGGAAGGCGGTCATCAGCTTGTAGCAGGCATAGGCCCCCACCGCCATGAAGCCGCCGGTGCCAAGGCTGACCTGCCCGCAATAGCCGGTCAGGATGTTCAGCCCGATGGCGGCAATGGCATAGATCAGGAAGGGCACGAAAACCGCATTGGCCCAGTAATCGTTGATCAGGAAGGGCACGACGCCAAAGGCCACCGCCAGCAGGGCGAAATAGGCCATCCGATCCGCCTTGATCGGGAAGGTCTGGCTGTCCTTGGCATAGGTGGTCTTGAAATCACCGGCTTCACGATACAGCATCGATCACACCCTTTCGATGATCTTCTCGCCAAACAGGCCCTGCGGCCGGAAGACGAGGAAGAGAAGCGCCAGCACATAGGCGAACCAGTTCTCGGTCGCGCCGCCGATCAGCGGGCCTGCGAAGAACTCGAACAGTTTCTCGCCCATGCCGATGATGAGCCCGCCGACAATGGCACCGGGGATCGAAGTAAAGCCGCCCAGCATGAGGACCGGCAGCGCCTTCAGCGCGATCAAGGACAGCGAGAATTGCACCCCGGATTTGGAGCCCCACATGATGCCCGCGACCAGCGCTACAAACCCGGCAATCGACCAGACCAGCACCCAGATAAAGCGCAGGCTGATCCCCACCGAGAGCGCGGCCTGATGGTCATCGGCCACCGCCCGCAGGGCGCGGCCATATTTGGTGTATTGGCTGAACAGGGTCAGCGCCAGCACCAGCACACCCGCCACGAAGGCTGCGATGATGTCGAGATTGTCGATGAAGAACCCATAGCCGAAGGCGTTGAAGGTCACCGCGTCGATGGTCTCGTTGATGCCTTGCGGCAGGCCCACATCCAGCTTCTTGATGTCGGCCCCCCACATCACATCGCCCAGACCTTCCAGGAAATAGGCCAGGCCGATGGTCGCCATGAACAGGATGATCGGGGCCTGATTGACCAGATGTTGCAACACGATGCGCTCGATCGCCCAGGCCAGCCCCACCATGACCACCGCCGTCAATGCGATGGCGACGACGGCGGGCAGGGTCCAGCCGAAATGGTGCAGATCGGTGCCGAAGCTGGCGTTGATGACATGGGCAAAGGGGATCTGCCCCTGCTGCAAACCCACCAGCGTGAGCGCGGCAAACAGCGCCAGCACGCCTTGGGCATAGTTGAAGATGCCGCTGGCCTTGAAGATCAGCACGAAGCCAAGCGCCACAAGGGCATACATGATCCCGGCCATGAGACCATTGAGCGAGACCTCGATGGCGTAAAGCAAAGTGTCAGGCATGTTCCACCCCCAGATAGGCCCGGATCACATCGGGATTGCTGCGCACCTCATCCGGCGGGCCGTCGCCGATCTTCTTGCCGTAATCCATCACCACCACGCGGTCGCTCAGGTCCATCACCACGCCCATGTCATGTTCGATGAGGGCGATGGTGGTGCCGAATTCGTCATTCACATCCAGGATGAAGCGGCACATGTCTTCCTTTTCCTCGACATTCATCCCGGCCATGGGCTCATCGAGCAGCAGCAGTTTCGGCTCCGCCGCCAGCGCGCGGGCGAGTTCGACCCGCTTTTTCAAGCCATAGGGCAGGCGGCCCACCGGGGTTTTGCGGATGGGCTGGATTTCCAGAAAGTCGATGATCTTCTCGACCTTCTCGCGATGCGCCACTTCCTCGCGCTGCGCCTTTCCCCACCACAGGGATTGCGCGGCAAGCCCGCTTTCCATCAGGGTCAGCCGCCCGGTCATGATGTTGTCCAGAACCGTCATGCCCTCGAACAGCGCGATGTTCTGGAAGGTGCGGGCGATGCCCTGGCGCGCGACCTCATAGGGGCGCATCGGCGCGCGCTTTTGGCCGCGAAACCAGACCTCGCCCTCTTGCGGCACATAGAAGCCCGAGATGACGTTGAGCATGGAGGATTTGCCCGCGCCATTGGGGCCGATGATGGCGCGGATCTCGCCCTCGCGGATGTCAAAGCTGATGTCGGTGATCGCCTTCACGCCACCAAAACGCAGCGTGATGTTCTTCATCTCCATCAACACGCCGCCGATCTTGCGGCCGTCGGCGGTGGTATAGCCCTCGGCGCTCATGCGGCGGCCCTCCGGTCGGGGGTGCGATTGGGGGTAACGGTGGCCGCGTCCATCATGCGGACGTTGGCGCGGATGGCTCCTTTGCGGCCATCCTCATAGGTCACCTCGGTTTCCGTCGCGACCGAGGCGGCGCCGTCATAAAGGCCCGCGATCAGATCGGCATATTTGGTCTCGATGACATTGCGGCGCACCTTGCGGGTGCGGGTCATCTCGCCATCATCGGCGTCCAGTTCCTTGTGCAGGATGCAGAAGCGGTGGATCTGGCAGCCCGACAGCACGGCATCCTCTGCCACCGAGGCATTCACCTCGGCCACATGGCGGGCGATGGTCTCGTAGACGCGGGGATGGCCCGCCAGCTCCTGATAGCTGGAATAGGCGATGTTGTTGCGCTCGGCCCAGTTGCCCACGGCGGTCAGGTCGATATTGATGAAGGCGGTGCAGCGGTCGCGGCCATTGCCGAAAACCACGGCCTCCAGAATATTGGGGAAGAACTTCAGCTTGTTCTCCACATATTTCGGCGCGAACAGGCGGCCATCGGCCATCTTGCCCACATCCTTGGCGCGGTCGATGATCCGCAGATGCCCCGATTTTTCTTCGAAAAATCCGGCATCGCCGGTGGCCACCCAGCCCTCTGCATCCTTGGTCGAGGCGGTGCTTTCGGGGTTCTTGTAATATTCCACGAAAGTGCCGGGGCTGCGGTAGAACACCTCGCCATTTTCCGCGATCCGCACCTCCACACCGGGCGAGGGCACGCCCACGGTATCCGAGCGCACCTCGCCATCGGGCTGCTGGGTGATGAACACCGTGGCCTCGGTCTGGCCGTAAAGCTGTTTCAGATTGATGCCGAGCGAGCGGTAAAAATCGAAGATCTCCGGCCCGATCGCCTCGCCCGCGGTATAGCCCACGCGGATGCGCGAAAAGCCGAGGGTGTTTTTCAGTGGCCCGTAAACCAGCTTGTCGCCGATCCAATAGGCCAGACGGTCGCCCAGACCCACCGGCTTGCCATCAAGGATCGCGGGCCCCACCCGGCGCGCGATTTTCATGCAGCGGTCGAACATCGCCTTTTTCAGCCGCCCGGCATCCTCCATGCGGATCATGACTTGCGTCAGCTGCCCCTCGAACACCCGGGGCGGCGCGAAGAAATAGGTCGGTCCGACTTCCCGAAGGTCGGTCATCATGGTGGCGGCGCTTTCGGGGCAATTGACGCAAAAGCCCGTCCACATCGCCTGCCCCACCGAAAAGATGAAATCCCCCACCCAGGCCATCGGCAGATAGGCCAGCACATCATCGCCGGGGCGCAGCTTGTCGAACCCCGAGGTGTTGCGCGCGGTTTCGATGATATTGCGATTGGAGAGCACCACGCCCTTGGGCTTGCCGGTGGTGCCCGAGGTGTAAAGCATCACGCAAGTGCTGTCGTAAGTCAGCGCGGCGATGCGGGCCTCCAGTTCGGCCTCGAAGCGGAAATGGCCGGCCTTGCCCTCGGCCTCCACATCGGCCAGCGCGTTCATCCGGCTGTGGTCGTATTTGCGCATGCCGCGCTTGTCGACATAGACGATCTGCTCCACCAGATGCAGGCGGTCCTGCACCTCGATCACCTTGTCCACCTGCTCCTGATCACCGCAGATCACAAAGCGCGCGCCGCAGTTTTCCAGCACATAGGCCATCTCCTCGGCCACGGCGTCCTGATAAAGCGGCACCGGCACCGCGCCGCACATCTGCGCGGCGATCATCGACCAGTAAAGCGCCGGGCGGTTGCGCCCGATGATGGCGACATGATCGCCGGGGTTGAGGCCAAGCGCCAGAAAGCCAAGCGCGATGCCGCGGATCTCGGCCGCGCCTTCGTCCCAGGTCCAGCTTTGCCAGATGCCGAATTCCTTTTCGCGCCAGGCTGGCCGTCCGGCGTAAAGCCGGGCGTTGCGTGCCAGCAGGGCGGGAATCGAGGTCAACTCGTCCGTAGCCGCCATATCATCCTCCCTCATGTCCCCCGTCCCGCCTGTGCGGCTTCGGGGCTGCCCCTCCTCAAGGGCCGCGCGGCGAATCCTGCCCGCCACGCCTGACAGGGGCCAGATTTGCCGCCAATGGTTGCGCGACTTTTTCGCAATCCTTTCGAATTGTAACGGCGGGCTTTTCCCTCTTTCCGCGCCGCTGCTGCCGGTGTTAGCCATGCGGTAGGGGGGCATCTCATGGCCAGCGACGAGGAACAGACAGGCCTGATGCTGGCCGGGTTGAACCTGATCCAGCAGGCGCTGTCGATCTATGACAGCGAGCTGAAACTGTCGGTCTGGAACCGGCGCTTTGTGGAAATGTTCGCGCTGCCCGAACATCTGGCCACCAAGGGCGCCAGTTTCGAGGCGACGATCCGCCATCTGGTGCAGCGCGGCGAATATGGTGCGGTGGATGACCCGGAGGCCGCCGTGCAGGCCCGCGTGCAGGCCGCCCGCGCCTTCAAGCCGCATTACATGGAACGCGAGCGCCCCGGCGGCTTCTGGATTTCGGTCGAGGGCGCGCCGCTGCCGCAGGGCGGCTGGATCACCGTCTATACCGACATCACCGAGGTGAAACTGCAGGAGCGGATGCTGCGCGACCGCTCGGTGGAGCTTTCGGGTGAGGTGCTGGCCAAAGCCGAGCGTCTGGCCCATGCCAACCGCCAGCTGGCCGCCAGCAATGCCACGCTGGAGGAAACCAAGCGCCAGCTGACCGAGATGGAGGCGCGCATCCGCCTGACGACCGAGATGATGCCTGCCCATATCGCCCATGTCGGGCGCGACCTGCGCTATACCTATTCCAACCGCCGTCTGGGCAGCGTGATGCCGGGGCGCGCGGCAGACATCATCGGGCTGACCGGGCGCGAGGCGCTGGGCCCGGTGAACTTTGCCCGCATCCTGCCCTGGCTGCACAAGGCGCTGGAGGGCGAGCCTTCGGTGTTTGAATTCACCGATGATGACAGCGGGCGCCGCATCCGCGCGGCCTTCACCCCGGATCAGGAGGACGGAGCGGCGGTGAACGGCGTCTATATCCTGTCGATGGATGTGACCGCCGAGGCGCAGGCCCGGGCGGCCCTTGCGCAGACCCGCAAGCGCGAGCTGGCGGCGCAGCTTACCTCTGGCGTGGCGCATGATTTCGCCAATCTGCTGACCATCATTCTGGGGCTGCAATCGCGGCTGGAACGCATGGCGCTTCCCGATGAGGCGCGGGCGCTGGTCTCGGGCACCTTGGCGGCGGCGCGGCGCGGCGGCGTGTTGCTGGACCGGATCGCCACCATTTCGGGCCGGCCGGCGCTCAAGCTGGGGCCGACCGATCTGCCCGCGCTGCTGGAGGATCTGCGGCTGCTGGCCTCGCCCACCTTGCCCGCCCAGACCCGGCTGGAGGTGCATCTGGGCGGCCCGCTGCCGCGCCTGTCGCTGGATGCGGGCGGCTTGCAGGATGCGCTGCTGAACCTGATCCTGAACGCGCGCGATGCGATGGCGGGCCGGGGCGGGCTGATCCGCATCTGCGCCCGCAATCTGCGCGACACCTGGATCGAAATCCGGGTGGAGGATGAGGGGCCGGGCTTTTCCGGCCCGGCGCTGGATCACGCACTGGACCCGTTCTTCACCACCAAGGGCGGCGAGGGCTCGGGCCTTGGCCTGTCGATGGTGTTTGACCATATCACCCTGTCGGGCGGCTCGATCCGGCTGATGAACAAGCCCGAGGGTGGCGCCGTCGTCTCGCTGCGCTTGCCCTTCCGCCCGGTGGCCGAGGCCGCGCCGCCGATGCTGGTGCTGCTGGTCGAGGACGACCCCGACATCCGCGAAACCGTGCGCGAGATGCTGCGCGGCCTTGGCCATGCGGTGATGGAGGCGGCCACGGTGCCCGAGGCGCTGATGCTGGCCGAATTGCCGGGCATCGGGCTGGTGCTGTCGGATATTCAGCTGGGCGCGGGCAATGGCGCCGATCTGCTGCGCGGGCTGATGGCGCAGGGCCATCCCGCGCGGATGCTGCTGATGAGCGCGCTGCCCCCCGCCGATCCGCGCCGGGCGGGCGCCCCGGTGCCGGTCTTGGGCAAGCCCTTCGACGTTGACGCGTTGTCCCAAGCGATTGCCATGGCCTTGGGCCGGGAGGTCGCCGCATGACCGCCCATGTCGCCATTCTGGATGACGAGCCGGAGATCCGCCGCATGCTGGCCGATGCGCTGGAGGAGGCGGGCTTCAAGGTCACCACCCATGGCCGCGCGACCGAGTTTGAAGCCGCGCTGAAACGCATGACCCCCGATGTCTGCCTGGTCGATCTGGGCCTGCCCGACCGCGACGGGCTGGCGGTGGTGCATCGGCTGGCGCTGGAATCCGGCGCGGCCATCATCATCATCTCGGGCCGGGCGCAGGTGCAGGACCGGGTGACGGGGCTGGAGCTGGGCGCCGATGATTACATCATCAAACCCTTCGACCCCGCCGAGGTGGTGGCGCGGGTGCGCGTGCGCTTGCGCAAGGCCCGCACCGAGCCAGAGCGCGGCAGCCAGACCGCGCGTTTCAACGGCTGGACGGCGCAGTTCGACCGCTATCTGCTGGTGGCCGAAGATGGCAGCGAGGTCACCTTCTCTCATGCCGAGGGCGAGGTGCTGCGGCTGTTCCTCGAAAGCCCCAAACGGCTGATCTCGCGCGCGCAGATGCAGGAAAGCCTTGGCGGCGCGGCGGGCGAAAGTTTTGATCGCGCGATGGATGTGCGCATCTCGCGGCTGCGCACCAAGCTGGGCGAAGACCCGAAGAACCCGACGCTGATCAAGACGATCTATGGCGCGGGATATATCTTTCTGGGCGATGTGATCTGGGCCTGAGGCTTCGCGCGCCGGGGCGACGAATCTGCTGGCATGGCGCGGCGTTCCGTCGCATGCTGAGCCCCGCGCGTGAGGTTTGGGAGGACCGCATGAACAAGATTGTTGCCCTGATCTGTGTGGTGAGTTGGTCTGGCTTTTGGGCCTTCGGCTATCTGGCGCTGTCTGCCGGGGTGGCCGAGACCGGGCAGATGGTCACCGCCGCCCTGCTGGCCGCTGTCGGATTTTTCACCGGCATGGTGGCCTGGCTCAAACTGGCGCGCAGCCCCAGCCTGATGCTCAAGGCCTGACGCTGAAAGCCTGAGGCGCGCCCGGCTTTCATCTTGGCCCAAATATCCGCGCCGCAGGCTCTGCCCTCAGCCCTTCAACTCTGCGGTCAGCCGGATCGGCCCAGCCACGCCGCGCAACTTGGCGCGATAGATCACCAGCGATTCCGACACCCGCATCACATAGGTGCGGGTTTCCGAAATCGGGATCATCTCGACCCAATCGACAATATCCACCGCTGCGCTGCGCGGATCGCCGAATTCGGTGATCCAGCGGCGCGGGCGCCCCGGCCCGGCATTATAGCCCGAGGCGACCAGCGCCACCGAAGGCCCGAATTCCTCGACCAGCTTGGCAAGATAGGCGCTGCCCAGCGTGGCGTTGAACTGCGGATCGGTGGTCAGCCGGGCCAGCGTGAAATCCAGCCCCAGCCCGCGCGCCATGCGCTCGGCCGTTTCCGGCATCAGCTGCATCAGCCCGCGCGCGCCCGCCGTGCTTTGCGCCGCGATGTCGAACTCGCTTTCGCGGCGCGAGATCGCCAGCGCGAAGGCCCGTGACACGGCCAAGCCTTCGGAGGGGATCAGATCGGGCATCGGGTAATAGGCGTCGGGCAGGATCACCCCGCGCTCGGCCGCCTGTTTCGCCAGCAAGACCGCGATATGCGGCTGGTTCAGCGTCAGGGCCAGATCGGCCAGCGCCGCCAGATCGCTGTCGCTCTGGCTTTCTCCCAGATGCAGGAAAAACCGCTTGGCCTGCGCAGGCTCGCCCGCTTTCAGCAGCAAAAGCCCGGCCTCCAGCACCGAAGACCGCGCGAAGGGCCGGTCTTGCCATCTGGCGCGGCTTTGCGGCGTGATCAGGGCGGTATCCAGCGTGAGGCCCAGCTTTTCAGCGGCTAGTTGGCCGTAATAGGCGGTCTGGTGGCGGGCGGCGCGGGTGTAGTGGTCGCGGGCGGCGGGGTCGCCCATCGCCTCCAGCGCCTGGCCCTGCCAATACAGCGCGCGCGACACGGAAATGGGCGTGGCCACCGCCGCCTCCAGATGGCGGAAATGGGTCAGCGCAGTGGCCGGATCATTCAGGCTGCGCAGGGCAATGAACCCCGCCAGAAACTCCAGATCGGCATAATTGGCGCCCTCGCGCAGCTGATGGCTGGCGGCGATGCGGTAAGCCTGGCGCGGCTCGGCATCGCGCAGCAGGTGGCGGGCCAGTTGCGCCCGGCGCTTGGCCCAGGCCTCGGGCCGGCCAAGATCGGCTTGCGCCAGCATCAGATCGGCAGCTTCGGGCCAGAGGTCGCGGTAAATGCGCCAGTCCATCCGGGCATGGGCCAGCAGCGGGTGATCGGCCAGGGTGGGCGGCACCGCCTTCACCAGCTCGTTCACCCCCTCGGCCCGCGCGATCAGCGCCAGCCGCGCCCGCGCCAGCGCCGCCATGCCGGGCGAGGCCAGCGGCAGCACGCGGCGGGCTTCGGCGGTCTCGCCCTCCCACAACATCGCCTCCAGCCGCGTATCGGCCAGCGCGGCGAGGCCGGGGAATTGCGCCAGCAAGGCGGCCTGCTCGGCATCGCTCAGCGGCAGATCGGTGAAGGCGCGGCGCGCCTCGGCCTCGGCCTCGGCTGCCCGGCCAGAGGCGGCAAGCGCCTGAATGACCGCCAGCGCCCCCCCCGCCGTGCGCGGCAGCCGGTCGCCAAAGAAGGCCAGCACCCGCGCAGGCGTGGTCGAGCGCGCCACTGCGATCTCGCCCTTTTCACGCAGCAGGGCGAGGCCCGGCCAATCCGGGCGGCGCGCCAGAAAATCCTCATATTCGGTCAGCGTGCCTTCGCCCGCGCGCAGCCGCTGCCACTGGATCAGGTCGGCGCCCACGCTCGATGAACCCATGGCCAGCGCCGCCGCGCGATCCCAGTTCTTGCGCCCGGCCTCGTTCAGCGCCAGCCGCAAGGCGCTGGCGGCATCGGTCTGGGCGAGAACGGGGGCTGGCAGGCTCAGCGACAGGCCGATCAGCAGGGGGGCGAGCATCTTCATGCGCGGAATCTGCCGCATCTGCGGCATGGCGGCAACTCACATCCGCGGCAAAGCGCGGAACCCCGCCAGCGGGCGCTTGGCAAGGGCCGCGCGGGCGGCTAGAGGGAGGGCGTTCAACCGGGCCAGCGCTTGGCCCCACACTCGGAGATGCGTGTCATGTTCAAAGGCTCTATGCCCGCCTTGGTCACGCCGTTCAAGAACGGCGAGCTGGATGTGAACACGCTCAAGAAACTTGTGGACTGGCAGATCGCCGAGGGCAGCCATGCCATCGTGCCGGTCGGCACCACGGGCGAAAGCCCGACGCTGAGCCATGAGGAACACCGTCAGGTCATCGAGATCGTGGTGGAAACCGTGGCAGGCCGGGTGCCGGTGATCGCCGGGGCAGGCTCCAACGCCACCGCCGAAGGCGTGGGGCTGGTGCAATTCGCCCAGAAGGCCGGGGCCGATGCTGCTCTGGTGGTGACGCCCTATTACAACAAGCCGACGCAGGCGGGCATGATCGCGCATTACACCGCGCTGCATGACGCGAGCGACCTGCCGATCGTGATCTACAACATCCCCGGCCGCTCGGTGGTGGATATGTCGCCCGAGACGATGGGCCAGCTTGCCCGGCTGCCGCGCATCGTGGGCGTCAAGGATGCCACCGGCAAGATCGAGCGGGTGAGCCAGCAGCGCGCCAGCTGCGGTGCCGATTTCATCCAGCTGTCGGGCGAGGATGCCACGGCGTTGGGCTTCAACGCTCATGGCGGCGTGGGCTGCATCTCGGTCACGGCCAATGTGGCGCCGCGTCTCTGCGCGGAGTTCCAGGAGGCCACCCTGCGCGGCGATTACGCCTTGGCGCTGGAGTATCAGGACCGGCTGATGCCGCTGCATGAGGCGATCTTCCTGGAGCCCGGTCTGGCGGGAGCGAAATATGGCCTCTCGCTCTTGGGCCTGTGCAGCGAGGAGGTGCGCCTGCCGCTGGTCGGGCTGACCGATGGCACCAAGGCGCGCATCAAGGCGGCGATGGAATTTGCCGGCCTTCTGTAAGCGGCTGATCCGAGGGCAGAAGAGGGGGCTTTGCCCCCGCCCGTTCCGGGCTCCCCCAGGATATTTGGATCAGGTTGAAGGGGCGCGGTGATCAGCGCCCTTTTGCGTTTCGGGAGGGGCGGCGATGACCGACAATCTGCGCGGCAGTCTGTTCATGGTGATGGCCATGCTGGGCTTTGCCATCGAGGATATGCTGCTCAAACGTGTGGCGATGGCGGGCATGCCGGTGGGGCA
The DNA here is from genome assembly GCF_016792925.1 of Gemmobacter sp. Classification (GTDB taxonomy): domain Bacteria; phylum Pseudomonadota; class Alphaproteobacteria; order Rhodobacterales; family Rhodobacteraceae; genus Gemmobacter. The sequence continues at coordinate 15,314 of NZ_JAEULU010000316.1, forward strand.
GGTGCTGATCCTGTTCGGTGGCGGCGGCTGTCTGCTGTTTGCCGCGCTGACCCGCGCGCGGGGCGAGGCGATCTGGCACCCGGCTGTGGTGCAGCCGCGCATGCTGGTGAAAGCCGGGTTCGAGGTGATGGGGCGCCTGTTCTTCACGCTGGCGATTGCGCTGACGCCGCTGTCCAGTGCCAGCGCGATCTTGCAGGCCACGCCTTTGGTGGTGGTTGCGGGGGCGGCGCTGATCTTTGGCGAGCGCGTGGGCTGGCGGCGCTGGACGGCGATTCTGGTGGGCCTTCTTGGGGTTCTGGTGATCCTGCGGCCGGGGCTGGAGGGGTTCTCGCTCGCCTCGCTGCTGGCGGTGGGGGGGCTTTTGGGCTTTGCGGGCCGTGATCTGGCGACGCGGGCCGCGCCCAAGGTCTTGTCGAACTTCCAGCTGGGCATTTACGGCTTTCTCGCCATGGTGCCGACGGGGGCTGCCTTGCTGGCCTGGCAGGGCGGCGCGCTGCGCCCGGATGCGGCGATGGCGGCGCAGCTGGGGCTGGCGGTCTGTGTCGGCGTCTTTGCCTATTGGGCGTTGACGGTCGCCATGCGCAGCGGCGAGGTGAGCGTGGTGACGCCCTTCCGCTACACTCGCCTTGTGTTTGCGCTTATTCTTGCCATGCTCGTATTTGGCGAGCGGCCGGATTCGGCCACGCTGATCGGCTCGGCCATTGTTGTGGCCGCCGGTGTGTACACCCTGATGCGGGCCGGTCGCGCGACGCGCTGAGCCGGGCCGGACCGGCGCCAGGGTGCGGTAAAGGGTGGGCGTGATGCGCGTAGAGCAGCAGTCGTTTCTGGGCATGGCCGGGCTGGGCGGTGCAACGCTGGTGGAAACCGCAAGCGGCTGGTGCCGTGCCGCCGATCTGGCGCCCGGCGATCTGCTGCATGTGCATGGCGGCGGCCTGCGCCCGGTGCAGGCGGTGCGGTGCCGCGACGGGGCAGGGGGCGCCTGGCTGCACGTGCCCGGCGGCGCGCTGGACAATTGCGCGGCGCTTTGGCTGGGGGCGGCGCAGCTGGTGCTGATTGATACGTTGCGCGATCCGGCGCTGCCCGATGCGATGGAGGTGCTGGTGCCCGCCGAGGCTTTGGCCGGGCTGCGCGGCATGAGCCTGCACGCGGCGCCCGCCGCCTTGCCTCTGGTCACCCTGCATTTCGACGAGGAGGAAGTGATCTGGGCGCAAAGCGGGCTGACCCTGCATGCGCCTTGTGTCACCCGCCCCGATACGCTGTGGCTCAGCCGCGATTTCGCGCAGCTCTCCGGCGCTGCCGCCCGCGCCTTTCTGGCCCGGCGGCTGGCCTGATCCGCGTGATCTGGACTTTTGCCGGGGCAAGCCCTATCTGATCAGGACCATGGCACCGAAATCTGATCCCAATTCCAAGCTGATTGCCGAAAACCGCCGCGCGCGGTTTGATTACGCCATCGAGAGCGATCTGGAGGCCGGGGTGATGCTGCTCGGCTCCGAGGTGAAATCGCTGCGGCAGGGTGGCTCCAATCTGGGCGAAAGCTATGCCAGCGTGGAGGGGGGCGAGCTGTGGCTGATCAACAGCTATGTCGCGCCCTATCGCGAGGCGAAGACCTGGGGCCATGAGGAGCGGCGGCGGCGCAAGCTGCTGGTCTCGCGGCGCGAGCTGTCGCGGCTGTGGAATGCCACCGCGCGCGAGGGCATGACCATCGTGCCGATGAAATGGTATTTCAACGAACGCGGCATCGTGAAGATCAAGCTGGGCGTCGCCAAGGGCAAGAAGCTGGCCGACAAACGCGCCACCAGCGCCGAACGCGACTGGGGCCGCCAGAAGCAACGCCTGCTGAAACACGGCGCGCGCGACTAGCGCGCCCCCGATTTTTCGTCGAAAAATCGCGCCACGCTTCAGCCGTGCAACAGTGTTAGCGTGCGACAGCGCCTTGTGGCTTGCCTGCCTGCCCCCTTGTGATAAAGCGGGGCCGATCACAGGAGGAGCCGCCGATGACTTCCCCCCTCAAGGACGATCCGAAAACGCTGGTCTCGACCGACTGGCTGGCCGCCCATCTGCGCGACCCTGATCTGCGCGTGCTGGATGCCAGCTGGTATTTGCCCGCCATGAACCGCGATGCGAAGGCGGAATATGCGGCTGGGCACATCCCCGGCGCCCGCTTCTTCGACATTGACGAAATCAGCGACCTGCGCTCGGATCTGCCGCATATGGCACCGCCGGTGGAGAAATTCATCGCCCGCATGCGCGCCATGGGCGTGGGCGACGGGCATCAGGTGGTGGTCTATGACGGGCAGGGCCTGTTCTCGGCGGCCCGCGTCTGGTGGCTGTTCCGCCTGATGGGCAAGACCGACATCGCCGTGCTGGATGGCGGCCTGCCGAAATGGAAGGCCGAGGGGCGCGATCTGGAAGACATGCCCCCCATCGTGCGCGACCGCCACATGACGGTCAGCCGTCAGGCGGGCCTTGTGAAGGATGTGACGCAGGTGGCCCATGCCTCCAAGCTGGGTCTGGCCGAGATCATCGACGCCCGCCCCGCCCCGCGCTTTCGCGGCGAGGTGGATGAGCCGCGCCCCGGCCTGCGCGCGGGCCATATTCCCGGCGCGCGCAATGTGCCTTTTGCCGAGGTGCTGAACCCGGATGGCACCCTGAAGGACGTGGCCGCCCTGCGCGCGGTGTTTGAAGGCGCGGGCGTCGATCTGGCGAAGCCCGCCATCACCACCTGCGGCTCGGGCGTGACGGCCGCCGTTCTGGCGCTGGCGCTGGAGCGGCTGGGCCACCGGAATTGGGCGCTCTATGACGGCTCCTGGGCCGAATGGGGCATGTATGAAGATCTGAAGGTCGCGAAAGGGTAAGGCGATGTTCGAGGCATTGAAGGCGCAACCGCAGGACAAGATTCTGCAACTCATCCAGATGTTCAAGGATGATCCGAGAACCGACAAGATCGACCTCGGGGTGGGCGTCTACAAGGACGCGACCGGCCTGACCCCGGTTATGCGGGCCGTGAAGGCCGCCGAGAAAAAGCTGTGGGAGACGGAGACCACCAAGACCTACACCGGCCTTGCGGGCGAACCGGCCTACAAC
>NZ_JAEULU010000350.1 GCF_016792925.1 Gemmobacter sp.
ACGCGGGCGTCGCGCATGGTGAGGCGACGCTCGGCCAGTTGCGGCGGCTCTTGCGGGCGCAGGCGGGGCGGCAGGTCGGCGGTGGGGGCGACAGGGCCATAATGCGTCTCGGCCATGGCGCGCACATCCTCGGGCTTCACATCGCCCGCCACCACCAGAACGGCGTTATTCGGGGCATAGAAGGTGCGGTAGAAGGCCTCGGCATCGGCGCGGTTCAGCGCCTCGATCTCGTGCCGCCAGCCGATGACCGGAATGCCATAGGGGTGATTGAGATATTGTGCGGCGCGGGCCTGTTCGGAGAACAGGCTGCCGGGGTCGCTGTCAGTGCGCTGGTTGCGCTCCTCCAGGATGACGCTGCGCTCGGTCGCCACCACCTCATCGGTGAGTTGCAGATCGCGCATGCGGTCGGCCTCGTTCTTCATCATCAGATCAAGGCGATCAGCGGCAACACGCTGGTAATAGGCGGTGTAATCCCAGCTGGTGAAGGCATTGTCGCTGCCGCCCTGCGCCTCGACGGTATCGGAGAACTCGCCCGCTTTCAGATCATCGGTGGCCTTGAACATCAGATGTTCAAAGAAATGCGCGATGCCGGAATGGCCGGGGGGCTCATCGGCGGCGCCGACCTTATACCACAGCATCTGCACGGCGACGGGCGAGCGGTGATCCTCGATCACCACGACCTGAAGGCCGTTTTCCAGGGTGAACTGGCTGACGGGTTCGGCCAGCGCCGTGACCGGCAGGGCGGCGAAAAGGGCCGCGCCTGACAAAAGGTTACGGCGGGACAAGAGTTTACGCATGAAAGCCCCTTTGCATGTTGCGCGCAGCAGACCGCAAGCGGCGGCTGCGGTCAAGCGGGGGTCAAGCGGAGTTTACCGCCAGTGTGGGCGGGCACCGATTTTCTGCGAAAATCGGATGGTTTCTGATTTTCGCAGAAAATCAGGGGGGCGCTTACTTTTCGGCCTCGGGCGGGGCGGAGGGCGTGGGCGCGCCCAGCCGGCGCCAGCGCGCCAGTTCGGCGTGCTGATCCAGCGCCATGGGTTGATAGGCCTTGTAATAGACGTTCACGTCGAACAGGCGTTCGAGCAGACGGCCATCATTCTTGCGGCGGTATTCCAGATCCTCGGCGGCCAGCACCTGCCGGATGTCGGCAGACAGGCCCTGACGCCCGGCATAGGCCACCAGCGCCGCATCATTGGCACCCGCGCCCGGCTTGCCGCCCAGGGCCACGATGGCATCGGCCTCGGGCGTGGGATCGGTGATATTGCTGCCGCCCGGCGTCGGCGCGGGCAGGGCCTTCAGATCGGGGGGCAGTTGCAGGGGTTTGGAGGGCAGGATGGCGAATTCATCCGGGCCATTGCCCGAGGAGCGCAGGTTCATCAGATTTGGCTGGTCGGACCCGCCACAGGCCGAAAGGCCCAGCACGAGTGCCAATGCCCCAACCGCCTTTGCCTGTGACCGCATACCCGTCTCCTGCACGTTCTGGACCCGTCTTAGCGCAAGTGGCGCGGCGCGTCACGGGGTCTTTCGGCGCGAGGCCTGTGGTTTCTTGCCCGGTTTCGGCGGCTCTTTGCCGCCAAAGATCACCAGACCGAAGGCGCCCGCAAAGATCGCAATATCCGCCACATTGAAGGAATAGGGGTTTTCGAGGCCGCAGCAGGACATGTTCAGGAAATCGGCCACGGCGCCATAGGCCACGCGGTCCACCACATTGCCAAGCGCGCCGCCGATCAGCAGGCCCGCGCTGATCTGCATCCATTTGCCGTGCTGGCCCCGGCTGATCCAGCGCCAGACCCAGGCGGTGATCACCAAGGACAGCACGATCAGAACCCAGCGCATCGCCTCGGCCGAGGAGGCGAAGAGGCCGAAATTCACCCCCTGATTCCACGCCATGCGGAAATCGAGGAAGGGCGAGACCACGTCGATCTCGTGCCGGTTCCTCAGATCGAGGCCAAAGACGACGGCGATCTTCGTGATCTGGTCGATCCCGAAGATCAGCGCGGCAATAAGGGCCATCCGCCGCATGGATCAGTGCCGGAAATGGCGCATGCCGGTGAAGATCATGGCAAGGCCGCGCGCGTCGGCGGCTGCGATGACCTCATCGTCGCGCATGGAGCCGCCGGGCTGGATGATGGCGGTGGCGCCAGCTTCGGCGGCGGTGATCAAGCCATCGGCGAAGGGGAAGAAGGCGTCCGAGGCCACGACCGAACCATGGGTCAGCGGGCTGGCGGTGCCGATGGCCTCGGCCATGTCTTGCGATTTGCGGGCGGCGATGCGGGTGCTGTCCACCCGGCTCATTTGCCCGGCGCCGACGCCGACGGTGGCGCCGTCTTTCACATAGATGATGGCGTTGGATTTCACGTGTTTCGCCACGGTCCAGGCGAACATCAGGTCGCGCAACTCGGCCTCGGTCGGCTGACGTTTGGTCACCACCTTGAGGTCGGCGGGCAGCACCGCGCCATTGTCGCGGTCTTGCACGAGGAAGCCGCCGGCCACCTGTTTCCAGGCCAGCCCCTTGGCGCGGGGGTCGGGCAGGCGGTCGGTGGTCAGGAGCCGCAGGTTCTTCTTGGCGGCAAAGACCGCGCGCGCCTCTGGCGAGGCGCCGGGAGCGATGACGACCTCGGTGAAGATCTCGGTGATGGCGCGGGCGGTGGCCTCGTCGAGCGGCTGGTTCAGCGCGATGATGCCGCCAAAGGCGGAGGTGCGGTCGCAATCGAAGGCGCGGGCATAGGCCTCGGCCATGGTGGCCCCGCGCGCCACGCCGCAGGGATTGGCGTGCTTGATGATGGCGCAGGCCGGGCCTTGCGCCGGGTCGAACTCGGCCACCAGTTCAAAGGCGGCGTCGGTGTCGTTGATATTGTTGTAGGAGAGTTCCTTGCCCTGCCATTGCTGCGCGGTGGCGACGCCGGGGCGTTGGGTGCCATCGGTGTAGAAGGCAGCCTTTTGATGCGGGTTTTCGCCATAGCGCAGGGTTTGCGCGATCTGGCCTGCAAAGGCACGGCGGCGCGGCGCCTCTTCCTTGATCGCCCCGGCCATCCAGGCTGACACGGCGGCGTCATAGGCGGCGGTGCGGCTATAGGCGGTCAGTGCAAGGCGCTGGCGGAAGGCATAGGAAGTCGCGCCGTCATGGGCCTTCATCTCGGCCAGCAGGGCCGCGTAATCCTGCGGATCGGTGACGACATTGACGAATTTGTGGTTCTTGGAGGCCGCGCGGATCATCGCCGGGCCGCCGATGTCGATATTCTCGATGCATTCGGCATAGGAGGCCCCGCGCGCCACGGTTTGCTCGAACGGATAAAGGTTCACCACCAGCAGGTCGATCGGCTCGATCCCATGGGCGGCCATGGCCACCAGATGCTCGTCATCGTCGCGCAGCGCCAGCAGGCCGCCATGCACCATCGGATGCAGGGTCTTCACTCGGCCATCCATCATCTCGGGGAAGCCGGTCACCTCGGACACGTCGCGCACCTTCAGCCCGGCGGTGCGCAGGGTTTGCGCGGTGCCGCCGGTGGAGATCAGCTCCACCCCCTGCGCGGCCAGCGCGCGGGCCAGATCAAGCAGGCCGGTCTTGTCGGACACCGACAGCAGCGCGCGCCCCACGGGCACAAGGTTCACGGGCGGGGTGGCGGAGGCTGTGTGCATGGGTCACTCCTGATCGGGGCGCATTATGACGTGGCGCCCCGGTCGGTTTCTGGCCTTTCGAGGTCGCGGATGGCAAGCGGAGTATCCTGTGCCTTCGCCAAGGTCCAGCCGATACGGGCCTCTGTTTCGCGCAAATCGGCGCTCAGCACGATCTGTTTCGCCGCACGCGGCATCAGGCGGCCTTTTTCCAGGTAGACCGAGGGTTCCAAGGCCAATTTTGCAGCGCCGGAATGACGGAACACCCAGATCTCGCCCGAGCGCAGCGCGATGGAGACGGCGGCGCCGCCCATATCCAGCATCACATCGGCATCGGGGTGCAGGTGGAAGCGCAGGGCAAAGCCCAGCCGCCCGCCATTGCGCGCCAGCAGGGTGGAGAGGCGGCGCTGGTCGGCGGCGCTTTCGGCATGCAGCATGTCGAGGCCCGCAAGGTGGCGGCCATCGGCGGACAGCGTGAGATCGCGCAGATGCAGCAGGCCATGGCTGGCACGCCAGCCGTCATGCGCAGCCAGAACCTGCGGCGCGCCGGTGGCGTCGGTCTCCATTTGCAGCAGCGGCACGGCGGCGCGGTCTTCCAGCACCTCGCGCCCGTCATGGGCAAAGCGCGAGGAGGAATAGCCGTCAAGGCTGAGCGTCGAATGGCTTTGCGTGGCGCGGCTCGCGCGGTGCCAATCGGCGCCGAAGGGCGCGCCAGAGCCGCAATTCACCACCACGGGCCGCCGCCCGGAGGTGAGTTCAAAGGCCAGGGTGGAGGCATGGGCCGAGGCCCCGGCCAGCCCGCCCGGCGGATCGGCGGCATCGAGAATGAGCGAGGAGCGCCCGGCAGCCAGCCGCACAAAGCCCATGGCCTGAAGCCCCGGCTTGGGTGCCGGTTTCACGCCGGAATTGGCCAGCGCGTGATCCAGCCGCCCCTCCAGCCCGCGCCCGCCGCCGTGAAAGCGGGCAAGCCCGCCATCGGCATGGCGCAGCGCCCGCAGCGTGGGGGCGATGCGGGCAATCGCCGCCAGATGGGCCGCGGGCACGATGCGCCCGGCATCGGTCAGGGCCTGCGCGGCCCATGTAAGCAGGGTGAAAACCTCCAGCAATTCCTCGGGGTTGCGGGTGGGAATGCCGCCCTGGGCATCCACCTCGCGCTCGCATTCCCGCGCCAGCGCCGCCGCCGCCGGATCGACATGCGCCTCCATCCCGATCAGCGCGAGGCCCGCATAGATCAGGCCGGTCAGCGCCTCGAATCGCGGCAGGCCGGGCGAGGCGGCGTGCCAGCGGCGCGACAGGAACAGGGTTTGCTGCGAGAGCGAGCGGTAATAGGTCAGCGCGGCCTCGCGGTCTTGCCCGACCAGCAAGAGAATCGCGTGGTTGATCCAGCGGATCAGGCGGCGGCCGGTGAGATCGGGCGACCAGCCCATGCCCTGCCCGCGCCCGTGACGCTCGATCCAGGCGAAGGTCCAGCCCTGCGCGCGCTTGCGCGAGGCCGGATCGCCCACCGCCGCCAGATCATCCAGCCAGGCGAAGCCGTGCAATTCGGCCTCGAAAGGGCGGGAAGGGCGCGGAATATCCCAGATCAGGGTGGCCGGAGCCTCGACCAGATGGCCCGCGAACAGGAAATTCCCGGCCACCAACTGCTTGCCCCGGGCATAAAGGCCGATGGTGCGCGGCTCGGGCTGGCTGACAAAGCCGGCGGCGGGTTCGGCCCGGGCGGCACGGCGCGCGGCCAGACGGTTCATCGCCTGCACCCATGCCTCTGCCCACCATGCGCTGCGCGCGACCCCTGCCATGAACCCACTCGTCTTGCCTGCCCGGTTCCGGGCCATTCTTGCGGGCCACCATAGCGGCGGGGGGCGGCAATGTCACCGCAAAAGCCCGTGTGGCGGGATGGGTGGACGGGGCGCGGGCGTTGCGGCAGGGTGGCGCCGAAAGCAGGAGGGCGCGATGCAGGCGGCGGTGATTTTCGATCTGGATGGCACGCTGATCGACAGCGCGGCGGATATTCACGCGGCGGCGAACCGGGTGTTCGGGCGGCGGGGCATCGCCTTCACCCGGGCCGAGGTGCAGGGATTCGTGGGGCGCGGGGCGCCCAATCTGGTGGCGCGTTTGGCGGAGTCGCGGGGGGTGGCTGCGGAGTTTGACGCGCTGCTGGCAGAGTTTTTGCAGGATTATGAAAGCGCGCAGGGGCTGACCACGCTGTATCCGGGCGTGCGCGCGGCTTTGGAGGCGCTGGCGCAGGCGGGCTATCGGCTGGGGCTTTGCACCAACAAACCGCTGGCGCCGACGCGGGCGGTGCTGCGGCATTTCGGGCTGGAGGCGCTGTTTCCGGTGGTGATCGGCGGCGATTCGCTGACGGTGAAAAAACCCGATCCCGCGCCGCTGCGGGCCGCGCTGGCGGCTTTGGGCGGCGGTGCGGCGCTGTTCGTGGGCGATAGCGAAGTGGATGCGGAGACGGCGCAGGCGGCGGCGATGCCGTTCCTGCTTTATACCGAAGGCTATCGCAAAACGGCGGTGGAGGCCCTGCCTCACACGGCTGCTTTCAGCGATTTCAAGGACTTGCTGGCGCTGGTTACCGCGTCAACCGCACCATGAAAAAGCCATCCATCCCGCCTTTGTCAGCCCAGTAATCGGGGCGCAGGCGCAGCGCGCCCTCGGGGGTCAGCCATGCCGGATCGACACCGGGCAGGGCCGCAGGCTCTACCCGCAGGCCGGGATGGCGGGCAAGGGCTGCGGCCAGTTGGCCCTCGCCCTCCTCCGGCAGCAGCGAGCAGGTGCAATAGACCAAGCGCCCGCCGGGCTTGAGCCACCCCAACGCGCGATCCAGCAGCGCGGCTTGCAGGGATACAAGCTCGGCCAGCTCGGACCCGTCTTTCACAAAGGGCAGATCGGGGTGGCGGCGAATGGTGCCGGTCGCGGAACAGGGCGCATCGAGCAGGATGGCGTCATAGCGGGTTTCGGGCTGCCAATGCAGCGCATCGGCGGCGATGATCTGCGCCGAAAGGCCGGTGCGTTTCAGGTTCTCGCGCAGCCGCTCCAGCCGCGGGCCGGAGAGATCGAGCGCGGTGACCTGCGCGCCGGCGGCGGCGAGTTGCAGGGTTTTGCCGCCGGGTGCGGCGCAAAGATCCAGCACCGCCTCGCCCGGCTGCACGCCCAGCAGCGGCGCGGCCAAGGCGGCGGCGGCATCCTGCACCCACCACGCGCCTTCGGCATAGCCCGGCAGCGCCGAAACCTGCGTGCCCGCAGGCAGGCGGAAACTGCCGGTCGGCAGCGCCTTGCCCGGCGCGGTTTGGCCGGGGCGCGGCGTCAGGTCGATGGGGGCGGGCTGGGCCTGCACGGCCTCGATGGCGGAAACCCCGTCGCGGCCATAGGTATCGACCAGCGGCTTGCGCAGCCAATAGGGCAGACGCTGCGGCGGCAGTTTGGCGAAGGGCGCGTCGAGCGCCGCCACCTTGCGCAAGACCGCATTGGCCATGCCCGACAGCGCGGCCAGATGCCGATCAGAGCGGATGAGGCCCACCGCCTCGTTCACCACGCCATGCGCGGCCTCGCCCGCCACCACCATCTCCACCACCGCCAGACGGATGACGTTCAGCACCGGCAAAGGCGGCGCCTTGCGCAGGAAGGGCTTCAGGATGCGGTCGGTCTGTTCGATATGGCGCAGGGCCAAGGCGGCCAGACGCTGCGCGCGGGCGCGATCCGAGGGCGACAGCTCGGAGAGTTGCGGCTCCAATTGGCTGAGCAAGGCGCCCTCGCCCAACACCTCATCCAGCATCCATGCTGCGGCTGCCCTCGCGCTCATTCCCGTGCCACCCTTGTTGTGATCCCTTGGCGCCGTATATCATGGGGCGAGAGCCTGCAAGGAAAGCCATGATGGAACAGGAACTGCCCCCGGAGGCCCAACGCGCGCTGGCCGAGGCCGAAGCGCGGCGCAAGGCGGCCAAGCCCTTGGACCTGCCGCCCGAACTGGGCGGACGCGACGGACCCGAGGCCGTGCGCTTTGGCGATTGGGAAAAGAAGGGCATCGCCGTCGATTTCTGACGGCGATGGCGGCGCGTCAATCCAGCCGGAAGCGCGCCGATTGCCCCTGCCCCTTGTCGCTGGTGAAGCGCAGCTGATCACCGCGCGCCTCGACCAATTGGCAATTGAACGGGATCGGCCGCCCGCGCCAGGCCATGTCACGGCAGAAGAAGCCGTCACGCCATTTCCAGGTGCCGGTCACCTCGGAGCCAAGCGCCTCGCCCGCGATGCGGCCATCGGGGGTGACGCTGAGGCGGATACCGAAGGTGGACAGCCGCAGGTTGCGGCCCTCGATCAGGGCGACGAAGGCGGATTGCTCGCGCACCGGGGTGAAACTGTCGGCAGCGGCGGCATTGGGCAAAGCAAGGCAGAACAAAAGGGCAAATCGCAGCATCGGGGGCCTCCTTTCCGATGCAACGATACGCAGAAGGGGCGCAAGTGGATCAGCGCCCCTTGCTGTGCAGGCCCCTTAATTTACAGGCCCTTTAATTTACAGGCCCAGCACATCCATCATGTCATATTCGCCCGGCGCCTGCGCCTGACCCCACAGCGCGGCTTTCAGCGCGCCACGGGCAAAGATCGTGCGATCGGTGGCGATGTGGCGCAGCACGATCCTTTCGCCCGCAGTGGCGAACAACACATCATGCTCGCCCACGATGTCACCGCCGCGAATGGCCGAAAAGCCGATGGCGCCGGGTTCACGCGCGCCGGTGATGCCATCGCGGCCCGAATCGCGCGCGGTCTCCAGATCGACGCCGCGCCCGTCGGCGGCGGCCTGCCCCAGCATCAGCGCGGTGCCGGAGGGCGCATCGACCTTGCGGTTGTGATGGGCCTCGATGATCTCCACATCCCAATCGGCATCCAGCGCCTGCGCCACCTTTTTCGTAAGCTGCACCAAGAGGTTGACCCCAAGGCTCATATTGCCCGCGCGCACGATCACGGCATGGCGGGCGGCGGCCTTGATGGCGGAAAGATGCTCGGCCTCCAGCCCGGTGGTGCCGATGACATGCACGGCGCGGGCCTGCGCGGCGAGGCCCGCAAAGGCCACGGTGGCGGCGGGCGAGGTGAAATCAATCACCGCCTGGGCACGGGCAAAGGCCTCCAGCGGGTCATCGGTCACGGCAAGACCGATGGGCTGGCCCCCCAGCAGCACGCCGACATCCTGCCCCACGGCGGGGCTGCCCGCGCGCTCGACCGCGCCCACCAGGCGGCACTTGTCCGAGGCCAGCACCGTGCGCAGCAGCATTTGCCCCATGCGCCCGGAGGCACCCGTGATGACGATTCCCGGCAGGTCGGTCATGGCCGTAAACTCCTTGTTCATGGAAGGCCGTTTATCCTGTGCCGGCTTTCGCGGAAAGCCCGCCGTTGCGGGGCGGCGGCAAACCCCTTACATGGAGGGCATGGCAAAGAACCGTTTTTCCCAGGGCGATGGCCCTTCGCAGCGCCAGCTGCGCGTCGGCGAGTTGATCCGCCGCACGCTGTCTGACGTGCTGAACCGGGCCGATATCCACGACCCTGACCTGAACCGCATGTCCATCACCGTGGGCGAGGTGCGCTGCTCGCCCGATCTGAAGGTGGCGACCGTCTATGTGATGCCGCTGATGGGATCGGTGAAGGTCGACGATGCGATTGCGGCCCTGGCGCGCAACAAGCACGAGCTGCGCCGCCATGTCAGCGCGCAGCTGACGCTGAAATATGCGCCCGATCTGCGGTTCCGCCCGGATGGCACCTTTGACCAGCTGGACGAGACGCGGCGCATGTTCTCGGACGAGCGGGTGCAGCGCGATGTGTCAAAGCCCGATGCGGATGATGAAGACGACGATGCGTAAGGCCTTGGCGGCACTGGCTTTCTGGGCAGGAAGCCTGAGTGCCGCGCCCGTGGCGGCGGCCGATCTGTGCCGCGCGGCCAGTTTCGAGGGCGTGGATTTCACGCTTTGCGAGGTGAAGGCGGGCGCCGATCTGCGGCTGTTCCATTCCGGCCCCGAGGGGCTGCTGGGCAGTTTTGGCGCGGTGAATGATCTGCTGGCCGGGGAAGGCAAGGCGCTGGCCTTCGCGATGAATGCGGGCATGTATCACCGCGACCGCGAGCCGGTGGGCCTGTATGTGGAAAACGGCATGCAGCGCACGGCGGTGCAGACCGGCGCCTCGGATGACAATTTCGGGATGCTGCCGAATGCGGTGTTCTGCATCGGGGAGGCCGGGTTCAGCATCACCGATTCGCGCGATTTCGCGGCGGCGCCCAAAGCATGCCGCTTTGCCACCCAATCCGGGCCGATGATGGTGAATCAGGGTGCGCTGCATCCGCGTTTCATCCCCGGCGGCGATAGCAGGTATATCCGCAACGGCGTGGGCGTTTCGGCGGATGGTCAGCGCGCGGTTTTCGCGATCTCCGAGGATTCGGTGAATTTCGACACCTTCGGGCGGCTGTTCCGTGACAAGCTGGCCCTGCCCGATGCGCTGTATTTCGATGGCAAGATCTCGCGGCTTTACGCGCCCGAGCTGGGCAGATCGGATCTGGGGATGCCGATGGGGCCGATTGTCGGGCTGGTGGTGCCGCAACCCTGACGCCCCCGACCTTGACGCGCCTCTGGCCGGAGGCTAGCAGGCAGCCTTCGCAGCAAGGGGGCCACCATGGCACGGACGAAAAAGGGGCGGGCAGTTTCGGGTTGGGTCGTGATCGACAAACCCGCGGGCGTGACCTCGACTGCCGTGGTGAACAAGGTGAAATGGGCGTTTCAGGCGCAGAAGGCGGGCCATGCCGGCACGCTGGACCCGGCGGCGACCGGGGTGCTGGCGGTGGCGCTGGGCGAGGCGACCAAAACCGTGCCCTTCATCACTGATGCGCTGAAATGCTATCGCTTCCGCGTGAGCTTGGGCGCGGCGACCACCACCGATGATGCCGAGGGCGAGGTGATCGCCCGCAGCGATCTGCGCCCGGACGAGGCCGAGATCGGCGCCGCGCTGGCGGCCTTTCGCGGCGAGATCATGCAGGTGCCGCCGCAGTTTTCGGCGGTAAAGGTGGATGGCGAGCGCGCCTATGATCTCGCGCGCGACGGGGTGGAGATGGATCTGGTGGCGCGCCCGCTTTGGGTGGAAAGCCTTGAAATCGTTGGAAAACCAGATGCCGATCATGTGGATCTGGAGATGGTCTGCGGCAAGGGCGGCTATGTGCGCTCGATCGCGCGCGATCTGGGGCAGGCCCTGGGCTGTCTGGGGCATGTGGCCTGGCTGCGCCGGGTGTGGTCTGGCCCGTTTGACGCCGACAAGGGCGCGAGTCTGGAGCAGATCGACGCGCTGGCCCGCATGCCGGAGATTGACGCGCTGATGCTGCCCCTGGAGCTGGGTCTGGCCGATCTGCCGCAGGTGGAGGCCACGGCAGAGGGCGCAGTGCGGCTGCGCAATGGCAATCCCGGCATGGTGATCGCGTCGCTGGCCTATGGCGACGAGGCCTGGGCCAGCCACAAGGGCAAGCCGATTGCCGTGGGCCAGTATCGCGGCGGGGAATTGCACCCCAGCCGTGTGTTCAATCTGGACTGACCGCGCCCGTCAGGAAGCGGCGCTGAGACGGATCGCCGACAGGTCGATCCCGGCGCCGTTCTGCACCATGGCAAGCGGCAAGCCGTCCAGCAGGATGGCGACATCCTCGCTGCCCGCGACGGGGTTCAGCGTGATCACCGGATCGGGATGCGCCTCGGCGTCATAGACCACCTCAATCGTATCCTCTGCCGGGTTGAAATCGAGGATGCGGGCGCCATCGCCCTGTTCCAGCCAATCGCCCAGACGGAACAGGTCATCCCCCTCGCCGCCCGAGAGAAAATCGCTCTGGCTGGCGACCAGCAGGTCATTGCCCTCGCCGCCATTGAGGAAATCGGCCTGATCGGGGCCCTTGCCGCCATGGCCGGTGAGCGTGTCATCGCCCCAGGCGCCATCCAGCGTATCGCCGCCGCCACCACCGGTCAGCCGGTCATCGCCATAGCCGCCCTCCAGCCAGTCATTGCCGCGCCCGCCCAGCAGCCGGTCATCGCCGGAACCGCCCAGCAGGCTGTCATTGCCCAGACCACCGCGCGCCACATCCTCGCCTTCGCCGCCATAGGCGGCATCGTGCTGGGCGCCGCCATTGAGGGTGTCATTGCCGCCATCGCCGGACAGCGTGTCATGGCCGCGCCCGCCCGCGATCCGGTCATCGCCAGTGGCCCAGGAATCGCCGTCATCCCCGCTCAGCCGGTCATCGCCATCATGGCCAAAGATGCTGTCATTGCCCTCATAGCCCAGCATCTCGTCGATGCCGTCGCTGCCTTGCAGCACATCATCGCCCGCACCGCCGAACTTGTCGCCCGCCGCCAGGGTGAGGGGGTCATCCGCCGTCTCTGGCGCGGCCTCTTCGTCTTCGGTCTCGGCCGCGGGCGGATCATCCAGCAGATCGCCGCTGCCGGTCTCCTCCTCGGTCATGTCGGGAGGCGAATCGTCTTCCTCCTGAGCGCGCCCGGAATGGGCAAACAGGCCATCAAGGGCCAGCCCGGCCCCCAGCGCCCCCAGCAATCCGATCAATCCCAGCATCTTAGCCGCCTCCGACTTCCTATTCGCCGAGGCAGGCACCGTGCGTTAACCAATATTTGCGCAAGTGACTGCCGTCATTGAATAAACTCTAGCTGAAAGCATGGCACAAAACCGGCTGCTTCTCCATCACGCTGCGGCAGAAATGTGGAGGATTGGTAAAAGGCGGCGCAATTGCCGGATTTTCCGGCGGGTGCAGGCGCCCGCGCAGGGAAACGAGCTTTGCAAAAGCCGTGATCCGGGGTAAAGCCGCGCATCCGCATCCGCCCGTCAGGGAGGTTGCGGCATGGGCCCTGCTGGACGACATCCCGGCTTGTGCCGTCACCCTCAACCGCAAAGGAGATCCCGATGTCGATCACCGTTGAAGAAAAAGCCCGCCTGATCAAGGATTACGCGACCAAGGAAGGCGACACCGGCTCGCCGGAAGTTCAGGTTGCGATCCTGTCGTCGCGCATCGCGACGCTGACCGAGCACTTCAAGACCCACAAGAAAGACAACCACTCGCGTCGCGGTCTGCTGATGCTGGTGGCCCAGCGCCGCAAGCTGCTGGACTATCTGAAAGGCAAGGATGAGGGCCGTTATGCGACCCTGATCTCGCGTCTGGGCCTGCGTCGCTGATCCGACGCGCCCTTTAGGGTCGAGACCGCCCGTGCCGCAAGGTGCGGGCGTTTTCTTTTGGGGCGCGCGTTTTCTATTGCGCGATCTCAGGCCAGCAGGGCCTTGAGCCGCGCCAGCTCCACCGAATTGCGCGCCCCGGTCTTTTGCAGCACGCGGGCGCGATGCACCTCGACCGTGCGCTGCGCGATGCCCAGACGGTCGGCGATCTGCTTGTTGAGCTGGCCTTCCAGAATCAGCTCCATCACCTCGACCTCGCGGGCCGAGAGCGCGGCGAACCGGGCGGCCAGATCGGCGCGGCCCAGCGATTCGGCCCGGCGGGCGCGGTGGCGGGCCATCGCCTCCAGCGCCAGATCGACGATGTGATCATCGTTGAACGGCTTTTACAGAAAATCGAAGGCGCCGCTTTTCAGGCTTTGCACCGCCAGCGGCACATCGCCATGGCCGGTGAGGAAGATCACCGGCGGCAGGCTGGCGGCGCTGCCCTCGGCCTCGGGCACCAGGGCAAACAACAGCGGGCCCGAAACGCCCAGCAACCGCACAACCAGAAAGATTAAGCCGCAATCAGGCTGCGGCCAGTCCCCCAC
>NZ_JAEULU010000023.1 GCF_016792925.1 Gemmobacter sp.
GTGGGGCGGGATATTGGTAACGCACCGCGTTTCCCCGGCCCTGTGGGAACGGTGCGGTCAGACCGTTGCAGCCTGACCGACAAAGGCCATCGCCCGCCCGGCGGGTGCAAAGCGCCCGCCGCCCGGAGGGCGGGCGCTGGCCGGTGGCTTCGGGCCACCGGCCCGACGCGGAAGCGTTTCCACATGACCTCGGCAATGGCCTCGGCCAATTCGAGCCAGCATCAGGAAAACCACCGCGTTTCCCCGGCCCAATAGCGCCGCAGCTGCTGATCCGCCCCGATCCCCCCTTCCCGACACACTCTGCCGCATTCAGACGCGCAACCCCCGGCCCGCTCCGCCAGTTTGCCCAAAAGCAGGAGCCGCCGCCATGACCACCGCCACCACGCAAGACCGCCCCCTCGCCGGGGCCGGGCTCATGCTGTCTTTCTGCCTGCTGGCGCCGATGATCGACGTTTGCTCCAAACTGGCCGCCGATACCCTGCCGGTGGGGCAGATCACGCTGGCGCGCTTTGTGGTGCAGGTGGGTCTCATGCTGCCGGTGGTGGTGGTGATGCGGCAATGGGGGCGCCTGACACCGCGTCTGGCCGGGCTTCTGGCGCTGCGCGCTCTGTTTCTGGTGCTGTCGACCTATTGCTTCATCGCGGGCATCGCCGTCATGCCCCTGGCCGATGCGCTGGCGCTGGTGTTTGTCGAGCCCTTCATCCTGCTGTTTCTGGGCCATTACCTGTTCGGCGACGCGGTCGGCCCGCGCCGGATCATCGCCTCGATCATCGGCTTTGCCGGCGCCCTGCTGGTCATCCAGCCCGCCTTCGCCACTTTCGGCTATATCACCCTGTTCCCGCTGGGCACTGCCTTCATGTTCGCCTTTTACATGCTGGCCACCCGCGCCATGGCCAGCGGCATGCATCCGGTGCCGATGCAGCTGCACACCGCCCTGGCCGGAACCCTGATCTGCGCCCCGGTGATCTGGCTGGCCGACGGCTCGGGCCTGGCCGAGCTTGACCCGGTGATGCCACAGGGCATCGACTGGCTCTGGCTGTTCGGCGTCGGCTTCTGGGCCACCGCAAGCCATATGTGCATGACCTATGCGCTCAAGTTCGCCAATGCCGCCACCCTCGCGCCGCTGCATTACAGCGAGCTGGTGGTGGCGGTGACGCTTGGCTATCTGGTTTTCGGCGATTTCCCCAATGCGATGACATGGGCGGGCATCGCCATCATCGCGGCCTCGGGGCTTTACGTCATCTGGCGCGAGCGCGCACAGGCGCAGCGCCATCCGCTGCCGGACACACAGCCCTGATCGCCGCATCCAGCCGCCCGCGCGGCAGGATGACCAAGGCGCCGGGCGCGTCAAACTCCAGCCGCACCGCCGCCGCGCTGACCCGGTTCGAGGTGCCGATCCGCGCCATTGGCGCCAGTTCCAGCCCGTCAATCGGCCATTCCAGCCCCGCGCTGCGCCCCGTCACCGGCGCCAGAGGGTAGATCGACAGCCGGTCGCCCAGCCGCAGCCGCAGATCCAGCACCGGCGGCGCGGCCAGAATCACATCCTCCGCCCCCAGCAGGATCACCGGCCCGCCGCCCTGCGCCTGATGCCGCATCAGCCCCGACAGCGCCGCCAGCGCATGATCGGCCCGCCCGCCGATCAGCCCCACCGCCAGCACCAAGGGCGCCCGGATCGCCCGCAACGCCTTGTCGAAATCGGTGGTCTCCTGCTCGGGCACCTCATGCACCCGCGCGCCCAACCGCGCCCGCGCGGCACTCGAGAGCGAATCAAGATCGCCGACCACCGCCTCCGGCTCTGCCCCGAAAGCCAGCGCCCGGTCGGCGCCACCATCCGCCGCCACCAGATGCGGCGCCCGCTTCAGCGCCGCCCGCAGCTCCGACCGCCGCAAAGGCCCCCCCGCCACCAGCGTGACCGGGGCTTTGGCATCGACAATCGGGGGATTCATGCGGATACTGTTCCTGAATTAAGGCAGGCGGACGGGTGGCAGGCCATAATCAATCCTTCAAATTACCCCTATCTGTCCATGGAATCGAACCGTCGCAAGGTAAAGTGGCAGCATGGTTTGTAGAAGGCGAAGCATCCGATGATCGGAGCCAGTAAAATCCTCACGGTCTCCTACGGGACATTCTCCTGCACCTTGGAGGGGTTTGACGACCCGTTCAACACGATGAAAGCCATTGCGGAATATTTCCGCGATCTGGCCGCAGAAGACCGTTATTTCGGGGCCGAGCCTCCGACGCCGGATGCCGCGATGCTGCACAAGATTGCCGAGCGCGAGATCCAGCGCCGGGTCGAGGCGAAGATCCAGGAGAACGGCGTGATCCTGCGCGCCGAGACCGGCCCGCAACTGGCCGCACAGCCGGCCCCGGCAACCACGGCCCGGCTGCCCGCCGCGCAAGCCGCAGAGATTGCGGCCGCGATTGCCCCGGCGCCCGTTTCTGCGACGCCCAGTCCGGCGGCGCCCGCCCCTGCAACTGCGGTGGCTGCCACTCCGGTGGTTGCGGCTCCGGTGGCGGCACCGGTCGCTGCGCCCGAACCCAGCCATGATCCGGTCGCCGAAAGCATTGCAGCCAAACTGACGCGCATTCGCACGGCCGTGGCGCAAGGCCGCGCCGCCGCTCCGGTGGCCGATTATGTCGAGGACGAGTTGGCGGCCTCTCCCGCCGTCACCCTGCCCCGCGCCCCCGAGACCCCGGCTGCCTTGCCCGAGCCTGTGGCCGAGCCTGTGGCCGAGCCGGTGATGGAACCCGAAGCCGGTTTCGACATCGCGCTGGACCCCGCCCTGCTGCAAGACCCTGTCCCCGAGACCGAGCGCGAGGCCGAGGCGGAACCCGAGATCGCGGCAGACCAATCCGCCGCCGATGCGGCGATGGAGGCCGAACTGGCCGGGCTGCTGGCCTCGCTGGACGCGGCCCCGGCGCAGGACATCGCACCCGAACTGGCCGAGACTGCCGACAATGCGGTGGACGAGGATGAGTTGGGTGAGGATGAGGCCGCGCTGGATGACCTCCTGCTGGACGGCCTGCTTGACCCGGCAGAGGCCCTGACCGACGAGCTGCCCCCCGACATGGCCGCCGAGGATCTGGCCGCCGAGGATCTGGCGACCGAGGCCGAGGCCCTGCCCGAACTCATGACCGGCGATCTCGACATGGCTGATCTGGATGCCTCCGATCTGCCCGAAGCCGCCATGGCGCAAGACACCGCGCAAGACACCGCCCCGGAGACGGAGCCGGAGACCGAGCCGGAGATGGACCTGGCCGTGCTGGGCTTCGCCCCGGCAAAGGCCCCTGCCGAAACGGCCCCGGCTGACACCGGCGCCGATGCGGCCCCCGCCATCTCCGACCGCATCCAGCGCGCCCGCGCCCGGGTGATCCGCATTCGCCGCGCCGACAGCGAGGCTCCGGCCCCGGCTGAAATCACCGGCGAAACCGCCCCCGCCCCGCGTGCCGCCGACGAGGCCGCCACGCTCTCGCCCGAGGCCGAGGCCGACCTGATGCGCGAACTGGCCGAGGTGCAGGCCGAGGCCAAGATGATCCCGGCTGATGCCGGGGCAAGCCTGCGCCCGGTCCGGCCCGTGCGTCCGGTCCGCCCGGTGCGCACCGTCGCGCCGCCGCCCGCCATCGAGGCGGAAGCGGGCGAAGAGGCGGTCTCGCGCCTGCTGGCCGAAACCAATTCGCAACTCGCCGTGCCGGAAAACCGGCGCCGCGTCGCCGCGATCCAGCAACTCAAGGCCGCCGTCGCCGCCACCGTGGCGGAACGCCGCGCCGGAGCCGCCCGCCCGGTGAATGACGAAGAGCGCCAGACCCCCTACCGCGCCGATCTGTCGCGCATGGTCAGCCCGGCGCCCGAGGATCACACCGTTACCCCGCGCCCGCTGCCGCTGGTGCTGGTGTCGGAGCAGCGGGTGGACCGCAGCGCCGCCAATTCCAATGGCAGCGCTCTGCCCCCGGCGCCGCAGCCGGTCAGCGCGCTGGCGGCGCAAGCCGCCGCCGCCGAGGCCGAGGAGCTGGACGAGGAGGATGACGAAGAGCTGGACGAGGCCAATATCTTCACCGACAGCCGCGGCTTTGCCGAATTTGCCGACCGGCTGGGCGCGCAGGGGCTTTCGGCCCTGATGGAGGCCGCCGCCGCCTATACCGCCTGCGTCGAAGGCCGCCCGCATTTCTCGCGGCCCCAGATCATGCGCCAGGTCGCCGCCCTGGACGGCGCCCTGCCTGCCAATCGCGAAGACAGCCTGCGCAGCTTCGGCGCGCTGCTGCGCAATGGCAAGATCGTGAAGGTCCGTCGCGGCCAATACACGCTGAGCGAGGCCTCGCATATGATGAGCGAGGCCCGCAAGCTGGTCGGCTGAGCCCGGCCCGCTTGCCGGGCCGCCAGCCTTCCGGGTTGACGGGCTGCCACTCTCCCCGGACAGAAAAAGGCGGAAGGGATGTCCCTTCCGCCTTTTTCGCATCCGCCTTCGATTTTTCGTCGAAAAATCGCGCGCCCTATTCGGGTTCCTGCGGCGCATCGGGATCGGGCTGGCCGATCCCCTTGAAGATGAACTTGAAGGGCAGCGCCCAGATGATCCCCAAGGCCACATAGACCAGCAATTCGACCCAGATCGAGGGCCGCTCCAGCGCGCCCATGATCCCCCAGGCCACCGCAATATAGAGCGGCAGCCCCACCACCAGGATGAGCAAGGCCAGCCGCTTGCGCGTGCGGTAAGACAGCGCCATGGCGATCAATCCGCGAAGGGATCGGTGACAAGGATGGTGTCATCCCGCTCCGGGCTGGTGGAGAGCAGCGCCACCGGGCATTGGATCAGCTCCTCGATGCGGCGGACATATTTGATCGCGGCCCCCGGCAGATCGGCCCAGCTGCGCGCCCCGGCGGTCGATTCGCTCCAGCCTTCCATCTCCTCATAGATGGGGGTGCAGCGCGCCTGCTCGTCGGCGGCGGTCGGCAGGTAATCCAGCCGTTTGCCATCCAGATCATAGCCTACGCAGATTTTCAGCACCGGGAAGCCGTCCAGCACATCGAGCTTGGTCAGCGCAATGCCCGACACGCCCGAGGTGGCGCAGGTCTGGCGCACCAGCACCGCATCGAACCAGCCGCAGCGGCGCTTCCGGCCCGTGACGGTGCCGAATTCATGCCCGCGCTCGCCCAGACGCTCGCCATCCGCATCGAACAGCTCGGCCGGGAAGGGGCCTTCGCCCACACGGGTGGTATAGGCTTTCACGATGCCCAGCACGAAATCAATCGCGGTCGGCCCCAGACCCACACCGGTCGCCGCCTGCCCCGCGATCACATTCGAGGAGGTCACGAACGGATAGGTGCCGAAATCAATATCCAGCAGAGCCCCTTGCGCGCCCTCGAACAGGATGCGCTTGCCCGCGCGGCGCGCCTCGGTCATCACCTTCCACACCGGCGCGGCATAGGGCAGCACCTGCGGCGCGATCTCGGCCAGTTGCGCCAGCAGCGCCGCCCGGTCGATCGGCTCCATGCCGAGGCCCCGGCGCAAGGCGTCGTGATGCGCCAGCAGACGGTCCACCCGCAGCTCAAGCGTTTTCGCATCGGCCAGATCGGCCACGCGAATGGCGCGACGGCCCACCTTGTCCTCATAGGCCGGACCAATGCCGCGCCCGGTGGTGCCGATCTTGGCCACCCCCACATTGCCCTCACGCGCCCGGTCCAGCTCGCCATGCAGCGGCAGGATCAGCGGGGCGTTTTCGGCAATCATCAGATTCTCGGGCGAAATTTCGACGCCCTGCCCGCGCAGCTTGGCGATCTCGGTCACCAGATGCCAGGGGTCCAGCACCACGCCATTGCCGATGACCGACAACTTGCCGCCGCGCACGATGCCCGAGGGCAGCAGCGACAGCTTGTAAACCTTGCCGTCAATGACTAGCGTATGCCCGGCATTGTGACCGCCCTGAAAGCGCGCGATCACATCGGCGCGCTCGCTCAGCCAGTCAACGATCTTGCCCTTCCCCTCGTCGCCCCATTGAGCGCCTACGACAACGACATTGGCCATGCGCGAAACCTTTCGGCAAAGTGAAACCCGCGACCGTATATAGAGG
>NZ_JAEULU010000091.1 GCF_016792925.1 Gemmobacter sp.
TGGCGATGGCGGTGGGGATCTCCAGCGCGCCCGGCACCTCGATCACCTCCACTTCGGCCCCGCAGGCCTCGGCAACACCGCGCGCGCCCGCCACCAGCTGATCGGTGATGTCCTTATAGTAAGGCGCCACCACGATCAGCAGTTTCACCGGCTTGTCAAAGCGCGGCAGCGGCAGGGTGTAATGCTGTTCATTCGCGGCCATGACCCGTTACTCCGCAATCGGCCTGGTGCCGGTGATGGTCAGGCCGTAAGCCTCCAGACCCACCACTTTCGGCGCCTGATGGTTGGTGACCAGCGTGATGCGGGTCAGGCCAAGTGCGGCCAGGATCTGCGCGCCAAGGCCATATTGCCGCAGCGTCTGCGGCGCGACCTCGGCCCCATCGGCCAGCTTCATCGCCGTGTCGCGCAGCAGCACGATCACGCCGCGCCCGGCCTCGGCAATCACCCGCATCGCACCCGGCAATTCGCCCGCAGCCCCGGCATCGCCAATGCCCAGCACATCTGCGAGCGGGTCCAGCGCATGCATCCGCACCAGCACCGGCGCCTCCGAGGTGATGTCGCCCTTGGTCAGCACCACATGTTCCGCGCCCTGCGCCACATCCGAGAAGATGCGCATGATCCACTCGCCGCCATGCACCGACTGCACCCGCTTCACCGCGCGTTCCTTGACCAGATTGTCATGGCGGCGGCGATAGGCGATCAGGTCCGAGATGGTGCCGATCTTCAGCCCGTGCTTTTGCGCGAAAGTCACCAGATCGGGCAGCCGCGCCATGGTGCCATCGTCATTCATCACCTCGCAAATGACGCCCGCCGGCTTCAACCCCGCCAGCCGCGCCACATCCGAGGCCGCCTCGGTATGGCCTGCCCGCACCAGCACGCCGCCATCGCGGGCGCGCAGCGGGAACAGATGCCCCGGCGTCGCCAGATCCTGCGGCCCCGAGGCATCGTCTATCGCCACCGCCACGGTGCGCGCACGGTCCTTGGCGGAAATGCCGGTCTCGATCCCCTCCCGCGCCTCGATGGAGACGGTGAAGGCGGTCTCGTGCCGCGAGGAATTCTTGGAGGCCATCAGCGGCAGCCCCAGCTGGTCGATCCGCTCGCCGGTCAGCGTGAGGCAAATCAGCCCCCGCCCATGGGTCGCCATGAAATTGATCGCCGCCGCGTCGCATTTCTCGGCCGGGATCACCAGATCACCCTCATTCTCGCGATCCTCGTGATCGACAAGAATGAACATGCGCCCGTTGCGGGCATCCTCGATGATCTCCTCGACCGAGGAAATCGCGTCCGAAAAATCGCTGGCCATCGCGCGGGTCTCTCATCTGGCTGGTTTCCCCTGCCATAACGCGCGGCGCGCCCGAATGCCAGTGCCGCAGCAGAAAGAAGGGGGGCTGTCTGCCCCCCTCTGCGCCTGCGGCGCATTCACCCCCCGAGGATATTTTTAAACAGAAAATGCAACAGGGCTGCGCTTTCTTTCATTTTCTGTTCTCAAATATCCTCGGGGGTGAGCCCCAGAGGGGCGAGGGGGCGCGAGCGCCCCCTTGCGACCGCTCAGCCTTCCAGCGGTGGCCGGTTCGCGTAAGGATGCGCGGTGCGGATCACCGTTTCGCAATAGGCCGCCAGCTCCTTGCGGCCCGGAAAGCCATCCACCGGCACCGGCGGGTGGAAGATGATCTCGATCCGGCCCTGGCGCGGCGTCGCCAGCACCTGTAGCAGATGGCCGCCAAAGCTCATATCCGCCCACCAGCCGTAAAAGCGCGGATCGCGGCCCCTCGGCGCATGATAGACCGCCGTCACCGGCTGGATCTGCAACACCCGGTCCATGCCATGCGTGAAAAACGCCTGGAACAGCGGGGTCTTGAAGGGCAGCACATGCCGTGTATCGGTCGAGGTGCCCTCGGGGAAGAACAACAGCCGGTGGCCCGCGCGCAGGCGCTCTTCCATCATCTCTTGCTGCCGCTTCGCCTCGGTGCCCTTGCGCGCGATGAACATGGTGCCGGTGGCGCGGGCCAGAATGCCGATGCCGGGCCAGCCTGCCACATCGTCTTTCGACACGAAATAGATGCGGTCGGCGGCATTGAGGGCGAAAATGTCGATCCAGCCCGCATGATTGGCGACGATGGCCCCCTGCCCCTGCATCGGTTTGCCCCGGCGCGCATAGCCAAAGCCCATGATCCTCAGCGCATTGCGGCAGACGAATTGCGTGATCCAGGGCGTCCAGGGCCGGTGCAGGCCGAAGATCGGCCGCTCCACCAGCCGCAGCGCCAGAAAGACCAGCAGGCAGCCGTAGGTCAGCACCACCAGTGCCAGCCCCCGCAGCGCGGCCAGCGCATAGCCCAAAGCCCCGATGCGCGGCGCCTCCATCCGCTCATCCTGCCAGCCGCTCATGTCGTCTCTCCGTGACGCCGGACATAATAATCCCGGTGTTTCAAGGACATCTGCGCCGTGTCGATGACCAGCAGCACATCCGTCGTGTTGAACGCGTGATCGACAAAGGCGCCATCGCCCACCACGCCGCCCAGCCGCAGATAGGCCTTGATGAGGGCGGGCGTCGCCTGCATGGCGGCGCGGCGGTCCAGCGCCTCGGGCGGCAGCATCGCCATCTCTACGCCCTGCGGCGGCAGCACATGGGCCCGCAAGCCCTCCGGCGCGCGGTGGTGATGCGCCAGCCAGGACAGCGGCTGTGCCAGCGCCGCCACATCGGTGCCGGGGAAAGAGGCGGTGCCGAACATCACCTCCAGCCCGCGCTCCAGCACATAATCGGC
Source organism: Gemmobacter sp. (assembly GCF_016792925.1). Classification (GTDB taxonomy): domain Bacteria; phylum Pseudomonadota; class Alphaproteobacteria; order Rhodobacterales; family Rhodobacteraceae; genus Gemmobacter. The sequence continues at coordinate 2,763 of NZ_JAEULU010000091.1, forward strand.
CAGCCGGTTCCAGATCAGCACCATCGCCGCCCCGCCGCGATGATCGGGATGCACGCAAGACCGCCCCAGCTCCAGCAGCCGGCGCCCCGAGGCCCGCAGGCAGCCCAGGTCATATTCCCCCTCGGAATAAAACCGCTGCCCCGGCGCCAGACGGTCGCCCGGCAACAGGCGGTAGACCCCCACCACATCCTCCAGCGCCGCCGCATCGCGGCTGCGGTCGATCAGCAGCAAATGGTCGCAAAGATCGTCAAAGGCATCGCGCTCCAGCCGCGCCGCGTGATCGACCAAAGGCCCGTCCGACCCCATTTCCTCGACAAACACCGCGTAGCGCAGCCGCTGCGCCGCCGCCAGATCGCGGGCATCCGCCGCCAGCCGGACCTCGAACTGCTCGGTCATCCGCGCCCCCGCAGCGGCGCCCGCAATCCGGGGTTGCAATATGGCCCCAATCGCCTAACCTGCCTCACAGATCGAAAATCCGCGTCAGGGCAATTTCGCGCCCGTCGATCACCACCTTGCCGCGGTGTTCAAAATTCACGGTGATCCGGTTGCCGATATTTGATTGCACCTGCCCCAGCCCCCAATCGGGTTCCTGCGGATGACGCACCATCATTCCGGGTTCCAGAAGGGCATTCAGACCTAGGCTCATCCGGCATTCATCCTTTGTTAATCCTGAGAGTGGTACAGAGACAGCATGACCGACAGACCTGACCTGACCGCCCTTCTGGGCTCGCGAATCTGCCACGATCTTATCAGCCCCATCGGCGCCATCGGCAATGGGGTGGAGCTGCTGATCATGGACGGCGCCAGCCGGGGCCCCGAAATGGCGCTGATTGCCGAAAGCGTCGCCAATGCCAATGCCCGCATCCGGTTCTTCCGCATCGGCTTTGGCGCCTCCAGCCCCGATCAGCGCATCGGCCGCCCCGAGGTGCTGGGCATCCTGGCCGATCTCACGCGCGGCGGCCGCCTCGCGATCGACTGGAGCGGCCCGGCTGATCTGCCCCGGCGCGAGGTGAAGGTGGCCTTCCTGCTGCTCATGTGCCTCGAAACCGCGCTGGCCTATGGCGGGCAGGTCACGGTGGAGCGCAACGACAACCGCTGGCAGCTGACCGGGCGAGCGCCCAAGATGCGCATCGACCCCGATCTGTGGGAGGTGCTGTCCAACCCCGCCGCCAGCTTTGCCCTGACGCCCGCGCAGGTGCATTTCGCCCTGCTGCCCGAGGAACTGGCGAAACAGGGCCGCAAGCTGACCGTGGAGATCCGCGAGGGCGAGATCCGCCTCGCCTTCTGACACAGCCCTGCCGGACCTGCGCCGTCATAAGCGCCCGTGCCTGCCGATTGTCCCCCTTGCTTGCAAGATCGGGGGCTTGGTGCCATGATTGTGCCGTATTGGTAAAAGGAGCTTCCCATGCCCGCCATTTCCGGCAATCTCACCCTCACTCTGGATGGCAGCACCGCGCTGCGGATCGGCTCTGAAACCGTGCGCTGGAATGGCAGCCGGGCGATGGACGGGGTCTTCGTCTGGTCCGCCGATGCCACGCCGCTGCGCGAGGTCACCATCACCCTCACCGCAAGTGACTGGTTTGCCAGCACCATCACCACCGGCGGCGCCACCCGCGTCACCCTGACCGATGCCGCCAGCGGCGCGGATCGCCAGATCAGCACCGTGCAGCTTTATGGCGCTGGCGACCATGTGGTGAACCTCAGCCGCACCGAGGTGGATTACCTCGCCACGGGCGATGGCGATGACAACGTGACCGTCGGTGGCAGCTGGGTCGCGCAGATCAACACCCATGGCGGCAATGACACCGTGACCTCGGGCAGCACCTGGGTCGAGACCCTGCATGTCGGCAGCGGCGACAACAGCGTCACCATCGGTTCGGGCGGTGCGCGCGCCGTGCTGGCGGGCGAAGGCGCCGACCGCATCACCCTGCTGGGCGAGGTGGATCACGTCACTGCCGGGCGCGGCGCCGACCTCATCACCACCGGCGAGAACTGGGCCGGCACGATCGAGGCCGGGCGCGGCATCGACCGCGTTGTGCTGGGCGCTGGCGGCGCCACGCTGGTGAACCTCGGCCGCGATGCCGACACGCTGGTTCTGGCCCAGCAGGACGATGCCGACAGCATCCTCATCCTGCAAGGCGGCGGCAATGTCTCCACCCCGCAGGACAGCGACACCGACACGCTCAAGCTCTCGGCCTTCACCGTCGGCCTCACCTATGACCTCGGCCAGACCGAGGCGGTGCGCAGCGCCCAGGGCAGCTTCTTCGCGCTTGGCTTTGAAAACGTGATCGGCGGCCGGGGCGCCGACCGGCTGTCCGGCAATGACGAGGATAACCGCATCGCCGGGGGCTCCGGGCGCGACACGCTGCAAGGCGATATGGGCGCCGATACGCTGGCGGGCGGGCGTGGCGCCGACCGTTTCGTCTTCACCGATCTGGAGGAAAGCGATGTCGAGGCGCCCGACCTCATCACCGATTTCCGCCGCGCGCAGGGCGACAGGATCGACCTGCAAGGCCTTGATGCCAATGCAGGTCTTGACGATGATCAGGCCTTCACCTTCATCGGCAGTGCCGCCTTCAGCGGCGAGGCGGGCGAGCTGCGCGCGCAGGTTCAGGGCAACCGCACCCTGATCACCGGCGATCTGGATGGCGACGGCACCGCCGATTTCGGCCTGCTGCTGAACGGCACCGCCACGCTGAGCGCGGG
>NZ_JAEULU010000121.1 GCF_016792925.1 Gemmobacter sp.
GCCCGCCCTGCGGGGGGCGGGTGCTTCACACCCGCCGGGCGGGCGCTGGCCTCTGATATATGGGCTGAGCCGGTCTGGCTTTACCGCTCCCACAGGGCCGGGGAAACGCGCTGCGTTTCCTGATCCGGCCCCGCCCCAGGCCGAGCCGGTCTTGCGCCACCGATCCCGCACAGCCGGGGCACCGCGCTGCATCCCGAGCCGGCGATGCCCGGCCAAAGCCGGTCCGCCTCAGCCTCCCCCCTTGCCAGCGCGCCCTGTGCCGCTTAGGGTTCCCGCCCGCGCCGCCCCTGCGCCGCCAAGGGGGCCTCCAAGGGGATTGCCGTGCAGAAAGACGCCTATACGCTCATTCTCGAAGCCATCGAGGCCGGGGTCTACAAGCCCGGCGACCGGCTGGTCGAATCCGAGCTGGCCGAGCGGCTGGGCGTCTCCCGCACCCCGGTGCGCGAGGCGCTGCAACGGCTGGAAACCCAATCCATGCTGGCGCGCGATGGCCGCAGCCTGATCGTGGCCACTCTCGACCACAACCAGCTGGCCGAACTTTACGCCGTGCGCACCGAGCTGGAGGGCCTTGCCGCCCGCCTCGCCGCCCGCCACGCCACCGATGAGGAAATCCGCGTGCTGCGCCTGATGGCCGAGGAGGACCGCGCGCTGACCGGGGGCGACCCCCGCGCCCTGTCGCGCGCCAACAAACGCTTCCACAAGCAGATCCATCTGGCCAGCCATAACCGCTTCCTCGTGCAGCAGCTGGACCTCGTGCATCGGTCGATGGCGCTGATGGCCAATACCTCTTTCGCCGCCGAAGGCCGCGACGAGGTGGCGCTGTCGGAACATGAGGCCATCGTCGCCGCCATTGCCGCCCGCGATGGCGACGCCGCCTATGCCGCGCTGAAGGCGCATATCTCCAAAGCCTTTGAAACCCGGCTGCGGGTCGAGGCGGGCGAGCTGCGCCTGCGCTGAGCGCCCCGCCTTGCGCATCTGCGGTTGAACCCGCGCCATATTTTTGACAAGATATTGCGGTGCCACCCCGCCGAACCACAGCCTGCCAGCTGTCGGCCAAAATCGGGTGGTTTCGTGTTGGGGGTATTCCATATGCTGTTTGGCGCGCAGAAGGCGCTTGCATATCTGTTGTCTTGTGCCTGTCTGGCCCATGCCTTTCTGGCACTGCCTGCCGCCGCCGAGACGGTGGCGCTGATCGAAGGCCTGCCAGAGCTGCGATTCGCGGTGAACGGCCAAACCTTCACCATCGCGCGCACTGCCGACCCGCAGGCGGTGATCACGGGCGAATTCGCCCGCACCTCGCGCGCCTGCCCGCCCTTCTGCATGCAGCCGGTGCAGGCCGCGCCCGGCGTGCCGACGCTGGGCGAGGTGGAGCTGCTGGCCTTCCTGCGCGACAAGGTGGCGACGGGCGAGGGCGTGCTGCTGGATGCGCGCCTGCCCGACTGGTTCGCCAAGGGCTCGATCCCCTCGGCGGTCAATGTGCCCTTCGCCACGCTGGCGCCGGAAAACCCCTTCCGCTATGACATCCTGCAAGCGCTCGGCGCCCGGCCTGCCGGGGGTGGCAAGCTGGATTTCTCTGCCGTGCCGGAGCTGGTGGTGTTTTGCAACGGCGCATGGAGCGACCAATCGCCCCGCGCGCTGACGGCCCTGATCGAGGCCGGATATCCTGTTGAAAAGTTGCGGTATTATCGCGGAGGCATGCAAGATTGGCTCATGCTCGGCCTCACGGTCGCCATGGCGGAAAGGCAAGAATGATCAAGATCAGCCTGATCTATATCGGCATTGTGGTGGCGATTGCCGCCCTGATCACCGGCCTGCCGATGCTGGTCTGGACGGATGAGACCGCCGACAAGGTGGAGCAGGTCGCCAATCTGCCGATCGCCAGGCTGATCGCCCCCGAGGCAGGGCGCGGTGCCGCCTCGGGCTTTGGTTCGGCCGAGGCGGGCGGGGCCGAGACCAGCGCCCCGGTCGCGCCGCTGCCCAGCGGGGTCGAGGCCGCGACGGCGGCGCTGTTGCAGGGTCTTTCCGAACCGCCGCCCGCTCCGGCTGTGGCGCCGGTGGCGGCCCCCGTGGCAGAACCCGCCGCGCCCGCCGCCGCCGCATCTGCCGCCGCCGCACCTGCCGCCGTGGCCGAGGCGCCTGCCGCCACGCCCCCCGCCGCCTCGGACAGCCTCGCCGCCGCAGTGGCCGCCGCGGTCGCCGCCACCGCCGCACCTCAACCCGCCCCGGCAGCGGCCCGGCCCGCGCCGGTGGGCGAAGACCTCACGGCGCTGATCGGCGCCACCGGGACCGCGCAGGACGAGCTTGCCACCATGTCGGGCGCCGCCCTCACCGGGCTGCGCGCGCTGCGGGGCGAGGCCGCCCAGGGCGCCTCGCTGGACGAGCTGGTCGCCCGCGCCGCACAGGCCGGGGCGCAGGATGATTACATCAAGGCCTTGCAGGACGAGGCCAAGCGCTAGGCGGGCAAGGACGCCGCTGTTTCCCTTGCCCGGAGGGGCAAGGGAGGCCAGCCATGGCCGGTGGGCTGTGCCTTTCCGCGCGCGAGGCCCCGCACCGATGCGCGCCACCCCGCGCGGCCGTTCCGCGCGCCGGTTGGCCCCCTGGGGCAGAAAACCGGAATCAGGCCCGTTCTGGCGCCTCATGGCCGCAGAGGCATCGCCATCGCCGCGCGGCCCTCTGGGCGCCGTGATCGCGCCGCAGCCGCCGTCAGCCGCCGGTATGGCTCATATGCCGGGTCATCTGGCCCGCGACGCGCTGGCGCGAATAATCGAAATCATGGCCCTTGGGCTTTTTCGCAATCGCTGCCCGGATCGCGTCTTCCAGCACCGCCGGATCGGCGCTGGCGCGCAAGGGGGCGCGCAGGTCGGTGGCCTGTTCCTGCCCGAGGCAGGGGAACAGCTCGCCCGTGCAGGTCAGCCGCACCCGGTTGCAGCTTTCGCAGAAGTTATGCGTCAGCGGCGTGATGAGGCCGATCTTCTGCCCGGTCTCCTCCAGCCGCAGATAGCGCGCAGGGCCCCCCGTGCGCTCGGCCAGATCGGTGAGGGTGAAGCGCTCGGCCAGCCGCGCCCGCAGATCGGACAGCGGCCAGTATTGCGCCAGCCGGTCTTCCATATCGCCCATCGGCATGACCTCGATAAAGGTCAGGTCATGGCCTTCCGCCGCGCACCAGTCGACCAGCCCGAACAGCTCGACCTCGTTGAAGCCCTTCAGCGCCACGGCGTTGATCTTCACCCTCAGCCCCGCCGCCTTGGCCGCCGCGATGCCTTCCAGCACCTGCGGCAACCGGCCCCAGCGGGTGATCTCGGCGAATTTCGCAGGGTCCAGTGTATCCAGCGAGACATTGACCCGCCGCACCCCGCAGCCCGCCAGATCCCCGGCAAAGCGCGCCAGCTGGCTGCCATTGGTGGTCAGCGTCAGCTCCTCCAGCGCGCCGCTTTGCAGGTGGCGCCCCATGGCCTGAAAGAAGGACAGGATGCCGCGCCGCACCAGCGGCTCGCCGCCGGTGACGCGCAGCTTGCGCACGCCAAGGCCAATGAAACCGCTGCACAGCCGGTCCAGCTCCTCCAGCGTCAGCAGGTCGGCCTTGGGCAGGAAGGTCATGTGTTCCGCCATGCAATAGGTGCAGCGGAAGTCGCAGCGGTCGGTGACCGAGACCCGCAGGTATCGGATCGGGCGGGCGAAGGGGTCGATCAGCGGGGCCATGTCCATGCGGGGAATCTACGCCTGCCGTCGGGGCGCGGCAAGGGCAGGGGCGACGGTTGATTGCGCGAAAGCGCAGGGTTAGGCTGTGGCAAATGGTCAAGGAGGGTGCGATGCGGATGCAGGCGATGGCAGTGATGGCGGCGATGGGGATTCTGGCCGGATGCGCCTTGCCGGTCAGCGTGCCCGACTCGGGGCCGGAATATGCGCCGGATGTGCCCCCGGCCGAGGCCCCCGCGCCGCTGGCCGAGGCTGCGCTGGCCGCGCCGCCGCCCGCTGCGGGCGCCCGCACCGCCGAGGCGCTGGACACCACGACCGAGGCGCAGCGCGCCGCCGCCACCGCCGCGCCCGCACCGGCCGGGCAGGCCGCCCTTGGCAAGGCCAGCGTCTCGTTGGGCGATCCGACGGCGCCGGGATTCTGGCTGAAAACCGTGCTGGTGAGCGCGCCCGCGCCGGGGCTGGTCAAGCTCGCCAGCGGCCAGACCGTGCAGGTGGAGCTGCAACCGGGCAGCGGCACCGCGCAACTCTCCCTCGCCGCCTATCGCGCGCTGGGGCTGAGCCTGACCGACCTGCCGGAGGTCGAGGTCTTCC
>NZ_JAEULU010000125.1 GCF_016792925.1 Gemmobacter sp.
GGCGCGGATTTGCGCTAGGCTGGCGGCGATTGTCCTTGCTGCGAGTTTGCGATGAACGCCCGGTTTTCCCCTTATCTTGTCACGGCACTGGTGGTGCTGGCCGCCTGCCTTTGGCTGCTGCATGTGGGGCGGGTGCCCTATTGCGACTGCGGTTATGTGAAGCTGTGGCACGGGCAGGTGGTAAGCTCGGAGAATTCGCAGCATATCAGCGACTGGTATACGCCCTCGCATCTCATCCACGGGTTCCTGTTCTTTGGCGCGCTGTGGCTGGTGGCGCGGCGGCTGTCTTTCGGCTGGCGGCTGGCGATGGCCACGCTGGTGGAAAGCGCCTGGGAGATCGTGGAGAATTCGGAGGCGGTGATCGAGCGCTATCGCTCGGTGACCATCGCGCTGGATTACTATGGCGACAGCGTGCTGAATTCGCTGGCGGATATTCTGGCGATGATGCTGGGGTTCTGGCTGGCGTCAAAGCTGCCGGTCTGGCTGTCGGTGGTGATCATTCTGGGGTTCGAGGCGCTGACGATCTGGCTGATCCGCGATGGCTTGGCGCTGAATGTGCTGATGCTGGTCTATCCGCTGGAAGCGGTGAAGGACTGGCAAGGCGCGCTGTGAGGGATGGCCGAGGCCATTGCCGAGGTCATGTGGAAACGTGGGTGAGTTCGGGCCGTGGGCCCGAAGCCCACGGCCAGCGCCCGCCCCGCCATTGGCGGGCGCTTTGCACCCGCCGGGGCAGGCTCTGGCCTCTGTGATGGCTGTTGAAACGGTCCAGTGTCACCGCTCCCACACGGGCGGGGAAACGCGATGCGTTTCCTCATCCGCCCGAATGCGGAGGGCAGAGACGCCTTCGGCCAATGGTTGCGGTCAGGCTGCCGCCCCCGCCTCGCAGCGGGTCCAGACCCAGCCGCAGGGGGCGAGGGTCAGGCTGGTGCCGGAGAGGCTCGCGCCGGAATGCGGGCCGTGCAGCGCCGCGAGGCCCGACACCGGCAGCGCGATCGGCTGATCCGACAGGTTGAAGGCGCAGAACACCGAACCCTCGGCGCCATCGCGGCGGAAGGCCAGCGCGGGCGGCTCCACGTCAAAGAAGGTGCTGCGCCCGTCGCGCAGCGCGCTGGTTTTCCGCCAGGCCAGCAGCGCCCGATACAGCGCCAGCACCGACCCCGCCCCCTCCTGCGCCGCCACATTGCGCGCCAGCTGCGGCGCCTTCACCGGCAGCCAGGGCGTGCCGGTGGTGAAACCGCCGTGATCCGACCCATCCCAGACCATCGGCGTGCGGCAGCCATCGCGGCCCTTGTAATCGGGCCAGAACTTGAAGCCCGGCGGGTCGGTCAGCTCGTGATATTCGATCTCGGTCTCGGTCTGGCCCAGCTCCTCGCCCTGATAGAGGCAGATCGACCCCTCCAGCGCCAGCAGCAGCGCCGCCGAAAGCCCCGCCACCTGATCCTGCGTGCCATATTCGGCCCAGCGGGTCACATGGCGCGTCACATCATGGTTGGAAAAGGCCCACATCGGCCAGCCCTCGGGCGCGGCCTTGAAAAACCCCTCGATGCGCGAGCGGAAATGCTCGGGCGTGAATTTCGGCCCCAGCATGTCGAAACTATAGGCCATGTGCAGCCGCCCCGGCGCGGTATATTCCGACATGATCCGCAGGGCGCGGCGCGGGCCTTCGCCCACCTCGCCCACCATCGAGCGCCCGTCATACTCATCCAGCAGGGCGCGCATCCGCTCCAGAAAGGCCGGATTCTCCGGGCGGCACTTGGAATATTCGTGATCCTGCATCTCGTAGGGATTGGCGGGGGGCTGGTTTTCCTCGCGCGGCTCGGGGCCGTTGTCGCGCAGCTGCGCATCGTGGAAATAGTAATTCACCGTATCCAGCCGGAAACCATCCACCCCGCGATCCAGCCAGAAGCGCAGGATGGCCAGCATCTCGTCCTGCACCTGCGGGTTGTGAAAGTTGAAATCCGGCTGCGAGGCGAGGAAATTGTGCAGGTAATACTGGCGGCGGCGGGCATCCCATTCCCAGGTGCTGCCGCCAAAGACCGAAATCCAGTTCGAGGGCGGCGCGCCGTCGGGCTTGGGATCGGCCCAGACATACCAGTCGGCTTTGGGATTGGTGCGATCCCTGCGGCTTTCGACAAAGGCCGGGTGCTGATCGGAGGAATGGCTGATCACCTGATCAATGATGACCTTCAGCCCCAGCTCATGCGCGCGGGCCATCAGGGTGTCAAAATCCTCCAGCGTGCCGAACAGCGGGTCGATGTCGCAATAATCCGACACGTCATAGCCCATGTCGGCCATCGGGCTTTTGAACACCGGCGAGAGCCAGATCGCATCCACCCCCAGCGAGGCGATATGCGGCAGACGCGCGGTGATGCCCGGCAGATCGCCGATGCCATCGCCGTTGCTGTCCTGAAACGAGCGGGGGTAGACCTGATAGACCACCGCCCCGCGCCACCATTCCGACATGCCCAACCTCCACGCTGTCATGCGCTAACATTGCGTGGCGCGCGGGCGGCTGCAAGCGGGGGATGCGGATTTCCGCAGCTCTGCCTGCGCTTTGATCAAACATCACGATCCGCGATTGTATGGATCACAAGAATGAAATTGACCCTGCCACGGGCTTGGGCGCAGGGTCGGGCCAATGTGAAGGAGCCTCCCGATGACCAAGCCCGCCCTGTTCACCCCGATCCTGATCGCGGGCTGCGTGATTTTGCTGCTGAACTTCGCCCTGAGGGCGAGTTTCGGGGTGTTCCAGCTGCCGATTGCCACAGAATTCGGCTGGCCAAGGGCCGAGTTTTCGCTGGCGATTGCCATTCAGAACCTGGCCTGGGGCATCGGTCAGCCGATCTTTGGTGCGCTGGCCGAAAAGATGGGCGACCGGATGGCGATTGTGCTGGGGGCGGTGCTGTATGCGCTGGGGCTGGTGCTGACCTCCATCGCCACGACGCCGGCGCAGATGCAGATGCTGGAAGTGGTGGTGGGCTTTGGCATTGCGGGCACCGGCTTTGGCGTGGTGCTGGCGGTGGTGGGGCGGGCCTCGGCGCCCGAGCATCGCTCGCTGGCCTTGGGCATTGCCACGGCTGCCGGATCGGCGGGGCAGGTGGTGGGTGCGCCCTTGGCAGAGATTTTGCTGTCGTTCTACCCGTGGCAGACGGTGTTCGTGATCTTTGGCGGCATCATCCTGTGCAGCCTGCTGGCGCTGCCCTTCCTGAAAAGCGATCACGTCGCCAGCCGGGCCGAGCTGGAGGAAAGCCTTGGCGCGGTGCTGAAAAAGGCCTTCACCGATCCGTCCTACATCATGATTTTCCTGGGCTTTTTCAGCTGCGGCTATCAGCTGGCCTTCATCACCGCGCATTTCCCGGCCTTTGTGACCGAGATGTGCGGCCCGATTGACCCGAACGGGATGCTGGCCGCCATCGGCATCACCACCACCTCGGGCCTTGGCGCGGCCTCGATTGCGGTGATTGGCCTTGCCAATATCGCGGGCACGATCTGGGCCGGGGCGCTGGGCAAGAAATACAGCAAGAAATACCTGCTGGCGGGCATCTATGTGCTGCGCACCGTGGTGGCGGCGGCGTTCATCCTGACGCCGATGACGCCTGCGACGGTGCTGCTGTTCTCGCTGGCGATGGGGTCTTTGTGGCTGGCGACGGTGCCGCTGACCTCGGGGCTTGTCGCGCATATCTTCGGGCTGCGCTATATGGGCACGCTTTATGGCTTCGTGTTCCTCAGCCACCAGATTGGCGGCTTTCTGGGCGTGTGGCTGGGCGGCAAGATGTATGATCTGACGGGCGGTTACACGCTGGTCTGGTGGATCGGCGTCGGAGTGGGCGCGTTTTCGGCGCTGGTGCATCTGCCGATCCGCGAGGCGCCCTGGGCCGCGAAGGCGGCCTAAGGCTGATGCGCGCGGCAAAGGCCGCCTAAGGTTGCGGCTTACTCAAACGGGCTGACGATCAGCACCGACAGGTCGCGTTTGGGGGTGAAGTTCTCGCGCTCCCAGACAAAGGTGGTCGGCCCGGTCTTTTTGATGCCATCGGCGCAGAGCGAGACGATGTTGCGTTCGGCGCCCTTGTCCAGCGTCAGGCGGAACTGGCCGATCGGCCCGGCCCAGCTGTTCGCGGTGCGCAGCACATAATCGAGATATTGCGCGCTGCCGACGCTTTCGCCGGTTTCCGGGCGGGCGAGGCGCTTGACGATCCCTTTGGAGGTCGCGTCATCCACGCAATATTGCGCCGCCATTTCGGCATTCCAACCCTCGGCGGGCGGGTGGCTCCAGCCGAAAATCCCCCCCGGCGGGCGGTTGTCATAGCCATGCGCCACCTTGAGCCGCGCGCCCGCCGGAAAGGTCTGGGTCCAGTGATAGCGGATCACCACCGCCCAATGCGGCCAGACCTCGCCCTCCACGAATTCGGCCAGACCCGCCGCCTGCAAGGCCTGCTGCTGCGCGCGCGGAAGGGCCAGAAGCCGCGTTTGCAAGGCGGTGATGTCGACGGTAAGCGGCACGCCCGCCGCCGCCAGCGCCGCCGTCACATCGCGGCCCGCCGTGTCATATTGCGCCGAAAGCGGGCGGCTCGGGTCCCATTCCGGCTCGATCACCGCGATACGGTCGATGCTGACCGCAACCGGCTTGCCCTCCACCGTGGCGGTGAAGCCCAGCAGATCGTCGCGCCCCGCATCCTCCGGCAGGTTCCAGTCGCTGTTTGTCAGCGATTCCAGCGAGATCGGCGGCAAGGGAAAGATCACCTCGCCGGTCACATCCTGATCGGTGAGGTTGCGGAACGTATAGGCGACCTCGATCCGGGTCGGGCTGATGAACAGGTCTTCGGTCTCCATCGCCACGGCGTCGGTCTGGCTGAAGGTCAGGCCGGTGGCGCTGAGGCCGCCGAACCCGTCATTCGCCAGGGCCGGCGCGGCGGTCAGGGTCAGCACGGCAAGAAGAAAAGGGCGCATGTATCGGCTCCGGTGAAAATCGGCGCCAGTGAAGCGCGGGGGCTGCCAAAAAGCAATCGGCTTGCAGCCCCCCGCCCGGCCTGACAGGGTGGCGCCATGCAGACCGAGACGCCCCACCCCCGCCCCTCTGCCGCCATCTGGGCGGGAATTGCCTGCCTGATCGCGGGCTATGTGCTGAGCCAGTTTTACCGCGCCTTTCTGGCCGTGCTGACCCCGGTTTTGAAAGCCGATCTGGGCGCGGGGGCCGAAGATCTCGCCACGGCGTCAAGCCTGTGGTTTCTGGCCTTTGCCGCCATGCAGGTGCCGGTGGGCATCGCGCTGGACCGGCTGGGGCCGCGCCGCACCGCCGCCGCGCTGCTGATGGTGGGGGCTCTGGGGGCTGCGGTCTTTGCCATGGCCGCCACGCCCTTCGGGCTGCAACTGGCCATGGCGCTGATCGGGGTGGGCTGCGCGCCGGTGCTGATGTCGGGCTATTACATCTTCGCCCGCAGCTTTCCGCCCGCGCTGTTTGGCACGCTCGCGGGGGCCATGGTGGGCTTGGGCAATCTGGGCAATATCGGCGCCTCGCTGCCCTTGTCGCTGGCGGTCGAGGCCTTTGGCTGGCGCGCGACGGTCTGGGGGCTGGCGGCGGTGACGGCGGCGATTGCGGCGCTGGTGGCGGTGCTGGTGCGCGATCCGGCGCGGGTCGAGGCGCAGGCCAGGGGCTCGTTGCTCGATCTGCTGCGGATGCGGCAATTGTGGCCGATCTTCGTGATGATGATGCTGTGCTATGCCCCGGTGGCGGCGCTGCGCGGGCTTTGGGTCGGCCCCTATTACCTTGATGTCTTTGGCGCCACCCCCGCCGAGATCGGCCGGGTAACGCTGTGGATGGGCATGGCGATGGTGGCGGGGAGCTTTGCCTATGGCCCGCTGGAACGCGTGCTGAAAAGCCGCAAGCGGTTGATTCTGGGGGGTAATCTGATCGCACTGGTGGCGCTGCTCGGGCTTTGGGCGCTGCCACTGGCGGGGGGCTGGGTCACGCTGGCGCTGCTGGTTCTGTTCGGCTTTGCCGGCACGTCCTTTCCCATGGTCATCGCCCATGGCCGCGCCTTCCTGCCGGCGCATCTGACCGGGCGGGGCGTCACGCTGCTGAACCTGTTTGGCATCGGCGCGGTGGGGGTGGCGCAATCCTTCACCGGCCAGATTTCGGCCAGCGTGCCCCCCACGCCGCCCGAGGCCCCCTATGCCGCGATCTTTCTGTTCTTCGCCGTCACGCTGGCCATCGCGCTGGCGATCTATGCCATGGCAGAAGACCGCACCGACTAAAGCGCTTGCCATTCATCTTGGCCCAAATATCCTCGCCGAAGGCAGCAACCGTTCCGAAAGTGCGCCGATGATCGTCTATCCCGCCGAATACAACCCGCGCAAAGAGGCGGTCTTTGCCGCCTTGGCCGCCATCGAGGGCGGCCAGCGGTTGCGGTTCATCCCCTTGCGCTTCCGCGATTATCCCGAGACGCCAGCGCGGGTGGCCGCGGCCCTCGCGCGGGCCAAGCGCCAGCCCAAGGGTTCCGTGGCGCGCTGGCTCAAGCGGCAGTTGATACGGGGGCAATATAACTGGGCGCGGGAGTATTTCAGCCGCCATCCGCAGGCGGTGGCCGTGGCGTGGAACGGGCTGACCGGCTCGCGCATGGCCTATCTGGCGGCGGCGCGGGATGCGGGCGCCGCCACGCTTTACGCCGAGCTTGCGCCCTTTCCCGGCCGCATCACGCTGGACCCTCAGGGGGTGAATGCCGAAGGTTCGGTGCCGCAAGCGCCTGAATTTTATCGGGAATGGGCGGCGCATCACGACGTGGCGGGCTGGCGTGAGGTGGGCGCCGGGCTGACGGCGCGGGAATCGCGCCGGGCCGATGTGCGGCAGGCGGGGGCGGAAGGCCTGCCTGATGCGCCCTTTCTGTTCTGCCCGCTGCAAGTGCCCGATGACAGCCAGGTCACGCTGTTCGCCGGCTGGTGCGGCGGCATGGCGGGGTTTCTTCAGGCACTGGGCCGGGCGGCAGAGCGGCTGCCCGGGGGCTGGCACCTGCGCCTGAAGGAACACCCTTCGGCCAAGATGCCGCTCGGGCCCCTGCTCGGGCCCCTCGTGGCGGGCGGGCGCGTGGTCATCGACAATGCGACCGACAGTTTCGCGCAAGTTGCCGCCTCGCGCGGGGTGGTGACGCTGAATTCCTCCATGGGTTTGCAGGCGTTTTTCCATGACAAGCCGGTGATCACGCTGGGGCGGGCCTTCTTCAACCTGCCCGGTCTGGTGGCCCATGCCGACAGCCTGCCCGCGCTGGAGGCGCTGTTTGCCGCGCCGGACGCCCTGGGCTATGACGCCGATCTGCGCGCCGCCTTCATCGCCTGGCTGGGCGCCGTCTATTACCCGCGCTTCACCTGGCCGGGGGGCGAGGCCGATCCCGCCGCCTTCGCCGCCCGCCTGAATGACGCCCGCCGCAGGAGCCTTGCATGAACCGGCTTGCCTTTTTCTTTGCCCGCCTGCTGCGCCGCGAGGGCTTTTTTCAGGCGGCCTCGCAACCCGAGGCCACGCTTCTGGCGCGCTTGAAGGGCAAGCGCGTCGCGCTGGTCGGCAATGCCCGCGCGCTGGCCGAGGCCGATCATGGCGCCGCGATCGACGGCGCCGATGTGGTGGTGCGGCTGAACGGCGCGCCGATGCCCGCCGCGCGCTCGCATGGCACGCGCACCGATTGGCTGGCCGTGGCCTTCATCCGGCTGTATGACCCGCTGTGGCAAAGGCTGGGCCGCCCGCGCCTGTTGTGGATCTCGCCCAAGCTGCACCGGCTCACCTGGACCGTGGCGCGCCAGCCCGATTTCTATCGCTATCCGGTGGCGCGCTATCGCCAGATCAAGGCCGAACTTGGCCCCGGCCCCTCGACCGGCTTGATGGTGATCGACCTGCTGTCGCGCTCGGATCTGGCCGAGCTGCGCATCTACGGCTTTGATTTCTTCGCCTCGCATACGCTGTCGAATGACCGCCCGCTGGATCAGATCGGCCATGATGGCGGTGGCGAGGCGGCCTGGGCGGCGCGGCTGTTTGCGCGCGATCCGCGCCTCATCCATGTAAAATAAGGCGGCAAGCGGCTTTTCCTCCGCCCCCCGATGCGCTAAGGGGGCACGTCGCTTTTGACACATCCGAAGGAGGATTCCCCCCGATGGGCTACAAAGTCGCCGTCGTCGGCGCCACGGGCAACGTGGGCAAAGAAATGCTGAACATCCTCGCCGAGCGCGAGTTTCCGGTGGACGAGATTGTCGCGCTTGCGTCGCGCAACTCGCTGGGCACTGAGGTCAGCTTTGGCGACAAGACTTTGAAGACCAAGGACCTGGCCGATTTCGATTTTACCGGCTGGGACATCGCGTTTTTCGCAATCGGCTCGGATGCGACGAAGATTTACGCCCCCAAGGCCGCCTCGCAGGGCTGCGTGGTGATCGACAACTCGTCGCTCTACCGCTACGACGCCGATGTGCCGCTGGTGGTGCCGGAAGTGAATGCCGAGGCCGTGGATGGCTACAAGGCGCGCAACATCATCGCCAACCCCAACTGCTCCACCGCGCAGATGGTGGTGGCGCTGAAGCCGCTGCATGACCGCGCGAAAATCACCCGCGTCGTGGTGTCGACCTATCAATCCGTGTCGGGCACCGGCAAGGAGGCGATGGACGAGCTGTGGAACCAGACCAAGGGCATGTTCGTGCCCGGTCAGGAAGTGGCGCCCAAGGTCTATCCCAAGCAGATCGCCTTCAACGTGATCCCGCATATCGACGTGTTCCTGGACGATGGCTCGACCAAGGAAGAGTGGAAAATGGTCGCCGAGACCAAGAAGATCCTCGACAAGTCGATCAAGGTCACCGCGACCTGCGTGCGCGTGCCGGTGTTTGTCGGCCATTCGGAATCGATCAATATCGAGACCGAGGAACCGCTGGACTGGCAAGAGGCGCAGGACATCCTGCGCGAGGCGCCCGGCGTCATGGTCGTCGACAAGCGTGAGGCCGGTGGCTATATCACCCCGGTCGAATGCGTGGGCGATTATGCCACCTATGTCAGCCGCATCCGGCAGGATTCGACCATCGAGAACGGGTTGAACCTGTGGTGCGTCAGCGACAACCTGCGCAAGGGCGCCGCCCTGAACGCAGTGCAGATCGCCGAAGTGCTGGGCAAGCGCTGCCTGAAAAAGGGCTGATTTTTTCAGCCGTCTGACGTGAGGGGAACCCCGTGCCGCCGGCGCGGGGTTTTTCCTTGCGCGCTGCCCGGTCGGGCGCCCGGCGAGGCGCCCCTGGCCCAGATGCGCCCTTGTTGGCGCTGGCAACGCTTTGGGCCGCGTCACCCCTGCACCCGCCACGGGGGCAGGCGGAGCAGGGCGGTCATGCCGTTTTCGGGGCGCAGCAGGTGCAGCTCGCCGCCATGCAGCTCCACGATCTTGCGGCTCAGCGGCAGGCCCAGGCCAATGCCATCGGCCCGGCGGGTGCGCACGGTATTGCCGACGCCGAAGGCCTCCCAGACGCGGGCCTCGAAGCCCGGCGTGATGCCGGGGCCATTGTCGGTGACGCCGATCATGGCGCTGCCATCCTCGTGTCGCGCGGCGTCGATGACGATCTCGCGCCCGCCATGGTTCAGGCAATTGGTCAGCAGGCAGGCCAAAGCCAGCTCCAGCTTGGCGGCATCGCCGGTCAGGGTGATCTGCGAGGCGGTGCCGATGCGGCGCAGCGTCTTGCCCTGAATCCGCGCGAGCCGCTGGAAAGGCCCCATCACCTTGTCGACCAGCCGGTCCAGATCGACGCGGCTTTCCATCAGGCCAATATCGCCTGAGGAAAGCTCGGTGAATTGCAGGATGCTGCTGACCACCGCGCTCAGATGTTCGGAGGAGGAGAGGATGGCGCCCACGACCTCCTCTTCCTCCTCGTTCTGGGGTTCCAGAAGCTGTGCCATGCCGTGAATGCCATTGAGCGGCGTCCGCATCTCGTGCCCCACAAGATCGAGGAATTCCCGCTGCGCATCATCGGCGATCTTGCGCAGGGTGGCGGCCTGATCGGGGTCGGGTTCGATGGGCAGTTCGTAAAAGCGCGCCACCATGCGGGCGAGCAGCTCCAGCATCGCCACCTGATCCGGTGTTGGCATGCTGCGCGGCGCAAGGTCGATGCCGCAGACGGTGCCAAGGCAGAAGCCGCGCGAGGTGATGACCGGCGTGCTGGCCGAAAAGCGCACGCCCACCTCGGTGACGATCGGGTGGCGGACCGAGCGGGGGTCGGCATGGGTATCGGGCAGCACGATGGTTTCGCGCGCGGCGACGGTAAAGCTGCACAGCGACTGTTCGCGCGGCGTGCCCTCAAGCTCGTAGCCGTCGATCCGCAGCATGGTTTGCCGGTCGCCCGAGAACAGCGAGATGAAGGCGATGGGGGTGCCAAGGATCTGGCGCACCATCTGGGTGACATAGCCAAAGAACGGATCGTTGCGCCGCTCTGTCAGCGCCATGGCATCGACGATGGCCGAGCGTGCCGGATCATTCGAGGGGATCGGGTAGGGGTTCATCATCGTCATGGCGAATCCTTCAGCTGCGCCGCGCCAGCCTAAGGCGTCAAAGGTTAAGGGCAGGTTTCGCGGGGTTGGGCGCAGGCTGTGTGGGGGTGGCGCTCTCCGGTGACAGGGTCTGCGCGGCATGTCGCTAGCGCAGCGCGCGGCCCTTGATGATCGCGTCGCGGCCGAATTTGGCGCGGATGGCGTCGGTGGCGGCTTCGGCCTTGGCGCGGGCGGTGGCGGCGGGGTCCAGCAGGTCGGGGGTGGTATCGGCCTGCGCGCCCGGCACGATGTCCGACAAGCCGCAGCCGATCAGCCGGTAGGCGCCGCCCTTGGGCACCAGATCGAACAGCGCGCGCGCCTCGCGGTAGATGCGGTCGGCCATCTGGGTGGGGCCGGGCAGGGCGTGGCGGCGAGTGACCGTGGTGAAATCGCTGCGTTTCAGCTTCAGCGTGACGGTGCGCCCGGCCAGATCCTTGGCCTTGGCGCGATCGGCCACGCCCACGGCCAGCCGCCACAGGTGCCCGTCCAGCAGCTCGGGGTCGGAGGTATCCTCGTTGAAGGTGGTTTCCTTGGAGATCGACTTCATCCGCTCGTCGGGCTGCACGCGGCGCTGATCCTCGCCGCGCGCCAGATGCCAGAGCCGCGCGCCCATATGGCCAAAGCGGGCGATCAGGTCTTGCTGATCCCAGCGCAGCAGATCGGCGATGGTGCGGATGCCCGCGGCCTCCAGCGCGGTCTGGGTGGCGGTGCCGACGCCCCAGATCAGGCGCACGGGTTTGGGGGTGAGGAAGGCGGCGGTTTCGGCCCGGCCCACCACCGAAAAGCCGCGCGGCTTGTCGAGATCAGAGGCGATCTTGGCCAGAAACTTGTTATGCGACAGGCCGATGGAGCCGGAGACGCCCAGCTCGGTCTCCATCCGCTGCACCAGCCGCGCGAGCATCAGCGCCGGGGGCGCGCCATGCAGCCGGGCGGTGCCGGTCAGATCGAGAAAGGCCTCGTCAAGGCTGAGCGGTTCGATGGCGGGGGTCAGATCGGCCATCATGGCGCGGATGGCACGGCTGACCTCGGCATAAACCTGCATGCGGGGTTTCACCACCACCGCCTCGGGGCAGAGTTTCAGTGCCTGAAACATCGGCATGGCCGAGCGCACGCCAGAGATGCGGGCGATATAGCAGCAGGTGGAGACCACGCCGCGCGTGCCGCCGCCGACGATCACCGGCTTGTCGCGCAGGCTGGGGTCGTCGCGCTTTTCCACCGAGGCATAGAAGGCGTCGCAATCCATATGGGCGATGGAGAGGGTGAACAATTCGGCATGCGCCACCACGCGCGGGCTGCGGCAGGCGGGGCAGCGGGCGCCGGTGTCGAACGGGGTGAGGCAGGCGCGGCAAAAGGCGGGCATGGCGGGAGGGTAGCATGGCGGGGCGGGCGCTGTCAGCGGGCGGATGCGGAAAGGCATCGCCTTTCCCCGCCCGTGTGGGTGCGGCTTCACAAGACCCTGTCAGCCTGTGACCGGGAGGCCAGCGCCCGCCCCCCCACCGGGCGGGCGCTGGCCGGTGGCTTTGGGCCACCGGCCCAAACGCGGAAACGGTATCGCATGGCTTCGGCAATGGCCTCAGCCAGATGATCACGGAATATCAGGCCGCCGCCGGGCGCAGCGCGCCGCCCGATTTCGCCTCGCGCAGATAGCGGGCATAGCCCAGATCGGCATGCTCGATCTCGGGGGCGCGGCCGGTCATCACATCCGCCAGCAACCGGGCCGAACCGCAAGACATCGTCCAGCCCAAAGTGCCATGCCCGGTGTTCAGGAACAGGTTCGACAGCGGCGAGCGGCCCACGATGGGCGTGCCATCGGGCGTCATCGGGCGCAGGCCCGTCCAGAACTCGGCGCGCGCCTGATCCCCGGCCCCGCCGAACAGATCCTCGACCGAATGGGTCAGCGTCGCCTGCCGCTTGGGGTTCAGCGACAGATCGAACCCGGCAATCTCGGCCATGCCGCCCACGCGAATCCGGTCGCCCAGCCGGGTGATGGCGATCTTGAAGGTCTCGTCCATCACGGTAGAGACCGGCGCCCGGCCCTCATCCACGATCGGCACGGTGATCGAATAGCCCTTGAGCGGATAGACCGGCAGCTTGATCCCCAAAGGCCCGGCCAGCAGCGGCGAGTAAGACCCCATGGCCAGCACATAGGCATCGGCCTGCACCCGGCCCTCGCTGGTCTCCACATGGGTCACGCGGCCCATCTCGGCATGGATGCGGTGGATCGAGACGCCCCAGCGGAACCGCACGCCCGCCGCCTCGGCCATGGCGGCCAGACGGTTGGTGAACTTGAAACAGTCGCCAGTCTCGTCGCCCGGCAGGCGCAGGCCCCCGGCGATCTTGTCGGCCGAAGCCGCCAGACCCGGCT
>NZ_JAEULU010000129.1 GCF_016792925.1 Gemmobacter sp.
GCCCGCCCTCCGGGCGGCGGGCGCTTTGCGCCCACCGGGCGGGCTCTGGCCTCTCGGTCACATGCTGCAACGGTCTGGCGGGCAGCTTCCCACAGGGCCGGGGAAACGCATGCGTTTCCTGCTTCCGGCCCTATTTGACCGAGGCCATCGCCGAGGTCATGTTGAAACGGGGGCCACGTTTGGGCCGGTGGCCCTCCGGGCGGCGGGCGCTTTGCGCCCACCGGGCGGGCTCTGGCCTCTCGGTCACATGCTGCAACGGTCTGGCGGGCAGCTTCCCACAGGGCCGGGAAAACGCGCTGCGTTTTCTGATCCGGCCGCCCTCACCCCGCCACCTGCCGCGTCAGCAGCCACAGATCGAGGGCCTCCGCCACCCGGCGCTCCACCTCGGCGCCCGAGGGCTCCGCCATCCCCGTCACCCGGCGCAGCGGCCAGTCGCCCAGCACCAGCCGCAAGAGCAGCTCGCCCTGCCCCCCGGCCCGCGCCCTGAGCCGTTCCAGCGCCAGCGCCCAACCCGCCGCCTCCAGCACCGCGCCCAGCCGCCCCGACGCATCCGCCGCCGCCGCGCGCTGCACCACCACCGCCCGCTCGCTCACCATCAGCCGGACCACCCGCACCAGCGCCGCCTCCAGCCGCCCCTCCACCGCCGCCGCCAGCTCTGCCGCCAGCCGCGCCGCCAGCGCCCCGAACAGCCCCGCCTTGTCGCCATAGCCGCGATACATCGTCGCGTTGGACGCCCCCGCCGCCCGGGCCACCGCCAGCATCGTGGCCCCGTGATAGCCCCGCGCCGCCAGCACCGCAAAAGCCGCCGCCTCCACCCGATCCCGCACTGCCTGCCGCATCGCGCCGCCCCTTTCGTTCGAAACTGTATCGCCCGTTACCGTTTCGCCCGGTTTACCCCCCGAAAGCGTACAGGCCGTTACCCTTCCGCGCGGCGCAACGCGAAAGGGCGCCCCGAACGGGACGCCCTTTCCATTTGCACAGATGAAAAACCCTTACGGATTAGGCTCTTGCGCCTGCTGAGCCTCGATCTCGCGCCATTTTGCGACATTGGCGTTATGCTCTTCCAGCGTGGCCGCAAAGGCATGACCCCCGGTGCCATCCGCCACGAAGAACAGCAGGTTCGTCACCTCCGGGTTCATCGCCGCCGCAATGCTCTCGCGCCCCGGATTGGCAATCGGCCCGGGCGGCAAACCCTCAATCACATAGGTATTATAAGGGGTTGCACGGCGAAGCTCACTCTGCCGCAAGCCCCGGCCCAGCACGCCTTCACCCTTGGTGATGCCATAAATCACCGTCGGATCGGTCTGCAAGCGCATGCCCTGACGCAGCCTGTTCACGAAAACGCTGGCGACCCGAGGCCGCTCTGCCGCCACCCCGGTCTCCTTTTCCACGATGGAGGCCATGGTCAGCGCCTCTTCCGGCGTGTCATAGGGCAGATCGGCGGCGCGTCCGGCCCAAAGATCAGCAAGGATAACCCTTTGACTTTCCTGCATCTTTGCCAGCAACTCGGCCCGCGAGCCGCCCTTTTCCACGTCATAGCCATCGGGCGCAAGGCTGCCTTCCGGCGGCACTTCCGGCACTTCGCCTTCCAGAAAATCCGCCCGTTTCAGGCTTTCCACCACCTGCCAGCTGGTCACCCCTTCCGCCAAAGTCACCTGCCAACGCAGGTCCCCCTCCTGCGCCGCATCGACATAGGCCTGCGGGGCAGCCTCGGCGGCCGGGTCAAATTTCGCAACCTCTACAAAGCGTTGCGTGGCGGGATCAAGTTCCCGCAGCAGGATTTCGGCCTTGGCCACCCCGATGCGGAAGTTCACTTCCCGCCCGCAGGTCGAAGCCCCGCCCGAGGTCAGTTGATCCACGATCTGGGCCATCGAGGCCCGCTCGGCCACAAGATATGAGCCAAACCGCAGGTCCGCGGCCTTGCCCGAGTAATCCGCCCCGATCCGAAAAATCCGCGCATCCGAAATCGCGCCCTGCGCTTCCAGATTGCGGCTCACCTTGCTCAGGCTATCGCCACTTTCCACCTTCACGCAAACCGCCTGCGCCAAAGGCCCCGGCCCCAGATATTGTTGGCGCCCCCATGCAAGCAGCCCCGCAACCGCAACCAGTAGAATGATAAACAGCGTCAACGCATTGGAGGCGACCGATTTCCACATCAGCCGCGCACCTTGCCCAGAACCAGGCTGGCATTGGTGCCGCCAAAACCGAAGGAGTTCGACAGCGCCACATCAATCTTGCGCTTCACCGCCTTGTTCGGCGCAAGGTCCAGCTTGGGCGTCACGGCGGGGGTATCAAGGTTAATCGTCGGCGGCGCGATCTGGTCACGAATGGCCAGCACGCAGAAGATCGCCTCCACCGCGCCCGCAGCGCCCAGCAGGTGCCCGATGCTCGATTTGGTCGAGGACATGGTGGCCCCCGCCGCCGCCTCGCCCATCAGCCGCTCCACCGCGCCCAGCTCGATCGTGTCGGCCATGGTCGAGGTGCCATGCGCGTTGATGTAATCCACATCCGCTGGCGCCAGCCCCGCGCGTTTCAGCGCCGCACTCATCGAGCGGAAGCCGCCATCGCCATCCTCGGACGGCGCAGTGATGTGATAGGCATCGCCCGACATCCCGTACCCCAAGACCTCGCAATAGATTTTGGCGCCACGGGCCTTGGCGTGTTCGTATTCTTCCAACACCACAACGCCCGCGCCCTCGCCCATCACAAAGCCATCGCGGTCGGCATCATAGGGCCGGCTGGCCTTTTGCGGCTCGGCCTCGCGCTTGGTCGACAGCGCCTTGCAGGCGTTGAACCCGGCGATGCCGATCTCGGAAATCGGGCTTTCCGCGCCGCCGGCCAGCATCACATCGGCATCGCCAAAGGCGATCAGCCGCGCCGCATCGCCAATGGCATGGGCGCCGGTGGAGCAGGCCGTGACGACCGCATGGTTCGGCCCCTTGAAGCCGAAGCGGATCGAAACCTGCCCCGAAATCAGGTTGATCAGCGCGCCGGGAATGAAGAAGGGCGATACCCGCTTGGGGCCTTTCTCCTTGATCAGCACGGCCGTCTCGGCAATCGAGGACAGCCCGCCGATGCCGGAACCGATCATCACGCCGGTGCGTTCGCGGTCTTCATCATTCTGCGGTTCCCAGCCGGAATCACGCACGGCCTGCACCGCCGCCGCCATGCCATAAAGGATGAAATCATCCACCTTGCGGCGCTCTTTCGCCTCCATCCAGTCATCGGGATTGAAAGTGCCGTCCGTGCCATCGCCCATCGGAATCTCGCAGGCGTATTTGGTCACCACATTGCTGGCGTCAAACCGCGTGATCGGCCCCGCCCCCGATTGCCCGGCAATCAGACGGCTCCAGGTTTCCTCGACACCGCAAGCCAGCGGCGTGACCATCCCCAGCCCCGTAACAACAACGCGACGCATCCGCTCATCCTTTTGCAGCACCCCGGACAGGGCAAGACTTTGGAAAACTAGATACACGCGGCGTTTTGCTGGCGCAACCAGCAGCGGGGGCGGACCGCGCCAAGCGCCGGATTTCCGCCCGAAACCGCAAAACGCCTCGCCCGCTTGCGGCGACAGGGGGCGACAAAGCAAAAGGCCTCCCACCTTGCGGTGAGAGGCCCGGTTCCCCCTGCGGGGAAATAGCTCAGACGGCTTTCGAGATGAAGCCGACGGCATCGCCGAAGGTCTGGATGGTCTCGGCGGCGTCATCGGGGATCTCGATCCCGAATTCTTCCTCGAAGGCCATGACCAGCTCGACGGTGTCAAGGCTGTCAGCGCCCAGATCGTCGATGAACGAGGCGGTCTCGGTCACCTTGTCCTCTTCGACGCCGAGATGCTCGACGACGATCTTCTTCACGCGATCTGCGATGTCGCTCATGGTCACTTCCTCATCGTTACGGGGATGTCCCCCGGTGGTGTCCCTGCCGCCGGGCTTGTGCCCCTTGGCCATTTCCCCCGCGTCTGGCAGGGCACCAAAGCCCTTTCAGGCCCCGGTGGTTCCGTTCGCGGCTATAGCAAGCGGGCCGGGCCTTGGCAAACTCTTTCACCGCAGGCCCGTGCCGGTTCACAGCATCGCCATGCCGCCATTCACATGCAGCGTGGTGCCGGTGACGTAACCGGCCTCCGGGCTTGCCAGATACAGCACCGCCGCCGCGATCTCGCCCACCTCGCCCATGCGGCCGGCCGGCACCTGGGTCAGGATGCGGCCCTTCTGCTCGTCATTCAGCTTGTCGGTCATGGCGGTGGTGATGAAGCCCGGCGCCACACAATTGACGGTGATTCCCCGGCTGGCGACCTCCGCCGCGAGGGATTTCGACATGCCGACCATCCCCGCTTTGGAGGCGGCATAGTTGCCCTGCCCCGGATTGCCGGTGGCCCCCACAACCGAGGAGATATTGACGATCCGCCCCCACCGCGCCTTCATCATGCCGCGCAGCACACCCCGGCACAGCCGGAAGGTGGAGGTCAGGTTCACATCCAGCACCGATTGCCATTCGTCATCCGACATGCGCATGAACAGATTGTCGCGCGTGATGCCCGCATTGTTCACCAGCACATCGACCGACCCCATCTTCTCGGCAGCCGCCTTGGGCAGCGCCTCGACCGAGGCCGCATCCGACAGGTCGCAGGTCGCCACATGCACCCGGTCGCCCAGCTCGGCCGCCAGCGCCTCCAGCGGCGCCAGCCGCGTGCCCGACAGGGTGACGGTGGCGCCCGCCTTGTGCAGGGCACGGGCAATCTCGCCCCCGATCCCGCCCGAGGCCCCCGTCACCAATGCGTTCTTGCCGCTCAGATCAAACATCGCTTGTCCCTTCCAGAAAAGAGCATGCCTGCCCTCATTTTCTGTTCAAAAATATCCTCGGGGGGAAAGGCCGCAGGCCTTGGGGGGCAGACAGCCCCCCTCTCCCCGATTTTTCGTCGAAAAATCGGCCGCCTCACCCCTTGGCGGCGGCGATGTCGCCGGGGTCGCCGCGCTTGACGGTGAAGCTGGCCGGGTCGGCGTGGAACGAGACCGAGCCGTACACGGGTTCCACACCGTTGGTCCCGCGCAGCACGCCGCTGGCGAGGTGGCTCGGCGTGTAGCCGGGGCTCGGGTCGTTGCGGTGCGTGCCCTTGGCGTCGGGGGTGTTGGGGTCGGCGTTGAAGAGGCGGTTGCGGATCGCCCGGTGCGGGTTG
>NZ_JAEULU010000144.1 GCF_016792925.1 Gemmobacter sp.
GCCCGCCCGGTGGGCGCAAAGCGCCCGCCGCCCGGAGGGCGGGCGCTGGCCGGTGGCTTTGGGCCACCGGCCCAAACGCGGAGACGGTGCCGCGTGACCTCGGCGATGGCCTCGGCCAATGGGGGCCGGGATCAGGAAACGCAGCGCGTTTCCCCGGCCCTGTGGGTGCGGTGAAGCAAGACCGTTTCCACCAACGACCGACAAGCCTGCGCCCGCCCAGCGGGTGTGAAGCACCCGCCCTCGGCAGGGCGGGCGGCTCACCCGGTGGCTTTGGGCCACCGGCCCAAACGTGGCCTCCGTTTCAACATGACCTCGGCGATGGCCTCGGCCAATTGGGGTGTTGCGTCTTTCCGCCCTTCAGCGTTCCTTCCGTTAAGATATTGAAAATACAATATTATTTGACTTTTCCGAAACCTTCGTCTAAAAGGGTCACATGCTAGAAGACAGAACGAGCGAGAGAGCCGGGGGGCACCCGGGGCTGTCGTCTCGTGCTGTTTACTCGTGCGGGGAACGGCATGAGAGGCGGGCAGCAGCGAATGAGTGTGAACTACTCCGACGGGGATACGGGGCGAGAGCTTGGGCCTGAGGCTTTGCTGAGGGCAACCGAAAAAATGTATCGGGATGCGGCGATGGAGCTGGCAGCGGCCACCGAAAAGGTGCGCCAGGGCGAGCTGGGCGAGGCCAAGGCTGCCATGCAGGCGGTCAAGGATCTGCGCGCCGCCTTCCAGATGGTGATGGATGAAAGGACGCGCGTTGACAAACTCCGCAAACAGGTTGCCGGGGTCGCAGGAAGCGGCGGCGAACTGGATTTCGCCGCAGCCCGGGCTGAGATCGGGCGCCGCCTGGCTCGCCTCCGCGACGCAGGACACGGTGGATGAGTTTCTGAACGGCCTGGGCGACGAGGCGCTGCTGGCGCTGCCCTGGCTGTTCGAGTTCTGGGCGCTGCCGCATCAGCTTCCGCCCGAGGGGGCCTGGAAAACCTGGGTCATCATGGGCGGTCGCGGCGCGGGCAAGACGCGGGCCGGGGCGGAATGGGTGCGCGCGCAGGTGGAAGGCGCGCGGCCCTCTGACCCCGGCCGGGCCTCGCGGCTGGCGCTGGTGGGCGAGACGGTGGATCAGGTGCGCGAGGTGATGGTGTTTGGCGAGAGCGGGATTCTGGCCTGCTCGCCGCCGGATCGCCGCCCGGTCTGGGAGGCGACGCGGAAGCGCCTTGTCTGGCCGAATGGCGCGGTGGCGCAGGTGTTTTCGGCCCATGAGCCGGAGAGCCTGCGCGGGCCCCAGTTTGACGCGGCCTGGGTCGATGAGCTGGCAAAGTGGAAGCGGGCGGAAGAGACCTGGGACCAGCTGCAATTCGCGCTGCGTCTGGGGTCGAACCCGCAGCAGGTGGTGACGACGACGCCAAAGAATGTGGCGGTGTTGAAGGCCATTCTGAACAACCCCTCCAGCGTGGTGACCCATGCGCCGACGGATGCGAACCGGGCCTATCTGGCGGCCTCGTTCCTGGAGGAGGTGAAGGCGCGCTATGGCGGCACGCGGCTGGGCTTGCAGGAGCTGGAAGGCGCGCTGCTGGAGGATGCCGAGGGGGCGCTGTGGACCAGCGCGATGATCGAGCGCAGCCGGGTGGAGGCTTTGCCGCGCCTGAGCCGGGTGGTTGTGGCGGTGGACCCGCCGGTCACCGGGCATGGCGGCTCGGATGAATGCGGCATCGTGGTCGTGGGCGCGGTGACGGAGGGGCCGGTGCAGGATTGGCGGGCCTTTGTCCTCGAGGATGCGAGCGTGCAGGGCGCCTCGCCCGACCAGTGGGCGCGGGCGGCGATTGCGGCGATGGAGCGCCACGGGGCCGAGCGGCTGGTGGCGGAGGTGAACCAAGGCGGCGATCTGGTGCAGGCGGTGATCCGGCAGGTGGACCCGCTGGTGAGTTACAAGGCGGTGCGCGCGAGCAAGGGCAAGGCCGCGCGGGCCGAGCCGGTGGCCGCGCTCTATGAGCAGGGGCGGGTCAGCCATTTGCGGCATCTGGCGCGGCTGGAGGATCAGATGTGCCGGATGACGGCGCGGGGCTATGAAGGCAAGGGTTCGCCCGACCGGGTGGATGCGCTGGTCTGGGCGCTGCATGCGCTGATGATCGAGCCGGGGCAGCACGCGATGCGGCCAGCGGTGCGGTTGTTGTAGGCGGGGCAGTGGATATTTGGGCCAAGATGAAGCTTCGGGCGTTGGGCGCTTGGGGCTAGGGTGCCCTCCGGGCGGGGGATATTTGGGTCAGGTTGAAGCTGGGGGCGTTGGGCCCTTGGGGTTGGCCTGGGATGCGCTCCGCGCGGGGATATTTGGGCCAAGGTGAAGCTGAAAGGCGGGTGGCCCTTCTGGACAGACAGGTGAGAGAGCGGATGGCGGGGCTTTGCGGCTTTGCCATGATGGGGGCGGTTTGCCCGATGGGATGCGAAGTGCAAGGAGAACGGGATGGTGTTCGATTTCCTGCGGCGCGCCGAAAGGGCGGTGCCGGAACAGAAGGCCTCGGCGACGGGGCGGGTGATGGCCTTTGGCAGTTCGGGCCGGGTCGTGTGGAGCCCGCGCGACGGGGTGAGCCTGACGAAAAACGCCTTTCAGGGCAATCCGATCGGGTTTCGGGTGGTGAAGCTGATTGCCGAAGCGGCGGCGGCCTTGCCCTTGGTCTTGCAGGATAGCGAGCGGCGCTATGATCAGCATCCGGTGCTGGATCTGGTGCGGCGCCCGAACCCGGTGCAGGGGCGGGCCGATCTGTTCGAGGCGCTTTATGTGCAGCTTTTGCTGTCGGGCAATGGCTATCTGGAGGCGGTGCCCGGTGAAGGGCGCGTGCCCGGCGAGCTGCATGTGTTGCGCAGCGACCGCATGAGCCTTGTGCCGGGCGCCGATGGCTGGCCGGTGGCCTATGATTACACCGTGGGGGCGCGCAAGCATCGCTTTGACATGACGGGGCCTTTGGCACCCATCTGTCATGTGCGCTTCTATCACCCGCAGGATGACCATTACGGGTTGTCGCCCATGCAGGCGGCGGCGGTGGCCGTGGATGTGCATTCGAGCGCGAGTGCCTGGAGCAAGGCGCTGCTGGACAATGCCGCCCGGCCCTCGGGGGCGATTGTCTACAAGGGGCCGGAGGGCGCGGGCTCGCTGTCCAATGACCAGTATGACCGGCTGGTGGGCGAGCTGGAGGCCAATCATCAGGGCGCGCGCAATGCGGGGCGGCCGATGTTGCTGGAGGGGGGCCTCGACTGGAAACCCATGGGCTTCTCGCCCTCTGACATGGAGTTTCATGAGACGAAGCTGGCGGCGGCGCGGGAGATCTGCATTGCCTTTGGCGTGCCGCCGATGCTGATCGGCATTCCGGGCGATGCCACCTATGCCAATTATCAGGAGGCCAACCGCGCCTTCTATCGGCTGACGGTGCTGCCTTTGGTGGCCAAGGTCACGGCGGCGGTGTCGCATTGGCTGGAAGGCTTTACCGGCGAGGCGGCGGAGCTGAAGCCCGATCTGGATCAGGTGCCGGCGCTGGCGGTGGAGCGCGACCAGCAATGGGCGCGGGTGGGCGCGGCCTCGTTCCTCAGCGATGCGGAGAAGCGGGCGCTTCTGGGCCTGCCGCCGCTGACGGAGGGCGAATGAGCCGCGAGGCGCGGACGGGCGCGGCGGGCGGCTCGCGCTTTGTCTATGAGAGTTTCGAGGCCGCCCATGCCCGGATCGAGGCGAATGAGCGGGTGGCGGAGGAACGCTGGAACGCGCTGGAATACCGCCTTGGACAGATCGAGGGCACGCTGGAGCGGCTGGAGAAGCGGCTTTGGCTGGGGGTTTACGGCGTGGCGGCCTTTCTGCTGGCGCAGGGGGCCGAGGCGCTGCTGAAGGCGGCGATCAAGTAGAAACCGGGGGTACCCATGGGATATTACAGCACATTCGGCGCGCCGGAACAGAAGTTCGTGGCGCTGGCCCCCGAGGCGGGCAGCGGGCTGACCGTGACGGAGGGCCATGTGATCGAGGGCTATGCCAGCCTCTTTGGCAAGCGCGATCAGGGCAATGACGTGGTGATGGGCGGGGCCTATGGCGCCTCGCTCGCGCGGCTGGCAGCGGCGGGGCGGCGGGTCAAGATGCTGTGGCAGCATGACCCGACCCAGCCCATCGGCGTCTGGGATGAAGTGCGCGAGGATGCCACCGGCCTGTGGGTCAAGGGGCGCATCCTGGGCGATGTGGAGAAGGGGCGCGAGGCGGTGGCCCTGCTGGCGGCAGGCGCGATTGACGGGCTGTCGATCGGCTATCGCACCGTGAAATCGGAACGCGACGGGAAGGGGCAACGCCTGCTGACCGAGCTGGAGCTGTGGGAGGTGTCGCTGGTCACCTTTCCCATGCTTCCCGAAGCGCGGGTGACGGGCAAGGGCGAGACGCTTGAGGCCGATACCTGGCGCAGTCTGGCGCAGATCTTTGAGGATGCGCGCCGCAATCTGGCCGGTCGCTGACCGCCACTCACTGCGAACCATTGGGGGAAGACAATGACCGAGAGCAAGTCTCGGGCCGGTGGCGCCATGCCGCATGCCCGTAGCGAGGCCCGCAGCGAGGCCCAAAGCCATGCCCGGATGCCGGAGGCGGAGGTGAAATCCGCGATGCTGGGCTTTCTGGCCGAGTTCGGGGCCTTTCAGGCCGAAGTGAAATCTGCACTGCAACAACAGGACGAGAGACTGACCATGCTGAATGCCAAATCCCAGACCTATGGCCGCCCCGCGCTTTCGGCCCATGCCGAGATCGAGGTGCCCCATGTGAAGGCCTTTGACGCCTATATCCGCACCGGCGATGATGATGCGCTGCGCGGGCTGGTGCTGGAGGGCAAGGCCATGTCCACCGCCGTGGCGGCGGATGGCGGCTATCTGGTCGACCCGCGCACCTCGGACAGCATCCGCTCGATGCTGGTTTCGACGTCCAGCCTGCGGGCGATTGCCAATGTGGTGCAGGTGGATGGCCCGTCCTTCGACGTGCTGATCGACCGCACCGAGGTGGGGTCGGGCTGGGCGACCGAGGCCGCCAACCAGACCGAGACCTCGACCCCGTCGGTGGAGCGCATCTCGATCAAGCTGCACGAGCTGTCGGCGATGCCGAAGGCCAGCCAGCGCCTGCTGGATGACAGCGCCTTTGACGTGGAAGGCTGGCTGGCGGGCAAGATCGCCACGCGCTTCATCCGCGCGGAATCGGCGGCCTTTGTGAATGGCGACGGGGTGGACAAGCCCAAGGGCATCCTGCTGCCCACCAAGGTGGCGAATGCCAGCTGGACCTGGGGCAGCCTTGGCTATGTGCCGACCGGCGCGGCCGCCGATTTCGCCACCACCAATGCCAGCGATTGCATCGTGAACCTGGTCTATGCGCTGGGCGCCGATTACCGCGCCAATGCGTCTTTCGTGATGAACTCGAAAACCGCCGGTGCCGTGCGCAAGATGAAGGATGCCGATGGCCGCTTCATGTGGGGGGACAGCCTGCAAGCGGGCGAGCCGCCGCGCCTGCTGGGCTATCCGGTGCTGATCTGCGAGGACATGCCGGATGTGGGCACCAACACCTTCCCGATCGCCTTTGGCGATTTCGTGAACGGCTACACCATCGCGGAACGCCCCGATCTGCGCGTGCTGCGCGACCCCTTCTCGGCCAAGCCGCATGTGCTGTTCTATGCCTCCAAGCGCGTGGGCGGCGACATCACCGATTACGCGGCGATCAAGCTGCTGAAAGTGGCGGTGTCGTAAGCCGGTAAGGCATGGGCCGGGGCGCGCGAGCCTCCGGCCCTCACGGACGCGCGCCTCTGCCCGCGCCTTCTAGCTGCTCCCCCTCCGTCCGAGTGGCGTTGGGCGGCGCGCGTCCGTGCCTCTTTGACGGGGGCCTCTCTGACGGGGGGGAATTGGGTTTCATCGGAGCAGGACCATGATGTTGATCGAGCAGACCACGGTGCCGGTGGCGGCGCTTCCGGTCCAGATTTTGAAGGACCATCTGCGGCTGGGCACCGGCTTTGCCGATGAGGCCGTGCAGGATGGGCTGGTGGAAAGCCATCTGCGCGCGGCGATCGCCGCCATCGAGGCGCGGATCGGCAAGGCGCTGCTGGCGCGGCAGTTCAAGCTGGTGCTGGCGGATTGGCGCGATGCGGCGGCGCAGGCCCTGCCGCTGGCGCCGGTGAGCGCGGTGGCCAGTGTGACGCTGGTCGAGGCGGGGGGCGCCTCGCAGGTGGTGGCCCCGGCGCGTTACCGCGTGCAGGCGGATCGCCACCGCCCCAGGCTGGTGGGGGTGGGGATGCTGTTGCCCTCGGTGCCGGTGGAGGGCCAGGTGGAGATCGTGTTCACCGCAGGGTTCGGGCCGGGCTGGTCTTCGGTGCCGGGCGATCTGGCGCAGGCGGTGCTGCTGCTGGCGGCGCAATTCTACGAGACCCGGCACGAGGCCGGGATGCAGGGCGGCTTGCCCCTCTCGGTGCAGGTGCTGATCGAGAGCTGGCGCAATGTGCGCGTGCTGGGCGGGGGTGCGGCATGAGCGGCGCTCCGCATCTGACGCGGCCTCTGGTGCTGGAGGGGCGGGTGCAGACCGCCGATGGCGCGGGCGGCTATACCTCGGTCTGGCAGGCGCTGGGCACGCTTTGGGCCGAGGTGACGCCCGGCGCGGGGCGCGATGTGGCGGGCGAGGAGGTCACCCTGGCCGCCGTGCCCTATCGCATCACGGTGCGCGGCGCGCCGCAGGGGGCGCCGTCGCGGCCCCTGCCGGGGCAGCGCTTCCGCGAGGGGGCCCGGGTCTTCGCCATTGTGGCGGTGACCGAGGCCGGGCGCGCGGGCCAGTTTCTGACCTGTTTTGCCCGTGAGGAGGTTCCGGCATGAGCTATGGCGTGGCAGCCGCCCTTCAGGCGGCGGTGTATCAACGGTTGGTGGCGCAGGTGCCGGGGGTGCCGGTGCATGACGCGCTGCCCGCGGGCACGGCGCCCGGCACTTTCGTGCTGCTGGGGCCGGAGGAGGCGCTGGATGCCAGCGATGGCAGCGGCGCGGGCGCCCTGCATCGCTTCACGGTCAGCGTGATCTCGGATGCGACGGGGTTCTTGCAGGCCAAGCAGACCGCCGTGCTGATCTCGGATGCGCTGGTGGATGCGGCGCTGGTGCTGACGCGCGGGCGGCTGGTCTCGCTGGGCTTCGAGAAGGCGCAGGCCCGCCGTCTGGAGGAAGGCGCCGCCCGGCGCATCGACCTGCGCTTTGCCGCGCGGGTGGAGGATTGAGCCGGAATCGGCTTGCACAAATCGAACATAATGGCCGGATTTTCTGCGGATAACCCGGTTTCTCACTGTCAAAATCGGAGAATGCCATGGCTGTGCAAAGCGGCAAGGACTTGCTGGTGAAGATCGACGTCAACGGCAGCCTGCAATTCGAGACCATCGCGGGGCTGCGCGCCTCGCGCATCAGCTTCAACGCCGAGGCGGTGGATGTCACCAGCCTGGAAAGCGCCGGCGGCTGGCGCGAGCTGCTGGCCGGGGCGGGCGTGCGCTCGGCCTCGATCTCGGGCTCGGGGGTGTTTCGCGATGCCAATACCGACGAGCGCGCGCGTCAGATCTTCTTTGACGGCGAAGTGCCG